>CAZWJO010000068.1:0-16694 GCA_964634905.1 uncultured Sangeribacter sp.
TCGAATAATTTCCAAAAGTGGGTAAAAATATGCACTTTTGGAAATCATTCGATTAGTGTATGTCAAGTTGGAATGTAAAGTTATAATGAATAGTCGTAATAGATAGATGGGATATTTTATTCGTCAGGTTTGCCATCTGACCACAGCCAATAATAAAGGCAATTTATCCAAACATAAACAAAATCAACATTTGAGCATTGTTAAGTGGCTTTAAGGAGATTAGTGCGACTCTCTGTTTCTGATGCTTATGGGTAAAAAAAACCAGGTTGCTACCGGCTGATCATTAAGGATTGCCGGCTTAAATCTCATCATTGATACAAGTCGCACGACCTCTCTGTCTTCATATTCAGCAAGCGACTGAATTATCTCAACTCTTTCAACTTTTCCCTCTTCAGTGACAAGACATTTTGCGACCACTCTTCCTTCAGGTTGATAGCAAGAGGTAGAAAATTTAATATTTGCGCTTAAAAAATTCAGCATGCCTTCATTTCCATCAGGGCAAAATTCTGGTTGCCGATCAAGAGCTTTTGAATAGTAGACAAGTGTTTCTTTTCCGGCGATTAGAATAGTGTCAGGATCATCTTTCTGCATTATTTTGGTAGAAGGCATTAGTGGAGTCGGGATGACAGTGCTGTCTTCTGCTTCATTCGAAGAGCGTTCGAATGAAGGCATTATCCCTAAAATCAAAGCAAGGAAAATGTTAATGAAAGCGCTAATCATGAAGGTTGATTTTTGTATTGGGCGCAAGTTACTAATAAAAAATTGAATATGCAAGTTTTTGATGTATGTTTTAGGGGTCAGCATATATCAATGTAAGCTTCAGCGGGGCGTACTTTAGCAGGCATTACCGCTGTGACTATAAGGCGATGAAGGGCTATCATTGGCGGAGTAAATAATAATCAGTGTAAAGATTTTCGATTTCCTTGGATAGGAATTCTGAATCGACTATTCTTCGACCGTTTTCATCTCTAACCATTACAGAGCGCATAGTGCCGTCAGTCTCTGTCAAATATACTTCTACATATTCTTGATTTATGCCAGTCTCTTGATTGTGTTCCCACTGCGCCATAAGCAAGTTAATATGATTCGCAAGATATGGGCTATGAGTGGCATACATAAATTTGCAAGCCCGGTCATTGGAGGCTTTATGAAACAACGTGTCCACAATATTGCTTTGTAATAAGATCTGAGAATCTGGATCAAGGCTTAATTCCGGCTCCTCTACATGTATAGAAACCATAGGAAATAGTCCATCCACTTCGGTAGCAGGTCTGAAATCAGTCAATCTATCAGCTTTCAATAAATAGTCAATTACAGAACGTCTATAAGCATCCTTGAAATTAAATTTTCTTGCCATATAATTGACAATCACAACAAGAGGAACTGTAGATTTCATACCACTGGAGGCTTCCTTTAATTTAAATGAATCTCCATTGGCTCCATTATTACGAAGAATATACTGAATCTGTCCGTTACTGGATTTCGATATAGCAAGATGAACTCCAATTGATGGAATTTCCATATCCTTTACAGCTTCTGTCGCATCCAAAAATAATTTCAGAGTCTCGTCAAAATAAAATCCCATGCTCATGCTGCGTCGCTCAAGACTGCTTCCAAGGCAAGATGAAACCGCATTCCTATTTTCTGAAACAAAGACACCTTTGAGAAATACCAAATTATCAATATTGACATTGGGAAGAGAATGAAGTTTCTTATCAGAATATTCTATTGAATATCGCTTCGCATCATCGAAGGAAACAGAATATACGATACGTGTAGACGATTTTAGCATCCCGTCAAGTCCGTTTTCTCGCATAAGCGCCTTGAAATCAATGCGGAATGGAGATCTTGTGATATTAGAGAGATGATAGTAAGAACGTATGTTAGCAAGTTTATATATATATCGGCATAATGCTATTACCTTCATGATAGTGCTTTTGCCGGTTGCCGATTTCCCAATCAATACCGTAAATGGTTTGATTTCAGATATCCCCACATTGCTGATTGGTCCAAAATTCTCAATTTTAATGTATTCTTTTATCTCCTCAGTATATTACCTTGCAAAGATACAAAAAATTTATGATTAATATCTAAGTACAAAGGGTTATTTTTTACTCATCGAAGAAAATAAGCGCAGACCCAGGATAATCCTGTGCAAACGCACTATCTGCTTGCTGCGCTCACCTAAATAAGCGCAGCTAAAAGTCTTCATTTTCGATAGGCAAATCAATGTTATAGGAGCCCATTGTTTGAAGAGGAATGAACCAATAGTTCTTTTGAGTGTTGACTATATAGTATTACTTTATAATAAATTATGGAAAACAGCTCAACACCCAAGAAAAATGTATCACAATTTTTAGTGGATACTCTGGCTGATGCCGGAGTAAAAAACATATATGCCATCACAGGCGACAGTCTTAATGCTCTTACGGATGCGATTTCCAAAGATGGGCGCATCAAGTTTATTCATGTGCGCCATGAGGAATCGGCAGCTTTTGCGGCGAGTGCGGAGGCACAACTTACCGGTAAGCTTGCTGTATGCGCCGGTAGCAGTGGTCCGGGACATGTGCATCTTGTCAATGGTCTTTATGATGCGAAGCGTTCGTTCGCTCCCGTTTTGGCGATAGCGTCTACTTGTCCTTCTACAATGATAGGCACTCAGTATTTCCAGGAGACAAAACCTGAGCTTCTTTTTGAAAATTGCAGTGTCTATAATCAGATGGCGGTAAGTCCCGGTCAGGTTCCGCCGATGATCCAGGCAGGTATGCAGGCTGCAGTGTCACGCGGGGGAGTGGCTGTAGTGGCAATTCCGGGCGACATCAACAGTGAAGCTGTGCCGGAGGGTTCCGTTGCAGCTCCTCTTATTACGGAACGCCTTTCCAGTCCTTCAGAAGAAGAGATTGAGAAGTGTGCAGAGCTTTTGAACAATGCCAAGAATGTGACGATCTATGCCGGGTCAGGGGCAGCAAAAGTATCTGATAGACTCGCTGCGCTTGCCGACAAGCTGAAGGCTCCACTCGTCACTACATTCAAGAGTCAACTTGAGCTTACCAAAAATTCCCCCAATTATATCGGACATCTTGGATTCCTTGGAATGTGGTCAGCAACGAATGCTATGGACCGTTCAGATGTAATTCTCATCATCGGCAATAACTTCCCATACGCAGGGGTTGTGCCTGATGGGAAGCAGATAATCCAGGTTGATGTACGTCCTGAGAATATCGGTATACACTGGCACACAACACTCGGTGTCCGTTCTGATTCCGGACTCTTCATCGATTCTCTTATGCCTAAAATCAATGCCAAGACAGATTCTTCGCATCTTGACAAGGCACTTTCCGATTATGCCACCATCAAGACAAAGATGCATGAACCGGTAGAGAATCCGGGCAAGAAAGATTGCGTAAGACCGGAATATGTATTCGATATGCTCAATCGTCTGGCTGACAAAGATGCCATTTTCACCGTCGATACAGGTATGAATTGCGTGTGGTCTGCCCATTATCTTGAGGCTGCCGAGGGTAGGACCATGATAGGAAGCTTCACTCACGGATCAATGGCTAATGCCATGCCACAGGCTATCGGCGCGGCTGTCACATGTCCGGATAGGCAAGTGATCTCACTGAGCGGCGATGGCGGACTGACTATGCTTATGGGAGACTTGTTGACAATCATACAGTATGGTCTTCCGGTGAAGATTCTGATTGCAGACAACCGTTCTCTTGCATTTGTGAAATGGGAGATGGAACTCGCCGGGTTCAATCCGTCGGAGGTATCGCTTCATAATCCTGACTTTGCGGATATGGCAAAGGCGATAGGTTTTGAGGCGTGGACAGTTAATGAGCCGGAAGCGCTTGAGCCGGCTATGCAGCAATGGCTTGCTGCAAAAGGTCCGGCGCTCTTGTCGGTAGTGACGGATGAGAACGCAGCTTCGTTCACCTTCTCGCAGCAAATGATGGATTCAGCTAAGCCCGGGAATGTACTCTCCAACTTCATGGCACCGGGAGCGTAAATTATAACAAAAAAGGACGCACAAATCTGCGTCCTTTATCATTTATTGTATTTGAGTTTGAGAGAAATAATTATCGCGGATGGACTTTGTTACTTTGTCCCCTTTGAGGGTAATGTTCTCTTGTAGACGGATGTCTTGGGAGGAGGCCCCTATCTTGACGGTGTAGATGCCGGGAT
This sequence comes from uncultured Sangeribacter sp., assembly GCA_964634905.1. GTDB lineage: Bacteria > Bacteroidota > Bacteroidia > Bacteroidales > Muribaculaceae > Lepagella. The sequence continues at coordinate 4,189 of CAZWJO010000068.1, forward strand.
TTATGTTCCAGGTGCGGGAGCCGTCGTTGGTGTAATAGCCGAATTGGTCGGGTCGGAGTGTCACTTCTACATTCTTTGTTTCTCCAGGCACGAGAGATACTCTTGCAAACCCTTGGAGTTTTATTGGACGGATGTTGTTGTTTCCATCAGCAGGAGAAAGATATACCTGCGCAATCTCGTCGGCTTTTATATTGCCGGTATTCTTTACGTCGAAAGATACTTTGATGCCATCGGATGCAGTTGAAGCGTCCTTATCGACGGTGAGGTTGTCGTAGGCAAAAGTGGTGTAACTCTTTCCGTAGCCGAATTCCCATGCTACCCTGGGATCTTTTTCTGCTGAATAGAGATAGCAGAGAGGCCCGTAGACTTCCGTATTGGGATAGCTTACAGATAGTTTTCCAGATGGAGAGATTTTTCCATATAGGATGTCGGCCAAAGCGTTTCCTCCTTCCTCGCCGGGATACCATGCCTGAATTATCGCTGCGCACTTGTCGGCTATATCGGAAATTACTTGGGCTCGTCCTCCGAAGAGGACAAGCACTACAGGTTTGCCGGTTGCGATAAGCTCCTTGACATATTCTTCCTGCCGTCCGGGGAGTTTGAGACCCTGACGGTCGCGGTTTTCGCCACAGAGCATAACATTTTCTCCCATCGCCGCTATGATTACATCGGCTTCTTTTGCTAATCTAAGAGCCTCTTCTCTATCGGCCTTCTCTCCGGACTCAACCTTGCGATGAAGAGTCTTGTATTCCCATGCACGTTCATCACCAAATTTGTTGAATTTTGTCTCAATTGTGTCGGTCCAGTCGCAACCACGAGAATATGAAATCTCAACATTTTCCGGTTTACGGGATTTCAGACCCTCAAGAAGTTTTACGATATGTGGATTATCCACTTCGTCCATACGCATCTTCCAGAAATAATTCATGCTTGGGAAGGAATAGTCGCCGCACATTGCCCACATCGAGTTGGCGTTCGGACCAGTAACGAAGACTTTCTCATTATCTTTTATAGGAAGGACACCATTGTTTTCGAGAAGGACTACGGATTGAGATGCTATGTCGTAGGCAGTCTGGCGCTCTTCGGGAGTGTCGAGCTTTATGTCTTCTTTGCTGTAGAAATATGCATCCTTGTCGAATAGACCGGCTTCCATCTTGTATTTAAGCACATTTTTTACGGCTTTTTCGAAAGTTTCTTGTGAAACGAGCCCATTGTCGATAGCTTCCTGGAGATTTGCATAACAGGTACCGTTGCAGAAATCTACATCCGTTCCACCGTTGATTGCCATTGCGGCTCTTTCGGTGTTGTCTTTGCCAGGGAGTTGATCTATGGCAGTGTAGTCGCTGACCACCATACCGTTAAATCCGATATAATCACGGAGAATGTCACGAAGAATCCAGTCGTTAGCGGCACAATTGGTGCCTCTGACAGCATGATAACCGGGCATCACGGCTTTGCTGTCGGCAGTGCGGATCATCGCCTCATGAGGAAGGAGTATTTCTTCCATCATTTCCTTTTCGTCGGCATCTCCGCCACCACCATAGCCAAGATAATGTTTGGAGCATGCACCTACTCCTTTCTTGAGGTCGCCCTGCTGAAGACCTTTGACGAATGCTACGCCCATCACTGCAGAGAGATAATCATCTTCTCCGTAGGATTCTTCAAGACGGTTGAAGGAAGGGTCACGACAAACGTCGACCATTGGGGAAAGAGAGAGCACACCACCCATCTCGCGAAGGACATTGCCAGTCTGAAGAGTCTTTAGCTCAGCAAGTTCGGGATTGAAGGAGCAGGCTTGGCCTATCTGTTGAGGATAGATGGTTGAGCCAAGGGTATTTACGCCGGAAAGCACTTCTTCGTGGAAGAGAGCAGGGATTCCGTTGGGAGTATTTTTGATTAGCCAGTCTTGCATTGCCGCAACCCTATCACGCAGAGTGTTGGGGTCAAGGGGTTTTTGACTGGCGAACTGGCAGAAATGACCGATGCCGTTGGGTATAAGTGAGTCGCATTTGGCAGGGTCAAGATTCCCATTTTCGTCTAAGAGGTCGTCCATCATACAGCTACGTAGCTGCATGATGCGTTCTTCTTGCGACATGCGGTCGTAAAGGTCGTTCACTCGAGAGTCGATGTCGGAGACTTTGTCGTTGCAACCTGAGAGAGCTGCTATTGCGCATAAAACTGCCATTGATAGTTTTTTCATGGGTTGTTTAGAGTCAAAATTCGGTGTTGGAGCCTATTTCTATTGGTGGAGTATATTGTGTTAAATTAAATCATTGCCATAGCGTTCGCGGATGTCGTTGACGATGTTGCGGATTCGCTGCTCAGCTTCTATTGGGCATATTAGGAGAGCACTGGAGGTATCGGCAACAATATAGTCTTTCAGTCCTGCCACTACCATTACCTTGTCTCCTTCAGCTGCCACAATACAGTTTTTACTGTCGTAGAGGAGGGCTCTACAGTTCTGGGTTACGTTCCCTTCCTTGTTCTTTGGCGATATGGCGTGAAGCGCATTCCAGGTGCTAAGATCACTCCATCCGAGTTCTGCTTCCAATACGTATGCATTCTTGGCTCTGTCCATTATCGCGTATTCCACAGGTAGGGAAGAGGTCTTCGGATAAATATCTGAGATAAATTCCATCTCTCGCGCTCCACGGTAATTGTCTGCTGTAACATCAAAGCGCGAGGCCATATCCGGCATATCACGGTTGAAAGCAGCTATCACAGACTTCGCCTTTCCAAGATAAATGCCGGCATTCCAAAGGAATTCACCAGAGTTGACGAATATCTCAGCCATTTCATGACCGGGCTTTTCTGCAATAGTCTTGATATGATATACATTGTCAGCGATATCGTCATCTTTCTGTATGTAAGAATAAGATGTGTTTGGCGATTTTGCCGGAGTGCCGAGCGCAAGGAGCCGATCGGCTGTCTCGACGAAGTCAAACCCTTTACGCAATGCTTCCTGGAAAGCTGTCTCCTTGAGGATTACATGGTCGGCTGGTAGAGTTACAAAAGAAGCTTCGGGATTGCGTGCTGCGATGTGATGTGCCGCCCAAAGCACAGCCGGGGCTGTGTCGCGCCTTGCCGGCTCAAGAAGGATATGCTCCGGTGCAATTCCAGGCACTTGCTCACGGACAGTGTCTGCATATCGCTCGTTGGTAAGTATGATGATATGTTCTTCCGGCACGAGACGTAGCACACGCTCTACAGTCATCTGCAGAAGTGTCTGACCTGTACCGAAGAAGTCGATAAACTGTTTTGGCCGTGATTCACGGCTGAAGGGCCAGAAACGAGTTCCAGCCCCTCCGCACATTATGACGCAATATCTCTCTACTGCCATTCACTATTAACTATTCACTATTAACTGTTCACTGTTCACTATTAACTATTCACTATTCACTATTCATTATTCACTACACTGTCTCCTCGCGGAACTGATGCTTCACGCCCTCAACTACATTGATAATCTGGTCGCCCATCTTCTCCAATTCTCCAATGAGGTCCATGAAGAAGATACCATCTTGGAAGTCATACTGATGGTCGTTGATGTTGGCGATGTTAGTGTCGCGGAGCTGGTTGCGGTAGTTGTTGATTTCGCGCTCGTAGTTGTAGGCCTTGATGATCTTTGACTCATCCGGGCTTTCCATTTCCTTAAGTATCTGAAGCATATTCTCCATTGCCTGGTCGACGAGTCCGAACATGTGATCTATTTCCTTGTCAATGTTCTCTGGGAACTTTACATTGTTCTGAAGCTTACGCTGAGTAGTCTTTGCGACATTGAAGCAGCAATCAGCGATTGATTCTATCTCGCTGATGATGCGGAGCATACCGGCAATGCGCATCTTACCGTTAGGGGAGAGGCGACCTTCAGATACTTTATTCAGGTAGTTGCCTATCTCAATTTCCATCTTGTCAGAGATATCCTCATATTTCTCCAGACGAGAGTAGACTTCTGAATATTTTGAGTCGTCAGATTGCAAATGCACGATTTCCTTGTCCATTTCAAGCATTCGTCCTACACGCACGCCATACATCTCGATTTCCTTCTGAGCTTGAGTGATATTGAGCTCGGAAGCTTGAAGAAGACCGTGGTTGATATATTTGAGTGAGAATTCCTCCTCTTCATCTTTATGCTTGGCAGGCATGATCCAGCATACGATCTGTACATATTGCTTGGTAAACCAAATCATCACCAATAGGTTGCATGCATTGAAGACGGTCGGGAACATTGCGAGTCCGAATGCCACTACTGACTGTGCTTTTGAAGTCAATCCTCCTGCCGGATCTATCAGGGTGCTCCCGGCCATTTGGGCATCCATTGCCGCATCTATATCATTTGGATTTATTCCTGTGCACCATGCAGTGATATCAGCCACTAACTCCATGAATGGATGGAAAATGCAGAGTACTATTATGGATCCCAACACATTGAAGAGCACGTGTCCCATTGCAGTTCGTTTGGCGGCTAAGTTACCGCTCAGTGATGCAAGGATAGGAGTGATTGTAGTACCGATGTTCCCACCGAGGATGATAGCGCACCCGAGTGTGAAAGAGATCCATCCTTGCGAGCACATAATAAGCGTGATGGCAAAAGTGGCAGCGGAACTCTGAACAACCATTGTCAGAATAATACCTATGGCGAAGAATATCAAGACGGAAACGTAGCCGCGCGAGGTATAGTCGGATAGGAAATGAAGCATTTCAGGATTGTCCTGGAGATTGGGGACGTATGCGCTTATGAGGTCGAGACCCATAAAGAGGAATACGAAGCCAATGAGGAACTCTCCAAGCGACTTGTAAGTGCTTTTCTTCATGAACATCATTGGCACAGCTATTGCCAAAAGCACTATGCTATAGTCGGATATGCTTACTTCAAATGAGAAAGCAGAGATAATCCAGGTAGTGACAGTAGTGCCGACATTCGCACCGAAGATGACTGCCATTGACTGGGCAAGCGACATGAGACCGGCATTCACGAAGCTGACCACCATCACAGTGGATGCACTGGAACTCTGGATCAAAGCCGTAATGAGGATACCGGTTATGACACCCATGACACGGTTTTTGGTCATGATGCCGAGGATATTGCGGAGACGGTCTCCGGCAACTTTCTGAAGGCCTTCGCTCATCACCTTCATGCCATAGAGGAATAGGCAGACGGCTCCAAGGAGCGACAGGAAGTCGATAATGGTGTAGTTCATGTCCGATACAATCTATAGATTTTCTGATTAGGTTGCAAAGTTAATAAAAATTTACAAAAATCCCACCATTTCATCCAAAAATCTACAAATGATATTCTATCGACATAATGAGCTCGCGACCCCGGAGATGATAGTTGTATGAGAATCGGTCGATGCCGTTAAAGATCGTGTAAGAATAACTTTTGCGGTTGAGCAGGTTGCAAAGGTCGCATGTTATCCTCATCTTTTTGAATTTGTAGGCAATCCTTATGTCGAATAGACACACTGTCTGGTGGCGCTTCTCTTCGATCTCCTTGCGGATAATTTCTGAGTTTAGCTTTATCTGAAATCCTCCAAAAGGATAGAATGAGACTCCAAGGTTGTGGCTTTGGGAATCAAATGATTGCTTTCTTCCAAGATAGTTGGAATAGATAGAGGATAGATATCCTTCATAGTTCAATCCAAACCAACTTATAGGTTGGCTCGAAATTGTCGGATTGATAAAAATATTCCCGCTCCGATAGCCTACAAGTTGTCCATTTTGCTCTAATTTGTTGCCTATCATTTCGATGCCTCCTTTTAGTGATATTTTAGTATTGATAGATCGTATGTTTTTGGTAATTCCGAGGGCGGCATTTATCATTTCATTGTTATGAGGCATGACAAAATCAGACGACTCTATCAAGCCTTCACTTATATTTTGACTGGATATGAGATTCTCTCTTATGTTGCTATAGGATACCTCCGCATTGAAATACCAGAAACTCAATGGCAGTTTGAAGTCATAATGTAGCAAAGCATTGAGGCTTTTTCTTTTGGAAAGAAGTCCAGAATGAAAGTTTGTTGAAAGGTAATCGCGCATTGTAGGGGCAGTCAGAAGATCAAGTATATCGCCTATACTGTTTTTATATGAAGCCTGAAGCCTGAATGATGACTTTGCAGTAGGCTGATATGTCAGATAGATCGAAGGAGACAAGAGTAGGTGAGTGCCAATTTTTTCAGCGGGTCGGGAGCCGGAATTGTTCCAGTTGATGTGTTGCAAGGTGATAGGCAGAGAAACTCTTGCAAAAAACTTATCGTAGGGAGAAGTGTACTGATAGGATGGAGATGTCGAGATGTTCGTCGTATACCCATCCAGTTGATTGCTAATTCTGTTGGCGACTTCAGTTGCTTGTCTATTACCAAACTGCATATTGGATAGGGCGGTACGTATTTTGTAATTAGTATAATAGAAATCTATTGGGATAAATATGTGTGAACGTTTGAATTCCCTCATGGCATACGCTTCTTCTTTGATATTCAGCGTGTAGCTGCGGGCTTGTTGGAGAAGGTTGGGAGAGTATCCATCTTCTGAAGATGACGCCGCTATCTTTCCTGATATGTCAATGTAGCCCCGGGGCGTGGAATTCAATTCCAGTGAGGAGCTGAAATTCAAACGCCATTTGTTCTTTTTCCAACTCCAATGCAATTTATCGCGTATGTCGAAATTCTGTAGTCTCTCTTTTTCTATTATCTCACTCCCTGCAGTGGCTATGTGATTGACATCCGTTGAGAAAGAGCCAGTTCCAGTAAAGTAATTTACAAAATAGATATTATCTTTATCCATTTTATATTCCAACGAAAGTGACGGAGTATGACTCCAAGTCTGTGGCTGTGAAAACTGATCGATCACTATATCGTGGTTCCCATCGAAATAGAAACGCGAGTCTGAATAGTCATATCTTGTTTTCTGAAATGAATATCCAGCATCCGTGCGCAGGGTAACGTCGTCGCTTATCTTGATAATGAAGTTTGTCGTGGCTGACGCATCTATCGGTTTTATCCATCGGCTGCGAGATAGGGGTGGACTCGAAGCAGATAATCTGCCCAAAATACTTCCTGCATAGTCTTCGCACTCTCCTCCCCCAGCATCAAGGAAGCGATGCGATTCTCTTCGTGAGAATTCCTTTATATCGCTTCCTTTGAGTGTGAGGATTGATTGTAATTTATCGCGAAACATCATTCCCGCTCCAGAGGCAGCTAATGGAATCGGGATTTCCCCAACTCCGGCCGAAGCACTGTAGGTGCCGGTAGGGCGGAACTTGGCTTTTGGCTTAAGGCGCACATTCAAGGCTACTTTGTCGGAGAATAGATCTCGGTCGATTTTCTTGTCCTTATGATTGTTGAGGATCTCAATGGCGTTTACGTAGGAGGCAGGGATGTTGGTGGTGGCGATATCATATTTTCCTCCCATCAGATCCATTCCCTCTATATAGAAGTTGGAGATCTTTTTCCCATTATAGCTTATTTCCCCGGAGGAAGCTACTTCAACACCAGGAACTTTCTTCAGTGCATCTTTAAGCGACACATCGTCTTTCCCGGCAAAGGCTGCAAGAAGGAAAGAAAGCGTGTCGCCACGAAGACGCACTTCCGGAGTGCTGACCGTCACCTCCGGAAGTGGCTCCGCTCTTTTCGACAATGTCACGTCAAGGCGTTGCGACTTATTCTCTACAGTCACTTTTTCTTGCTCGTAGCTAAGCTTGCTGAAGTTCAAGTTAATTGTGCTCTCGTCTGATTCGATACGGAGAGTGTAAGCACCATTCGCATCGGTCATGACGAACGGCCCGGTCTTTCCGTTAAAAGTCGCACGTATCATTACAGATTTAAGCGCTTTTCCGCCTCCATCTTTGACTATTCCGGATATAACGGCTACCCCCTCCCCTCTGACACTGAATGAAAGAAGGAGACTCAGACAAAATATCGCCATCAGCCTCGACATATTCTTGACATATTAAAGTGTTTAAGTTTTGCAAGCTCAATTTCCTTAAGTTCCAATCCTTTAGCGCAGGAACTGCGCTTATTCTCTGCGTGCTCTGGGCGATGCGAAGCAGCCCGTTTCCATTGCGAGCTTGCCAAAACCGCGACGCGAAGCTTTCCAAAGCATGGAAACTCTGCGCCTCTGCGGCCTCTGCGTGAGATTTTGAGAACTTGCGAAAGTTGAGTTAAAGTGTATTCGGAATTATGATTATCGAGGTATTGTCTCCGCCCCGATCACTTCAATATTATCGAATGCATCATTCAGACTATTTTTCATAGTCTTAGAAGATTTCTTCTTTTTCTTACCGTTCAATTCCGAGGCAGTATACTCTAATGGAATTGCTTTGTTTTTGTTCAATCTGCTTCTAACGCCGTTGATAAGTATGTTGCCATCCTTAGTAACCTCTATGGCACTTATGCTCTCCGGATTGATTGATGCCTCCGGATTTTTGTCATATTCATTTTTTAGCTCAATGAATTTTTCATGCCCAATCGAAATTTGATTTGGAATTTTAGACGGAGCAAACTCACCGTTACCCTGCCGGAAAGCAATGGCCTCAAATTCATGATTGCCGGATTCATCGGAGGCTTTAAGTACAAGACCTGGAAGCCCACATATCTTCCAAGGTCCAAATGGAATCGCTATCTCTTCTGCATACCATGCCTGCCATTTTCTGCCCCCGTATTCGCCCACGGCTTTTCTGCACTGATATCCACAGATGTTGGATGTCTCATCCGTTTCATCCCATGTCATCAAAGGGAGATTTTGCTCGTATTTATATCTCTCAGGTGCCATATCGCAGAATAAAGTCATTTTGCCATCCTTCAATGAAGTATTTACTTCCTGATCGAAAAAAGACTTACTCATAAGGTATTGCTCCTTGTATTTATTTAAGACGTCGTCTGATACTCCCTTTATCGCAGACACCGAGTCAAGACGAAATGAGGAATAATCGTAGAATTTCGCTTGATCTTCACCTATAAGGAGAATGCAGTCAGACGTTTCGGAAAACTCTTTGCCTCCGGAGTTCCCTTTCATGTCGTAACGGTAGATGCACTCGTAAAGTGCCGGCGAAGAGGCATACGCCACGCCTGCCGCCATGAGTATGGCGGATGCAATGATTTGTTTCATAAGATTTTAATATTTTGTTATTGTTCTTTTCTTATTATGCCGACTCCAAGGATTTCTATATTATCTATTTTATCTGTACTCCGGAGATTGTCAATGTCATAGCCTGGTTTTGTCTCTATCTGAACCACTCCATGGGGATGCTCTGGTTTATCTTTCCACACTTCTATCCGCTCGATGGCTTCTGTATTAATTCTCTCTATAGATTTATATGGGACCTGAGTGCCGTTTACAATTATGTCGGGCTGCCCTTCCAATGTCTGTTTTGAACTTTCGCTTGGTGTGTGGCGTAGTGTTTCAAAACTAATTGGAGAGAAATGGTCGTTTATTGATAAAATCACTGGAGAAACCGGTATGGCAAGTGTGACTAATGAGGCTGGAATGAGCATCATAAGAAATATGATTATTTTGCTGTCTGTTTTTTCACGATTGATCATTTTCAATCTGTTTTTTAATTCGTTGTGTTTAAGACCGCTTACCAGACTATATCTCGTGTCCCCAACAACTCTTCTTAATAGCAAGTATTGATATTCCTTGCAGTCATAGCCGGCTTCCAGCACATCACTATCGGCTTGATATTCATGAACTCGTTGCATTTCCTTGCTCAATAGCCATGCCATTGGATTCCACCATTGTATTATCAGAAGTATCCTGCCGATAAATAGATCTATGAAATGCAAGTGGCTGATGTGGCTGTTCTCATGGGCAAGTATCATTTCCGGCAGTTGGTCGAAATCCTCCTCAGAAATATATATGCTTCCGCAGAAGCAGAAAGGAGAGGAGTGTCCATTAGTGAGAACTTTGAGTTTGTGGCCATGTAGGTATACAGTCCTTTTATCCACCATTAGCAATCTTACAAGTCCGATGATTGATCCAATAGTAGCAATAAATATGCCTATTGTAATAGCCATAGCAATGATGGTGTAAATAGGATGAATGGAGACTTCGCTGATAATTAAAGTAGGTGTGGGCAATGTTAAATCTATTGTTTTTTCAATATTATCATCGCGAAATCCATAATCGAAGGAAATGGGTAGAATGAGGGATAAGATGCAAATGCATAAAATGGCTAAGCGGCGTATATTGGCTGCTTTAAGTCGCCCAAGTGTCGATATGTATAATGTCAACAATAGGGCGAGCAGAAGAGCGCTTTTGATAGAGAAGGCTGCTAATGGTCCCATAATTATTGTTTTTTCTTTTCAATGATGTCAATACATTCTTTTATTTCCTCATCTGTTAGCTCTTTTTCCTCTACGAGCGCGGAGACAAGACTCTTGAAATTATTGTCGAAATAATTCTTGAGCATATCCATGAGTGTGGTCTTTTTATAGCTGTCCTTTTCGAGCAGGGGATGGTAGCGGTAAGTGCCGCCTTCTTTTTCATGACTCACATATCCCTTCTTTTCAAGCACTCTTATTACGGTCGATACTGTATTGATATGAGGTTTGGGATCGGGAAGATATTCTACCACTTCCTTCACCAAAAGGGGACCATACTCCCAAAGTATTCTCATTGCTTCCTCTTCCTTTGCGGTAAGACGTGGCTTCTTGTCGTTTGATTTTTCCATATTATATCTTTTAATATTCGTTTATCAAAGCTCTCGCTGCAAAGTTACAACTATTTTTGCAGTTGAGCAAATATTTTCAACGATTTTTGTAGTTGAAATATGAATTTTTTTGAAGCATTGAAACTCTGAGCCTCTGCGTCCTTTGCGTAAGATTTTGAGAACTCACGAAAGTTGAGTAATGGCAAATGCAGAAGGGTAGAAAACAAGAGAGACAAGCATGGGAAAGACAAGTGACTTGAAAAAACAGGAAGTTTTTTGAAAAAAGTTGCAGAAAAATTTGGTGGATTCAAAAAAATGTAGTAATTTTGCACTCGCAATCGGGAAGCAACGCCCGAGAGCAAATAGAGATGACTCCGTGGCTCAGTTGGTAGAGCAAATGACTCTTAATCATTGGGTCGTGGGTTCGAGCCCCACCGGGGTCACTGAAAGCCGAAGCAAATCAAGCTTCGGCTTTTTTTAAATTCGGCTAAAGCCGAAACCAGTAAAAGAGAAGCAGCTTTCTTCTCTTTTACTGGGAGCGGCTTTAGCCGCCAAATGAATTGATAATCGAATTGCCATGAATATCCCCGCTCATAATCTTAATCCAAGCAAAAATAAAAGCATAAAAGCTCCGCGAGCGGATTTTCATGATTATAAAGCTCCCGGATACTATCACATCACTATTACGGCTTATCCTGGCTCTCCAAGATTATCAGATATCCCTCGGCCAAGCAATGAAATGCTTCGCAGAAGAGATATGATTATCCCACAGAATACCGAACTTGGGGAGTGTGTGAAGAATGAGTTGCTCGAAATTCCAAGGAAGAATCCGAAATTACAGATAAAGCGATATGTCATAATGCCCGATCATATCCATTTTGTCTTGCAAGTCATAGATTATCTTGAAAAGCCAGTAGGAACATATATTGCGCCCTTTGCGAAATGCTGCTCTCAGTCCTATACAAGGCTATTCAACTTATCAAAATTCACGACATTATTCAAACCCTTCGATGACGAGATTATATTCAACCATGAGCAGCTTGATCGGGCTATCAAATACATAGAGGATAATCCTCGTCGTTATTTGCTACGTAGCAAATATCCAGATCTTTTTAAGCGACATTTGCATCTTTTTATAGATGATCATGAGTATGCTGCTTTTGGGAATATATTCTTACTTAAGGGTATCTACTTGCTACCGATAAGAGTGCATAGATATTGGAGTCAAGCTGAATTTGATCAATATATGGCAAAATGCCTTGAAGAAATTGCTATAGGAGCAATCCCTATTTCCCCGGCTATCCATAGGGCTGAAAAAGACATCATTCGGAAAGCTATTGATGGTGGAAGCAGTGTCATACTTCTTCGGGATCTTGGATTTAATGAGCGGTTTAAACCCCAAGGAGAACTCTTCGACTTATGCGTGGCAGGTCGTTTGCTTCTTCTATCTCCATGGCCCGACAATCTAAAACGGCGCTCCACAGCTGGCTCCACCGAATTCCACAAAATGAATGATTACGCTGCCGACATAGCCTCTATTCCTGCTTGTGCTCGCCTGTCGCTTCGATTCGACTCTTGATTGGTTGTCTTTTTATTGCTAATCCCAGTTGTTCATTAGAATATGTTTTAGGACATTTTTTTGAAAATATTTAATGCTTCTTCATTGAAACTTCAACGCTTTTCATTATATTTGCACCTGATTTCCCAAAGGAGGTCAAGACATATTATACAAGAGCGTTATTGATACTCATCGTCAACTATCGAATTCTCGCAAAATTTGAAAACGGATTAAGGTGGGTCGCAACAACGCTCACGCTTCGGCTATATATCCATTTTGGACTATATACCCAATAAG
>CAZWJO010000069.1:0-2913 GCA_964634905.1 uncultured Sangeribacter sp.
TGTTGTTGTGATAGGGTATGAGTTCTTTTACTGGAGAATACCTCGGATTTGCATAAAATGATATTTTTACACCGTTTACAATAAACTCAATATGGTTAATGTCGAAAATATCTAATTTTTCAATTGTACCAATAGATTCAAGTTCTTTCTTAATTCGAGGCCAATCTACTTCGCACTTTTCAGTACGGTTTTTTCTCCAAGTCATAAAGTCCAGATCTTCGCTTTGACGAGTACCTAATTGTAATGATAAAGCAGTTCCTCCAACCAGAACATACGGTTTTATGCATTCAAGGTTTGATATAGCATCAAAAATTGAAGATGTTTGAGGGGCAAGTCCGAGTCCTTCCATATCAGTTGAATAAGGAGTTAAGATGTCTTGTCTGTAGACATTTTAAGTAGGCATCCGGCTTTTTTGCTTTAAAATAATACCATGCAAAGAAGCGATTCAGGGTATAAAGATAGTCACCTTCTGGCACAAGCAATTTTTTCCAAGAATCTTTGATTTTCTTAAACGAATAAATACTAAATAGCTGTTTTATTTCGTCAAGGTCAAGGTATCGCATAGTTAAGGCGATAAGCTGATCATCACGAATAGATTCAAGGGTTACAGATTCTGGATCATAAGACCAAAATGCGTTCTCCTCCTTGAGCTGTCGCAATAATTCACTTTTAATTTCATTAATAGTGTCGTTGTCCTTGACTATCATATTTATGTTTACGGATGCACCATTCATATAAACATTGAAAGGTATTATCTATATTATAAAACAAATATAAAAAGGGAAAGGTTCTTGCTTTAAAAGATCAGCACAACCTTCAATCAAAATCCCTTGCACAATATTGAAATATTAAGAGTTTTGGGTAAATCCTAAACTTCATTCCAAAACAATGCAACTAAGTTGCAAACTAATGAATGCCATAGTCAATACGAATCCCGAATTTGTTTTATCATAAAACAAGTTCATTATGGTATCAACACATTCCCATGGTCATTCTCACCATTACGACCACAGCATCAATTGCTCCTCACTCAATACTGCTTTCAAACTCGGTATTGCCCTCAATGTAGGGTTCGTAATCGTAGAAGCTATTTTCGGCTTCATATACGATTCTATGGGTCTCCTTTCCGACGCCGGACATAACCTTTCAGACGTATTTGCCCTTATCCTATCTATGGTGGCTTTCAAACTTATGTCGAAGAAGCCAGATGAACGCCATACCTACGGCTATCGAAAATTCTCCATTCAGGCCTCTCTAATGAATGCCATTCTTCTTTTCGCTGCAGTTGGGGTAATCCTTTGGGAATCTATTGACAAACTTATGCATCCAGTAGCCGTGGATGGCGATGCTATCGCATGGGTTGCAGGTGCAGGAGTAATCGTCAACGGTATAACGGCATGGCTTTTCCTTAAAGACAAGGAGAAAGACCTTAATGTCAAGGGTGCTTTCCTACATATGTTGGCTGATACACTCGTATCAGTTGGAGTTGTTATAGCCGGCATTATCATTCATTATACAGGATGGTATTTCATAGATCCGATAATCGGTATAGTCATAGCGATTCTGATAGGATGGTCTACGTGGAGTTTATTGGCTGAAAGTTTCAGGCTATCAATAGATAGTGTTCCCTCTTCCATCGACATGAAAGAATTGGAGAAAAATCTTCAAGCAGTAGAAGGAGTCATAAGCATTCATCATCTTCATGTATGGGCAATTTCTACCACAGAAAATGCTTTGACAGTCCACGCAGTCATAGAAAATCCAGCCCTACTTGACACCATAACTTCACGCTTGCGCCAAGCAGCCGCCAATGCAGGTATTACTCACTCTACCATTGAAGCCGAAACCATATCTTCTCACTGCCCTGACACATCCCTGATTCTTCCATGACTGTCAAGATTAGCTGCAGGGATCATATTAAGGCCTCTCGAAACTACTTAGTTTATATATCGTTTTTATGAGAGAATCTTATCGGATTAGTTTTCCTTTAGTGTCTAAATAGTGGATGAATGTTTCCCATTGTTTTTTCTTCTTCTCTCGATTTGCTTTGACCGATTCTGTATTGGCAATCCAAAGCGGATAGCAATCGTAGAGATAATAATTGCCGTCCAATGCTATTGATTCCTGATTGCCATAGCATAACACCAAGTCTTCAAATACTTGGTTATACCAAAGTGCCACACCACTGCTAACTACGAACAGAGCATCATCTCCTAAGTGAAACTCAATTTCTTGATATGGTTTCATGCGCAAGTACAGGGGTTTCTCCATATCCTTGAATTTGATTTCTCTTGTCTTCATGTTGAAACTTATTATGTCATCTTCAGAAAACAGGATATTTTCAGAGTCTGTGAGCGAGCGTGTTTCTGACTTACCGACTCCACAGGCATAAAATACGTTTTCTTCCACGGGACAAGTCGTAAACGGCTTATCCGGTTCGTTGATGTAACTGCTGCAACCCGTCATTGTCACACCAGCTATGGCGAGTGCCATCATTTGGAATAATGTTTTGTAATGTTTCATATTTTTTGTTTTTGTTTATCTTAGGCCCACATGGTACTTTCTATTTGAAGTTGTTTAAACTAATTTCTTTGTTAAGATTTCGTTATATTTTCGAGCAGATTTTTCTTAATGAAGAGGGAGCGATGCGGGCATCGTGACCGATGAATGAAGAAAAATATGCCGAAAAGATGGCGGAAGATTGACAAAGAGAATGAATTTTTTCATAATTGTTAGTTTTTATTGATATTCGTAAATTAGATTAAACAACTTCTTTATATAGTCTTCTTTATATAGTCTTCGATACATCAAAATACTGCATGGATTACCAACTTAATTTTATCCCTATGGGCATTGACAGATCGAATGGATGCTCCGTACGATATGTCTCAATCCCCCTGACAGGAATATAGT
>CAZWJO010000069.1:3013-16606 GCA_964634905.1 uncultured Sangeribacter sp.
AGATCGAATGGATGCTCCGTACGATATGTCTCAATCCCCCTGACAGGAATATAGTAATTCAGGCTTGGCTCAAAGAAGAGATTGAGGTGAGGCAAAATCTGATATTGTATCCCTAAACCAACCCCCAACGACCACTGGCATGGAGTATGGATGGTGGCGTTAATATTGGGAGAGGTATCAACAGTTCCAAAATGATTGCTATATACGTATTTAGTTGTGAGCCGTGCGCTTATCGGAAAGTCAAGTTGAATACCACCAGAAGTGTAAATATTCATGCGTTTATATTCTATCATTCGGAAGTTAGCTTTGATTGGAATGCCAAGGTAGTGAATGTGTTGTGAGCGATAGATAAGTGTCCTCTCATTGCCACTCTCAAATGTTGACTTCATTCCTGTGACGCTCAGTCCGGTCGTAATCGACCAATGACTGTTGAATGATCGGTTGAACAATAGCTGTAGGGTCACAGGCCTCTCGTGTTTAGATATCTCAGTGATGGGATCTTGGGGCATGTTGGAGTTGATAAGTGCTACTCGATACATATTAAGGGCACTTAAAGAGTCCATTGCCGGTGCATTCACCATTACATAATCCATATATTCTCCCCAGTTGTAAATTCTTGTGGAGCGAGTGGCGACATTGCTGAGTGCCGGAATGGTCATATAGTTATTGGTTTGGCCCTTAGCGTCCAGAATGCTTCCGTTATAGGCAAACGATAAATTCCAATCTTTTTGTCTGCTTGTCTTTTTGTTTCGGACGATAATATTGTTGTGTTGTATTTCAATCTTTTGTATGGTAAATACTGAGTCACTATCTTTAGTAAGTATCGTATCTGGGTGCTCCTTACCTTCTTTCTTGTCAGATGGAATGTCGGAGGTCAATAGATCTGAAATCCGAGGAAGTCCAGATTGAAGTGTGTCGATTGAAGATAATTGCCTTTCGGCTATCGGTAGATTTCCAATTGTTGGGTTCTTCGATTGGTTATTTAGATCTACTTTCGAGGGACATCCTTGTTCTGCGATTCTGGTCTCTTCATCTTTTCTTATATTGATAATTCTATCTTCTTTTGTGGTGGTATCCGGTGTTTTTTTGTCTATTATTATTTGCTTATAATGTATAATAATCAATGATACAGGGATCAGCAACGGAATCAAAAGCCATAGCCAGGATTGCTTTATCATCTTTCGCATCATTTTCTTTGCTCGTGTAAGCTGCGATGATGATGAATGTGGCTCTATGCCGAGCTGCTCGGCTATCTCTTTATGAGACAATCCTTCAAATACAGAAAGACGAAATACCTTACCGTATCCGTCAGGAAGTCTGTCGACCATCTGCATCAATTCCTCAAGTGTTGCCTTCTGTTCGTTTGATTCATTTTCGGTTGCGGTACTAAGCATTTCCTCTGTTACTTCTTCCTGAGGGACTGTCTTCACTGCCTTAAGACGCTTTACATACTTTACAGCAATATTCCTGACAATTCCTGCCATCCAAGCCTCAGCTTTCGTCTCATCCTTCAACTTGTCTAAAGAGGTAAAGATTACAACAAATGCATCGTGCAATACGTCGTCTACGGCTTCTGGGTCGGAGACATAGCGTTGGCTTATGCCTCTCATTCGATGGGCATAGACCTTGTATAGATTCCCGAGTGCTATCTGGTTGCCTTGCTTGCACTGATGTATAAGCCGTTCTATTTCCATTTTCTTTTACTTCTACAACACGTAGAAAATATGATGCTCTATATTAAAGTACGAAAAAATGGAAAAGACTGCATGCAATGAGATTGTTTACCCGGCCCCCATAACTTCAACTTTTTCTTGAGAAAGTCGAATCAGTTTTTCACTTAAGATGATTATATACTATCTCTGAAATATCGGCGATGATTTCTTCGGTCTGCTGCATATCGTAGCCGGAATTCTCAATAATCTCCAAGGGCAACTGTAATCGGAAACTTATAGACGCTCAGCATCGGGAAAGACTTGCGACCATTGACCTCAATGGTATCCTTCCTGTCAATAATCACTGCAAGGCCAATATTCGCATCCTTCCCTTCGACGTATTCACTCAGCTCCTTTTGCAAGGATGATATCGAAGATGACTCCGACTTTCCGCAAGAGTTGACTATAATGATAATAATTGCTATAGCAATCAGTGTAGTTATTTTTCTCATATTGTTATCTATTTCTGCAGTCTATTTGCTGCCTATTTTTTAGATATAGGGAATTGTAATCTTCTTTAGTCATTAAATGGAAATGCTCTGTGCGCTTATCGCCGAGGGGAGATATAATGTCTTGATTAGTGTGATGATATTTGAAACCGCACTTTTCACATACCCTTTTTGACTTAACATTGCCATCATAATATCCACACCACACAGCATCGAGCCCTAATTCATTGAAGCATCTTGCGAGCAAGGCTTTTACAGCCTCTGGAATCAGACCTTGACCCCAATATGGTTTGCCAATCCAATATCCAATCTCCGCTTCTGTTTGCTTCATGTCTGCAGTATGAAGACTATTTGAGAACATTATGCCGCAACAGCCTACAGGCTCATCCGTCTCTTTCAGGACCACGGCATAAGTCTCAGGAGCAGCGAAAACAGTCCGTATAATTTCCAGACTGTTTTCTATTGAAGTGTGTGATGGCCATCCGGCAATTGGACCTATGTCTGGATCGCTTGCATATTTATAGAGAGCTTCCGCATCCGTATCCCTCCATGGTCTTAGGATTAATCTCTTAGTTTCTATCATTTTTCATCAAATGTGTTTTTATTTCTTCAGTCAACTGTAGTTTGAAATGTCTAATAGTTTTGTAAGTGTTTATTCTTTGCAAACATATAACCCCATAATCCTATAACCTCATAACCCTCAACTTTTGCTTGCTAAAGTTGAATTATTCACTAATTCAATTGCTTGTTTGCCAGCAAGATGCTTAATGGTCATTTCGAGTGCAAGGCAACGGCTCAAGCCACTCTTTAGTTCCTTTGCCAATGCTTCTGCATCATTAGGATTGCATCTTCGACCCAATTTTTCAAGAACGCAGAGCTTTTCCTCATCGCTTTCTATTATCCTTATTTTTCCAATTGCTATCACGCTTTGGAAATAAGTGGTAAATCTTTCCGGATGGATCTCATCTTTGGCTATGACAGTGAAACAAGCATTCTCATTTTGTTTGATTAAATCAACTTTATGACCGACCAAAGCAGAATGAAAATACAGTTTCCCATCATGATAGACATGACTCAGTGGTACGCCGTAAGGCATATCGTTGTCGCCACATAAGGAAAGAACACCTGATGTAGTATGCCGAAGTAGATTAATGCTTTCTTCTTCAGTTAGTTGTTGTTTGAAGCGTCTCATAGTTGTTTCAGTGAATAAGTTTAAGTCCGATTATCGAAATAATCAGTGTAGAGATAAAAAATAATCTCCAAAAGCTGGCAGGCTCGTTGAAGAATAATATTCCAACAATAACTGTCCCTACCGCTCCAATGCCTGTCCAGACAGGATATGCTGTGCCTATAGGGATGGTCTGCACTGCTTTTGCCAACAGTGTCATGCTGAGTGTGAGACATGCCAGAAATCCGATGCCCCAAAGACACCATGGCGTACCCGACAATCCTTTCATTTTTCCTAGGCAAAACGCAAATCCAGTCTCAAAGCATCCAGCAATAATAAGAAGAATCCAATTCATGGCTTGTAGTTGAGTTTTATCTCATCAATGGATTT
This sequence comes from uncultured Sangeribacter sp., assembly GCA_964634905.1. Taxonomy (GTDB): domain Bacteria; phylum Bacteroidota; class Bacteroidia; order Bacteroidales; family Muribaculaceae; genus Lepagella. Next base: position 6,733 of record CAZWJO010000069.1, read on the forward strand.
CCCTCAAATAACTTGCAGAATCCCTGTTTGTTAAACTGATAGTACATCTCCACACGTTCCGGTATGTCGTTCTCGAGAAGCAAAAGAAGCTCCTTTGCAAATTCAAGAGCGGCAGAACCGTTGGCTGTCACTATACCACCGTCAGATACCGCCTGCTCATGAATATAGCTTTCTGTATTGGTGTAGTTATCTCCACCCCATAATTTGAGCTGTTCAATCCCATTTCCGGTATGCTTAACTCCATTAAGAAATCCCGCTTTAGCCATATAGGATGCTCCATTGCAGATCGCCCCGACAATTTTACGATTGTCTAAAGCTTTTCTGACTATCGGAATTACCTCGTTTGCTATCGGAGTAAGCCATCCATACCCACCGATAAGAATAATCGCAGCATAATCCTCCGGCATATTCTCGAATGAATAATCCGGAAGAACTCTGAATCCACCGATCGCAGATATAGGCTCCATAGTAGGCGCAACAATTTTATTGACATATTTGGGATTTGGCTTAAGTTGCGATTCGTCGCTGCTTATAGTCTCCATAAGATATACCATTTCGTGGGATGCAAAATCCGGCAACAGAATATATAATATCTCGTTATGCATGTTTTTGTGTGATTTTTATTTTTATATGAATATCAATTTCTCTGCAAAGGTACAAATTTTTTTGATATTATCAATCTACATATTTCGAAGTTATATTTAGCAAATTCAAGGTTTAAATTAAAATTCTTTGAATTTCAACCTCTTAGTATAGCTATGCGCAGTCCCTTTGCAATTTCGACTGCTCTTTGTCGAACGGTGGCTCTTAAAATTGTTGATTCCTTTGGATTTTTTATGATTCTGGTGGTTTATTCCTTTGGATTTTATCTGATATTTGTAGTATATTCCTTTGGATTTTCTCAAAATATTGATTATCTTTGCGATATCATCCCGGTGCAGATGTCTGCAGCAAACGGTCTTCCTTTGGGCGCACAGGTCAATCCCAAGTTTACCAGATATGATTATCTTGATACCGGTTTGTTGCTTCGAGTATTGGCAATGAACTATGATGAGGGCAGGGAACTGACCCGACTTATACTTGCAGGTGATGCCCTAGACCTCGTAAACAAAGGTATTGTAGCGGAATTGACAGTTGGTCTCGAACTCATGAAATCCTCCAATCCGCAGAGCAAATATGATCTATTTTATTGGGAGAATTTGGATAGAAATGCTACATCTGAAGTTGAGTATATCATAGCCAAGAATGCAAGATGCCTACCAATTGAAGTGAAGGCTGGGATATCAGGGAAGATGAAGAGTCTACGGCTTTTTATGCATAGAAAGGGACTTACAGTAGGCATACGCAGTTCGTTGGAAAATTTCGGATTTCTGGAGGTGTCAGATTCAGATGACACAGGAGTATCTGTTAAGCGTGTTATCGGCATTCTTCCCCTTTATGCTGTATGGAGACTCTCAAATCTGCCGCTTCCAAGCCTCTGATTTTAATCAAGCAGGCGTCCGTAGTCATGTCAATCGCCTATCATTTCTCCTTTTGCACTTGCTTCAATCAATTTATTGAGGCGAGTGCTGGCTAATTCCGGACTTGCTTTTACTCTTTGAATATTGTCAATTCGCACTCGTGGCGGCGTCTTACCGCGCTTTACAGTTATCCAACATTCCTTTTCGGACGCACAATGCTCCATAAGCCACTGCCGAAATTCACCGCGACTCCGTATGTCAAGAATATTTTTCATTTAATTTTTTACGATTGGTAGTCTAAGAACTGTTTTCATTTTATCCGGTCCACATTTTCTCGGAGCGCTCTGGTCTTTAAATTCCTATTCTGCATATTTGCTATCAAGGTGATTAATCACTAAATGGATTATTGGAGCGTGTCTCATACGATAGAATACCCTTGCATAAGTTTGATAGCCGTCAGGCCCAACAATAATATCTTAGGACTCAATTCCCATTTCATATTCTTGAGGAATCTGGAATGAATCGGTTTTTTCATTATTATCATAAATACTGAGGACAACCACTAAATGATTGCCCTCGTTATCGGGAATTAAAGCGTGAATGAGGCAGCCTCGGAAAATTATCATCCAATGAGCGGCACTACGAAAGCATTAGGAAACCTGCAATGCGTAGCGGATGCGAAGCGAGCCTCCGCGTACTTTGCTGCCTTCGACGGCATTGGATAGACAGCACTGCGAATTACCTCAGCGAGCCCTTTGCTCCTCTGCGCGATCAAATTTTTATATGATAATGAAATACTAAATCAGAAACTTGAGTAATTTAACATCTTAATGGCTACGGAGGTTCAAGGGACGCTTTACCGCTATCCAACATTCCTTTTCGGACGCACAGTGCTCCATAAGCCACCCCCGAAATTCACCGCGACACCGCATGTCAAGAATATTTTTCATTTATTTTTTACGATTACTTCTTTCTTGATTTCGGAAATGGAAGGACTTCCCATATTGTCTCAACTACTTTTAGTGCTTTTTGAGTATCGGACACGTCAAGGATATAAGCTTCCTTAGCTCCCTAATATGGGCAACCACACTCGGCATCTGCCATCAATTCTGAAATACAAGGGAGTTTCTTAACGTAAGCTATATTATCGCATGCCGTTATTACGCATTTTTCATTGACATAGATGACATAATCACCCATCATCTTACGGCTACGCACCTCACCTAACGGAGTAAGCACATTACACATTGATTCAATAAATTCGATAGAACACGCCATAAATTATTCTTTACTTATTATCTAAACCTTTAACCTTAGAACCTTCAATTTTCGCTTGAGAAAGTTGATTTAGACGAATACTTATCCTTGATGATGCTATAAGCCCGACTGACAAGATCAAAAATCATCGAATCCGGCACATCACCGCCAAGTGCCACATTAAGCCATAATCTCATATTCTTTCTTCCTGGGAGTATGGCAGTGTGGTTGACGGCTATTTCCTCAATTTCATCGGCAGTAGATCGAACTGCTACCCATGTGAAATCATCAAGGTCAAACATACAGAACATGTGACCCATCACATAGAATACCAGCGTCGCATCATAGCGCCGGGCAAATTTCCCGAATGGTATCTTTTCCTCCACCTCACCAAGCGACAGGCAGAATTCACGCAATTCCTCTACATTCATGCTCTCCTTCAAATTTAAAATTATCTTATTTCCGCTTGATTATTTTTTCACCTTTGATTATATATAGCCCATTAGGAAGATTGTCCCGTTTAGAATTAGAATATACGGTTCCGCTGAGGTCGTAGATAAATTCCTTAGCCTCAGAAAAAGAATCATTATATCTCTCCATTACCTCGGCTGATTCTATAGCCGATTTTGACAAAAGAAACTTTAATGGTAGTTTTACTCTTTGCTGCCAGAACCATTCATTATGTCCTGCCTCTTCTGCATCATAAATGTATAGTTTCCCGTTTTCTTCCGTATATCCCTTATCACGTACGATTTCCCGGACAGTGCTTTCGTATTTAAGATATCCGGCATCCCAACCCTCTGTACCTTGATCCAAATATAGGCGGTGTAACCCATCCGAGGGAATATGGTCGCTTAGATATTGAAGAATAGCGTTGGCGCAGACTTCGTCGTCATTCATTGAATAATCCGGGTTAAGATTCAACGAACCTATCCAATGAGTCGACATGCATGCCGCTCCTCCAAATATTTGCGGATATTCACATAGCAGATACATTGAAGCTAGAGCTCCCATACTCGACCCCATGGCGTATGTTGTCGACATTCCAGGTGCGGTATTATACAAACTGTCGATAAGTGGTTTCAGTTCTTCGGCAACAAAAGCGGCCTCTTCATTACCGAAGAAAATATCGTTGCAAGTGTCGTAAATGAAGGTATTCTCTATTTGATCGGGAGAAATATAATCCAATGCATTCTCAGGAAAGTAGTCATTGGGACGCAGACCTTCCGCACCTCTATTGTTTATGCCCACTACAATAGGGATGACAAAATTAGGATCGCTTGCCAATTGAGAGCAAGCTTTGTCAACCCTCCAAGGTACGCCGGCAAATGTAAACGAAGCATCAAACAGATTCTGCCCATCATGAGCATAGACCACCGGGTATCTTTTGTCTGAGGCAGCATTATATTGCGCCGGGGTCCATACGTCCATAAGAACTTTGCCACAGAGCATTTCCGATGCTATAGCCATTCGAGTTATGTTCCCAAAAGAAGAAACAGGAACCGGGGAGTCAACAACTTCATATTTAGGCAATGTCGCTGAAGCTATTGAGACTGTCAGCAATGCAGAAAAAAATAAATATACTTTTCTAAGACTCATGAATTTAATAAGATAAAATTAATGCTTCATCTTCCATCAATAGTTCGATTAATGATGCAAATTAGAAAGATGCCATCCTGCGTCTACCACTTGACCAAGTACGTTAATTTGATCGGACGTACATATCAGAAATATAAAGGAAGATAACGCACTGGCTGACAGTGGATTTTTTGGTGGAGTATTTGGCGCATACTTTATAACACCTTACCCCATAACCTTTAAGTTGAGTTTGTGAAACTTAAATTAAGTAACTGTTTAGAGTCCATATCATAAATCTTTTATGAGATGTTTTAGGAAGAGTGCCTTGTTTCGGAAGGTGTTTCGCCGAAACACTTGTGATAGCGCTTGGAGAAATGTGAAAAATTTTTGAAGCCTACGTTGTCCATGACTTTATAGACAGGCCAATCAGTAGTAGAAAGGAGGTGTTGAGCTTCACGAAGTCTCCTTTGAATTAGCCAGTTGTGAGGGGAAAGATTGCTGATTTTTTTGAAATCACGTTTGAAAGTGGATATGCTGCGTCCCGTATAGTTAGCAAGTTCTTCCACCGATAGGTCATATTTATAATTCTTCTCCATGAAGTCCAGGATGTCAATTCGCCATTGGCTTGTGAAGTCGAAAAGCGATGCATACACCGACTTGTCAAGGAGCAGCAGAAGGCGGATTGCTTCCAGTACCTTTAATTTAAGCCAATGTTTTTCCGGAGTCTCGTTCTTTTCCCAATATGGCTTGAATGATTCGAAGAGACTTGTCAAAAGTGACGATCGAGGGATGCGCAGATAGCTTTTCTTACTTCGCTCTACGTTGCCCGGCATATCCAATTTATGGAGGGTCTTGTAATAGTCGAAAAGATATTGACGTGTGAAAAAGAGAAAGACTGTCAGATGATAGTCGATGTCGTCGGCAACTTTGTTTACGAGTGTCATCCTATGGTCTTTGCGCACAAAGAAGCATTCACCTTTTTCAAAACTTGCCATAGGTTCGCCATCGATCATCACTTCGAGTTTCCCGGCCCCTACATACACCAAGGCATTCTCTTCTACATAAAAGGAGTTTTCACCACCCAATTTGTGATAGCAGGTGGCAAAGACATCACTCGTTTCAGGCCTGATCAGTATAGACATTATTTGTTTTCGAGTTTGAATACTATACGCTGCACCCCGTCTTGGTATCGGCTGCTTGAGATGCGGAAAGCACCTATTTCTGATGTATGGCCGACATGCGTTCCAGCACAAAGACATTCGTCGTAATCGCCAATTCTCACCACTCTTACGGTGTCAGAGGCTCCTTCAGGGAGGCGGCTCATGTCGAAGCGATCCATCGCCTCTTTCTGAGTTATGAAATCTTCTGTCACGGCTACGTCTTCTGCTACAATGGCATTGATATAGTCTTCCAGCGACTTGAGTTCTTCTGGTGTCAGTGGACGCTCCAGGTGATAGTCAAGTTTCGACTTCTTGCGCTCGATATGGGCACTGAAAGCCCTACCACAACCATAGCGGCGAGCTATTTCCCCATTCAGCAGATGCTCTGCCGTGTGCATGGGCGGATACTCCTGCTTATTATGCTCGTTTATTTTGGTTTCTTCCATAAGTGATGAATTGTGGTAACAGATTATCATCTGTTCCCATTATTTATTATCTACTCATATAATCACATACAAAATTAATAAAATTATCTATGACTTGCAAAATACACACCTACTTTGTTATGTTTCTACTGATGTTCTTAAACATTTTGCCGTTTATGTACAAATTTAGCCTAAAACATTTTGCCGTTTCTGCCCTATTTTTTATCTTTGCAATAAAAATCAATAAATTATGGATTATGAGGATATTATCTGCCTTCCAGTGTATATGACTGGGCTGCTGTAATTCCTTATACTATTTTTACTCTTCATATCCTATTACCGGACGCACATGCAGAGTGTAAATTTGGACTGTAGGGAACAATAAATTGGACTATAGAGAACAATCTTATTTGATATGGAAGGCGTTTTATTTACGAAAAACGGAAAGAACAAAACAAAATAAAAAATAAGATACTATGGATAAATTTATTGGATCACACTTCATTTACACCTACGCTAATGGCTGGGTTTACGAACTTTATGTAAAAAACGAAAACACTGTCGACTACCGAATCCACAGCGGAATGGTCGGAGGCCGTTGGGTACGCGACCAGAAGGCAGATATAGTCAAGCTTGCAGATGGCGTCTATAAAATCTCTTGGACCGAACCGACCGGTACGGATGTCAGCCTTAACTTCATGCCAGAACAGAACAAACTTCATGGCGTCATCTTCTTCCCGAAATGGGTTCAGGAGCATCCTGAAATCACAGTATGTTATCAAAACGAACATATTCCTTTGATGGAAGAGAGCCGTGAGAAATATGAGACCTATCCAAAATATGTAGTGCCTGAATTCGGTGACATCTTTTTCACCAAAAACGAAGGCATCAACAACGAGAAAGTCATCTCCCAGGCTCCATACGAAGGAATGACCGAAGACATCGTAAGCGGAAAATTGGACTTCACCAAATAAGCTCAATCACTTTAAAATTACATGTACCACATGAGAGGGTGTCGACAATACCGACACCCGCTCATGCTTTGTTTTTATAATAACAATTCATAAAGTTACCACTCAAAGTAACACCTATTTAATTGGGTCGCCACAGTATTGGCGGCGTCCGCAGAGGGAGCAGTGCTCACCACGCCAGACGCTGTCGAATTGCTCTATGGCCGCTTCAACAAGCGTGGATTCATCAGTTAGGATTCCTGCCTCGAAGTTGCGACGGTTACGGCTTTTCATTCCTATGCCTGCTCCAGTCAGATTGGCTGAGCCGATATAAGCGGTTTCAAAGTCGAATATAAGCATCTTGAAATGGACTCTCGGACAGAGCATCCTTTCCAATCCTGTTTTCAGAATCGGATAACGGTCAAAGTCTTCTCGAAATGCCGGACCCGGTTCCTTTGCATGAATAAGACGGATTTCAACCCCTTGCTTCAAAAGTTTTGCGAGAACAGCAAGGAATGGCTCCGTATTGTTTCCGACCTTTACATAGAGATCCTTAATATCAGCAGTGCCAATCCAAAGTGACTTCTTCACCGATGCCACTCTATTTATGACCTTATCATAATGGTCTTTACCTGAAATGAATTCTGTAGACATACCAATTTTTATTCTTCACCCTATGGATTTTGACTTACTCAAGTTTCTGATATTGCATCTCATTATCATTTAAAAATTTAATCGCGCAGAGGAGCAAAGGGCTCGCTGAGGTAATTCGCAGTGCTGTCTATCCAATGCCGTCGAAGGCAGCAAAGTGCGCGGAGGCTCGCTTCGCATCCGCTACGCATTGCAGGTTTCCTAATGCTTTCGTAGTGCCGGTCATTGGGTGATAGTTTTCCGAGGCTGCCTCATTCATGCGATGCGGAGCGCAGCGAGCGAGCCTTTGCGCTCTTTGCTCCCTGCCGAAGCGATAAGTGCCAATCGGAATTCCTTTGCGACTTTGCGTGAGACTTCTCAGCGAGCCCTCTGCCCCTCTGCGAGATTAAATTCTATGAGATTATGAGCCACAACCATAGTTTGATTTTAAATCCGAAACTTGAGTAAAATTACATATACCACATGAGAGGGTGTCGACAATACCGACACCCTCTAATGCTTTGTTTTTATAAGAAAAATTCATAAAGTTACCACTCAAAGATAGAGGATCTGAGCCTTGTTCGTCCTGCTTAACCGAAAACATAGGTACACTTGTTAATTTCCTACTCAAATAAAATGGGTGGAATTATTCCCATTCACTGGCTTTATATTCGATTGTGGTCTTTCCCTGCGAAATTGTTTTTTTCTGACTCGTATGCGCAACAACCGTCCCGGTCTGAGGGTCGAACAAGAATTGTTCGGTTATATTCATTGATATGTGTGGGCTATCAGCCTCCCTATTTAAAGTCATATTTTGCCCGATTACTGACGACAAGATGCTATCCATTACCTGATCGCTATTGTATGTGGTCATAGATGTAATCTCTATCAGCTGCTCACCGCTTTCAGTCTCTACCGGTTCGCAAGAAAATGTCACCGTTGCGTCTACTTCATTGTCATTTGATAGCAATGGAAGCTTGGTGTGTTCTGAAGTCATACCTATTGGGTAGTTATAGCCATAATATCGGAAAAAATTGCATCGGGCCATCAGAGCTTCTTTCGTGACCGCCTGATTCCACATACGCTCCAGGTTGACTGTTAGACCCTCTTGAATTTCTTCTGGCAAACAAGCAGATGAGATTTTGGTTATTATTTGATTGAAGTAAGAATCCATATTTGTCCGCAGCGACTCATAGTTGTAGATATCTTTCACTTCGCCACTAAAATCAGTAAGTATAGTGACAGGGATATCACTCAGTTTCATGAACAATGCTTGCAGTTCCTCTTGGTCTTTTTCAGTAAAAGAGTCCTGGCTATCATTCGAATCGTCATTTTCAGTTGGAATTGAGGGACCTTCTGGCATGTTTATATCTGCTTTTGTGGAATCTGCCACTTGTGTAGTGATGACAAAGACCTTGTCTTCACTCGGGAGCACTTCCGTAAGAAGTATTTTTGTGAGAGTCACGGGTTCCTCATATTCGGTAATAGTGTCTCCCGCTTCTATACGAATCTTACCTGAATAGTTTTTGTAGATGGCATAGTCACCCACTTTCCAGTTATTGACAACTGCTACCACGCTGTCTCCAATCACTTGTCCGTAGGTAGACAGGCTGTATAACCCAATAATTGCAAGCACACCACATCTCAGTATGTTAAATAATTTATCATTCATTTTTGTTTGATTATGATTTCTGAATTTTCCTGACATATTTTTGTTTCCTCTCATTAACATGATTTCGCAATAATATTTGCGTTAAGACATTGAATGAAGCTGAGGTTTTCCCAGCTCCATTGCATCCGGCAATTATGTAAGATTCGGTGTCTGCATTTTACCGACGTCTGTTCCTTCCGCAAAGATAATACTTTTTCGTCAAACATACTAACTTCTGATTAAAAATTTACAATTCAAGTTTCGCTTGTAAAAAAATCACGCAAAGGCGCAAAGTTTCCTCTCCGCCTCCGCTCCGTATAAACCCAATATGGGAAATCTAACGGTGGAGTTAAGTGTCAGCAAGAATGATCTTCCATACTATCTTGTCTTTCTGGAGAAAGCCGGATTAATCGCCCGGCTGCGTGATGAGACGTGAGGATTAAGAGAATTGGGCAAAGTTGAGAAAATATTCGTCGACAATCTCAATCTCATGTATGCACTTCAGGGACAAAACACAAATCAAGGGAGTGTCCGCGAAACATTCTTCTATAATCAGATGAGAGTAAACAACGATGTCATAGCAGCCAAGACCACCGACTTTAGGATTTCGGATTATATTTTTGAGGTTGGAGGAGCTAAGAAAGGGCATAAGCAACTCGAGGGCAACCCCAATGGCATAGTGGTTCGCGATGACATCGAATTTGGTCATGCCAACATCATCCCTCTCTGGCATTTCGGACTTAATTACTAACTGAGAGAAAAT
>CAZWJO010000070.1:0-4654 GCA_964634905.1 uncultured Sangeribacter sp.
GAATGTAGGACAGATTTTTTTATCATACTCATTGGCAAATACAGTCTCAAAACCAGCTTTATGAAAGCCCAAATCTAGACCACCCGCCCCACTAAACAAACTAATCAGCTTCATATTACTGAAAAATATATTGCGTAAAAAGGATAGGTGGATTCCCAAGAAGCTTAATATCGAATTTAAGGGACCTTTCTACCTTCGTACTGGCATTATGAATTCTGAATGATATTTCCCACCCTCCGTCTAATATCATATTTAATGTATTGGTTGAATTCTGTTTAAAGTCAAGCTCTACTATACGTGTTGGATAATTAATCTTTGGAACTGAATACTCACTTTTGTTTCCCATATATGATTTGTTAAGCTCACCCTTGATATTAAAGGCTTTTACTATGACCATGTTATGGCTGTCATCTTTGATGATTTTATAAAATGGATGGGTTCCTATCAGATACTTGATTAGTTTTTGGGGAACATCCGAGTGTTGACTATTTATGAGCAGAAGTTCTTTTCTAAATGCGTTTAGTATTGGGATATAGACTTCGGTTTCCTTTATTGGATCCATATCTTTCCATGTATGTCCTTGCGAAATGTGATCTTCTATTAAAGCAAAGATCGGTTTGACTTCATCCCAATATGCAGAAGAACAAGGGTATCCCAACCATACATTTCCAAAATCTAAATCTTTCCCTAAACGAGAGTGCTTCACGGCATCATTATTATTTTTTTGCAGAAAAATCTATTTCCCAACATGGATTGTCGTGAGAAAAAACAACATCCCTAACATCTCCAACCTCTCCGGCTGCATCGCCATTCAAAGCAATTTTTAAGATATCATCTTTTTTCCCCTTGGTTATTAATCCAGGTTCAATCTTAACCAAAGATGAAATGGTATTATAAGCGTCTTTTTCAAATCTATGTTTATCAGCCGTAGAAAAGCTATTATAGAAAGTTTGTGCGGTTTTCAAAGCAACGTTATCTACCAATTCTACAGGTAATTCCAAGGATGCTATGTAGTCATTATATGTTTTGGCTATTGCATATTCAAAAGCCTTTCCATTCTTTACTTGTTGTCCTGACGACGCCATATATATATTATAAGGATAAATAAAAAATTATGAGTCTAGAACCTTTGTTCCATTCACAATACAAAGTTAATCAATTTCTGAGATTCAAACAAATTTAAATCTCAATCATAAAATATCTTTAGGGTTTTCGGGGGAGATGATGGGCCAGCCGTCTTTCCATTTCAGTTCGCGGAGGAAGAGTTTACTGGCTCCTCGCAGAGCTTTGTCGTAGGCATGGGCTATGAAATACCATTTGCCATCCATCTCATATACACCGCAATGACCCACACCGTTGTATTCGGTGTTAGGGCCGACCAGAATCTCACCGCCACATTCTGTCATCGGTATGCCAGCCTTGTCCATGTATGGGCCTGTCACAGAACGGCTGCGTCCTACGGCTGTTTTATAGTTGCTTGAGCGTCCTTTGCAACAGAAATCGTAGCTGACGAAGAGATAATACCATCCGTCGTGGTGGACAATGAATGGGGCTTCAATGGCATTCGTGTTGGCAAATTCATTGCCATGAGCCACAGACTCAGTCGGACGACGACGGGCTATTGTCACCGGCTCACCTATCTGTGTCTTCATGTCGTCAGCCAATTGCACCAACTGTATACCATCCCAGAAAGAACCGAAAGTCATCCAAGGCTTGCCATTTTCATCAATGACAACATTGGGATCTATCGCATTCCAATCATTGATTCCAGGTTGCGAACGGATTACCATCCCAAGGTCGGTCCATTTATAATCGGGACTGTTAGGATTCAATGTCTTGTTGGTAGCGACGCCTATTGCAGAAATATTCTTGCCGAAAGTGGAACAACTATAGTAGAGATACCAATTATCCCCCACCTTGATAATGTCGGGAGCCCAAGTGTGTCCCCTATAAGCAGGCACTAACTCAGGAGCCCATGCCGGGATGGGGTCAAGTGGAGATTTCTCCATTTTCCACTCCTTCAGGTCGGTAGACGACATCATACCGATACCCATACCCGTAGTAAACATGTAATAGACACCATCCTCCTTCGCCATTACCGGGTCATGGACATCTGGATAAAAGGCATCAAATTTCCACTCAGGGCGTTTTCTTGGTCCGGACAAAGTGCGCTGAAGGAAATTGGCAATACCCCCTGTTGCTATTTCATGACACTCCGGTTCGGGGAAACCATGGGAGCCACCGGGAATAACCATCTGCGTGGAATGAGAATAAATACTGTCGGCTTTCGCAGCTCCTCCCGCTACAAAATCTTTATCCCCATATACTATGAACACCTCCCCTTCATATTTCGGAAGAGAATCAAATACGTTGAGTCCATTTATCGATTCGTAATACTTTCTGCCGAGCTTCATCCCCATTACATCTTGTGGACGACCCTCGTCGGCATCGAAACGCTTAAGCACCATCGGAGCAGTCTCAGGAATAGTCAGAGCCGGGTAGACAAGCACCAACGATTTGAACAAGTCCGGATTAGCGGCAGTTGTAACTGCAGCTACAAGACCACCTTGACTGCATCCTAACAGCGAGATACGTTCAGGGTCCACAAAATCCCACGTCTTGGCGGCAGCGGCGATATCCTCTACGTTTTCTTTCTCCGTAAATATGGTCATTTCGGTCGTTTTCCCTTCACTCTTGCTGTTGTTGCCGCCTCCACAGAAGTCGAAGATATAGCTTGCCACTCCACGCATTGCCATTGTCTCGGCAAAGGGTTGAGGCTCACCGTGAGAACTGTTGTATCCGTGTGCCATTATCACGAGAGGTTTTCGCTCACTTCCCCCGTTGGGAATGTACGCACGACCCCAAATATCCTTGCCGTCGCGTGTCTTAACATGAATTTCCTCTGTGCGGTATGGGTCATTGACATCAGGGAAGTTCTTTGCCTTCATCGTATAGTCGGGGAAATCTTGCAAGCGGTTTTGCAGAAACACATCTAAATCAGAACGCTTATCTTTAAATTGCCAGTTGAGCCAAGCACGTGCCATACGAGAGAATGAACCTCCATATTGTTGATGATAAGTGCCTCCATGCCCTATACGAAGTTGATTCGCAAATGCCACCGGGACATTATCGATACGTTGATAATCAAGTTGGGCATTATCATGGGCAATATCGGATTCTCCTCCTATAAGATAGAGTATAGGGCAATGAAGATTTTTCAAGGATTTTGGAGATGCGCCCGACATTTCCATGTCTCCCATCCCTGAGTTAAACATAATGACTGTCTTAACACGAGGGTCGAAGCAATTTGCCATAGCCTGTGCACCACCACAGCTCATACCTCCGATTCCGACATACTCCATATCAATTTTTTTGAAATAAGGACTGGAGGAATCAGCATTGACTTTCTCTGCCCAATTGATTGCGTGAATCATATCTTCAGTTGGTGATTTGTGAAGCGGACGGTCGTTTATACTGTCTTGCAACTCTCCAAGGGCAACCACCAGATAGCCGTAAGAGGCGAGGTCGTTTAGCATTCGCTCGTGAGGAAGGGAAGTGTCATCGCAAGCACCATTTGCAAAGACAAACAGCGGAAGAGGTCCCTCCTTTTTCACGGCCTCCGGAATATCGACAGGCCGATATACGACAAAATTCTCCAGCGTAGGCTCGCTGATGGCCTCGGCCTTATATGGGCCGCTACCTCCCTCATCAATAATTTTCCTATCCGTCTTGGCACTGACAGCGATGACTGTCAGCAACAAAAATGCAAAAACAAATACTATCTTTTTCATTTCATTAGATTTTAGGTTATATTACACGATTATTTTGCGTTCGAACTACTCGAATATTTTACAAAGGTAATTAGAATCGTTGGATTATGCAAATAAAAAAAATAGTCATATTAAGTCACTGCCTGCCAAGAATCCCTAAAGAAATGGTCGATGTCATAGTCCGATTTTAATAACGCACAGGGATTAGTGGCGAAGGGAGAGTTCGGATTCGATGTCGGAGAGGGAGACTCCCATCTGGCGGCAGAGGACGAGCAGATGATAAAGCAGGTCGCCGGCTTCATAGATGAAACGTGAGCGGTTGCCGTCTACAGCTTCGATGATGGCTTCTGTGGTTTCTTCCCCAACCTTTTTTGATATTGCTTTCACGCCCTTTATGAAGAGCTTTGTGGTGTAGGAATTTTCAGGCATCTCTTCCTTGCGTCGAGCTACAATCTGCTCCAACCGACGGATGAAACCTTCGGAATCAGGGGTATCGAAACAGGCTGTCGTGCCACGATGACAAGTGGGGCCAATGGGGTTTGCTTTGATTAAAAGAGCGTCAGAGTCGCAATCGGGATACATTTCTACAAGCTCGAGATAATGACCTGAGGTTTCACCTTTGGTCCATAACTGATTGCGGGTACGCGACCAGAAAGTGACGTGTCTCGTCTCGATGGTACGGTCGAAGGCTTCGCGGTTCATGTATCCGAGCATCAGCACTTTAAGGGTCACAGCATCCTGCACTATTACCGGGAGCAGGGAATCGGCAAGTTTTGAAAAATTAAAGTCTTCAAATTTCATATTGCGTTGTGCGTTGTGCGTTTTACGTTTTGCGTTGTGCGTTGTAAGTTTTGCGTTTTGTGAAAGTTGGGTAAAGGAGAGAA
>CAZWJO010000070.1:4754-16395 GCA_964634905.1 uncultured Sangeribacter sp.
TTTGCGTTGTGCGTTGTAAGTTTTGCGTTTTGTGAAAGTTGGGTAAAGGAGAGAAGGGCTTTAAGGGGTCTTAAGGGCTTTAAGGGGTCTTAAGGGCTTAAGGGGGGTAAGGGTTAGAGGGCTACTTTGATGTGTTTTTGGGAGAGTTGGCGTTTGAGGTCGCTTATTGAGATTTCGCCGTAATGAAATATTGAGGCGGCCAGTGCAGCATCGGCGCTACCTTCAGTGAGAACTTCGGCTATATCTTCTACACTTCCGGCACCTCCGGATGCAATTATCGGCACTGACACCTCTTCACTTAGACGAGCGAATGACTCACACGGGTAGCCACGGCGGGTGCCATCATGATTCATCGACGTGAAGAGAATCTCCCCGGCTCCTCGCTGCTCGGCTTCGCGAGCCCATGAGAAGAGTTCCTTTTCGGTAGAGCGGCGTCCGCCATGGGTGGTGACATGCCAGATTCCATCATCTTCCAGACGCGCATCTATGGCAAGGACAACAAACTGACGGCCATAGCGCGATGCAATAAGGTCGATAAGTCCTGGATCTGCCACGGCAGCCGTGTTGATCGTGATTTTATCAGCGCCGGCATCGAGAAGACGGGAAGCATCATCCAATGAGGAAATGCCACCCCCCACTGTGAATGGAATATTGATTTCCCGGGAAATTTGTTCCACGAGTGTAGTAAAAGTATTTCTTCCTTCAGCAGATGCACTGATGTCGAGATACACCAACTCATCAGCTCCCTCGCAAGCATAAAACTTTCCGAGTTCCACAGGCGAACCCACGTCACGTAACTGCTCGAAATTGATGCCTTTCACCGTGCGCCCATCCTTTACGTCAAGGCATGGAATTATTCTTTTTGCAACCATTCTTCAATGAATTTCAATGGAATTTTATTTTCATATATCGCTTTGCCGACGATCACCCGATGCAAACCTTCTCGGTCAAGATCAATGATGTCTTGCTCACTTCCAATTCCTCCTGAGACGGTAAAGACTACCTCCGGATACTTCTTCTGAAGGCCGACATAAAGGGGCGTTGCGGGTCCGGAGAGCATCCCATCTCGTGAAATCTCCGTGACAATGGCTTGTGAAAGACCATTGGGAACGAACAAGTCGATAAGATTGTCAACACTCTTGTCTTCGGTCTTAAGCCAACCGTGTGTGGCTATCTTACCATTGGAAATGTCGGCTCCAAGTACCATTCTGTCAGTTCCAAACTGCTCCAGCCATTCAGCAAACAGTTCAGGCTGTCGAGCTGCGACACTACCTACGACCGCATACATAGCTCCAGCAGAGAAAACATCGACTAAAGCTTCGCTTGATTTTATACCTCCTCCCCATTCTACATCAATACCGTCTACTACAGCTAATTGCTCCAGGACACGGAGATTGACAGGATGTGAGGCTTTTGCGCCGTCAAGATCAACTACATGGAGACGGCGAACACCGATGTCGGCATATCGACGCGCCATATCCACAGGAGAGGCATCGTAAGTAGTCTGTCGGGCATAATCTCCTTGTGAAAGTCGCACACATTGCCCACCGATTATGTCAATTGCCGGTATGATTTCAATTCTACTCATAGATTGATGAAGTTTTTGATGATGAGCTCGCCAACCTCGCCACTCTTTTCAGGATGGAACTGCACTCCATAGAAATTTTCATATTTCAAAGCAGCACTAAACATCTTGCCCTGTGTGGCTGTGGCAATAGTGTCGGGACAAAGTCCTGCATAATAGGAATGTACGAAATATACAAATGCTCCGGATTCGATCCCTTTGAAGAGCTTGCTTTCAAGATTGGAGAGGTTGTTCCATCCCGTATGAGGCACTTTTAAATTGGGTCCGGGAATGAATCTCTTGACAAAGGCATCAAAAATGCCCATGCACTCCACGTCCCCCTCTTCGGAATGTCGGCACATAATCTGCATACCTACGCAAATGCCAAGCACAGGTTTGCGCAGACGCAAGATAGTCGGCACAAGTCCGCTTTCACGGAGATTTCCCATGGCTTCGGCCGCATTGCCGACACCCGGTAGTATCACATGAGAGGCAGCCATGATCTCATCAGGGTCAGCAGTGAGCCGAAATTCAGCCCCAAGGCGCCACAGAGCATTCTTCACAC
This sequence comes from uncultured Sangeribacter sp., assembly GCA_964634905.1. Classification (GTDB taxonomy): domain Bacteria; phylum Bacteroidota; class Bacteroidia; order Bacteroidales; family Muribaculaceae; genus Lepagella. The sequence goes on from CAZWJO010000070.1 coordinate 6,884, forward strand.
TGCGTAGATTGCCGGTCTTATAGTCGATAATTGCTATCATAATAGTCCTTTGCTTGATGGTAACTGACTTGAAAACACATCCCTCTTGATTGCCATTTTAAGGGCACGGGCAAAAGCCTTGAAGACTCCCTCAATGAGATGATGGTTGTTTTCCCCTTGTGCCTTTATATGCAGGTTACAACGCATTTCGCTCGACAGAGTCTTGAAGAAATGCTTGTACATTTCAGTGGGAGTGTCTCCGACATATTCACGAGTGAACGGCACGTCCCAGACAAATTCGGAGCGACCTCCGAAATCGAGAAGCACCATCGCCGAGCATTCGTCCATAGGGAGGGCAAAACCATAGCGCCCGATTCCGACCTTATTGCCAAGAGCCTTCAATATCAGCTGACCGAGGACAATAGCCACATCCTCCATAGTGTGATGCTCATCAACTTGGAGATCACCTTTTGCTTCAATAATTAGGGAGCATCCGCTATGGTGAGGAATCTGCTCCAGCATGTGGTCGAAGAATTTTAGTCCGGTAGAGATTGCTGTCTTTCCTTTTCCATCCAAGTCAATCTCTGCGTTTATAGACGTCTCGCGGGTGACCCGCTCGATGCTTGCCCGGCGAGAAGAAGCACGTAGATATTCGTTGATTTCTGCCCAAGAGTCTGTGATTAATTCGCATCCATTTGCCTCTGTACCCTTGGGTTGGAGAAGTATTGCTTTTGCTCCGAGATTCTTTGCAAGCTGCACATCGGTAAGGCGGTCACCTATCACTATGCTCTCGCTCAGATCATAATCATCATTGCCGATATACTTGCCAAACATTCCGATACCCGGTTTTCGGTTGGGTGAATTATCCTCTGGCAGTGAGGGGTCGATAAGTATATCATCAAATTCTACCCCTTCCCCACGAAGTGTCTGGAGCATCAGATTTTGTGGAGGCCAGAAAGTGTCTTCGGGGAATGAATCAGTACCAAGACCATCCTGATTGGAAGCCATGACAAGTTCATATTCACCGTGACGGGCAATATCGGCGAGAGCGGTTATGACACCCGGTACGAACTGGAATTTCTCAAGGGAATCTATCTGGTAATCCACCGGAGGCTCCACAAGGATTGTGCCGTCACGGTCTATGATTAGGAGTTTTTTCATTTTTAAGTTTTCAGGTTGTCGGGTTGTCAGGTTGTCGAGTTGTTGGTTGATAGGATGAGAGGGTGGTGAGGAGGTGTTGGTTTTCTTCGGGGGTGCCGACGGTGATGCGGAGACAACCTTTGCAGAGAGCCACCTTGTCACGGTTTCGGACAATGATTTTATTGTCGATTAGATAGTCATAAAGATCATTAGCATCATCTACTTTTACCAACAAGAAATTTGCATCTGAAGGAAATATCTTTTTTATAAATGGGAAACGTGCGAGTTCCTTTTCAAGCTTCTTGCGCTCCTCTTTCAGAACCTTCACATGCTCGGGAACTGGCTCAGTCAGAAGACACTCTGCGATAGTGGATGTAGCCACATTGATATTGTAGGGATATTTCACACGGTTCATATACCCAATTATATCAGGCGATGCAAAAGCCAGACCGCAACGCAGCCCTGCCATTCCCCAGGCCTTAGAGAGTGTCTGAAGCACAACGAGATTTGGATATTCGGAAAGAATCGGAAGCATCCCCGGCTTCTCTGAGAAATCTATATAAGCTTCATCAACCACCACTATGCCTTGAAACTCCTTTACCAAACGCAATATATCTTCTTGAGCGAAAGCATTGCCTGTCGGATTGTTTGGGGAACAAATAAATAATAGGCGGGAGTTGGCATCAGCAGCTTCAAGAAGTCGCTCTATCGGGAGAGAGAAGTCTTCATTTAAGAGCACCTTACGCATCTCCACGTCGTTGATATCCGCCGCCACCTCATACATCCCGTAGCTCGGTGCAATTGCGATGGCATTGCTGCGTCCAGGCTCACAGAAAATACGGAAGAGAAGGTCGATGGCCTCGTCGCTTCCGTTACCAATGAATATATTTTCCGAAGCCACACCCTTGAGGGGCGACAGAAGACTTTTTAGCCTTTTCTGGCGAGGGTCAGGATAACGGTTATATCCATTGTTGAAAGGGGATTCATTGGCATCAAGAAACACACCGAGATCTCCCTCATATTCATCACGGGCAGTGGAATATGGCTGGAGATTGCGGATATTTGGCCGTATAAGGTCGGTTATTTGCATTTCATTCTAATTTTTACGGCCTCAGCATGGGCTTCGAGACCCTCTGCATCTGCCATTGTTGTTATTGTATCTGCAAGTCGGGAAAGTCCTTCCGCTGTCAAGTTTTGGATGGTGGTTTTTCGCATATAACTGTCTATGTTGACACCGCTGCAGCTGTGAGCCCATCCTGATGTTGGCAGGGTATGATTTGTGCCCGATGCATAGTCTCCGGCACTTTCCGGAGAATAGTTTCCGATGAAGATGCTCCCTGCGGCTGTTATTTTGTCGGCCGCTTCCATAGGATTTTCCATTGAAATAATTAAATGCTCTGCTCCATATAAATTGGCATAAGCTATCATATCATCCCTATCTTGAAGCACTATAATGCGCGAATTTTCAAGCGAACGATTGACGTATTCAGCCCTAACGAGGCGGCATGACTGACTCTCAATTGCCGCCTGGATTTTCTCGGCAAGATGCAAGGAATTGCATACGACAATCCCTTGTGAGTCGGCACCATGCTCACATTGAGAGAGTATATCGGCAGCCACAAAGTCTGGAACTGCAGTGTCGTCAGCAAGAATCATTACTTCGGAAGGACCGGCAGGCATGTCTATAGAAACCTTACGTCCTCCTACCTGTTGTTTGGCTGCAGTGACAAACCTATTTCCAGGACCAAATATCTTGTCGACAGGTGAAATACTCTGCGTGCCGTATGCAAGAGCTGCAATTGCTTGAGCTCCACCTATTTTGTATACCTCATCGACACCACATATCTGTGCAGCATACAGCACGGCCGGGGCAACACGCCCTTGTTTATCACAAGGAGTGGTCATCACAACACGTTTGCAACCGGCTATACGGGCCGGAATGGCGAGCATCAGTACTGTGGAGAAAAGAGGAGCTGTTCCTCCGGGGATATATATACCGACGTTTTGGATTGGAACCGGACGCTGTATGCAAGTGACGCCCGGCATAGTCTCCACCTTCACTTCTGAAGGGAGTTGGGCGCGATGGAATGCAGAGATATTCTCTACTGCCGTCTTGATTGAGGTTTTCAAAGCGTCTGACACCTCTGTCTCAGCTTCTCCGAACTCCTCTTCAGACACTTTGAGTTCGTATGGGATGGACAAGCCATCGATTTCAGCGGCAAGCATCATAAGAGCCTTGTCGCCGTCGGTGCGGACACGCTGGATTATGCTGCCGACAATATTATCCACTTCAACGCTTTCCTCCGCTTTAGCGCGGCTGCAAAGTGCGATCCATTCCTCTTTCCCTGGATTAGCATATATTTTCATAACTTTATGGCTTATTATCGTCTCGTAGGGGCGCACTGTCCGTGCATCCCTACTTAGAGTCGAGTTAAGGAATGATTTTATCTACGGATAATACTAATATTCCTTCTGCTCCAATCGCTTTCAATTGGCGTACCTTTTCCCATAATTGGGAAGATTCCACCACGGAATGTAGCGAATGCCACCCCTGAGTTGCAAGGGGGAGCACTGTCGGAGAGCGCATTGCCGGCAAAATCTCTATTGCTTTCTCAAGGCTTTCGGAAGGAATATTCATTAGGAGATATTTCATCCCGCGACTGATTCGGTCGCTTTCTATACGAAACTCAATTTCAGCGAGCAATTCCCGATCTTCCTTAGATAAGGAGGGATTCGCTACTAACACAGCCTCCGACTGCATCACTACCTCTACTTCCTTTAGTCCATTTGATATGAGGGTACCTCCGGAAGATACAATATCAAATATGGCATCTGCCATGCCGGCAGAAGGCGTGATTTCCACAGAGCCGGAAATCACCACCGGGATTATCTCGATTCCAAGACCTTCAAAATAGCGACGCAGGATGTTGGGATAGGATGTCGCGATTTTTTTCCACCGAAAATATTCGGGACCCGGGTATTCCTCACGTTTAGGTATGGCAAGGGATAGGCGGCAAGCACCGAATCCGAGGGGACGGACGATATCGACTTTCGCACCTTTCTCTTCAACTTCGTTCAAGCCGACGATGCCGAGTTGAGCGGAGTTTTCCGCTACAAGCCCGGGAATATCATCGTCGCGGACATTAAGGATCTCAATAGGGAAATTTATTGCTTTGGAGAGATACTTACGTTTTGCGGTGTCAATTTCAATACCAATGCGGCTGAGAAGCCCTACCGACTCCTCCCCCAAACGACCTTTGTTTTGAATGGCAATTCTTAGCATAAGGTTTTTGCGTTTTGCGTAGTGCGTTTTACGTTTTGCGATTATTAATTAAAGCCTCAGAGTTGGGTTTAGTCCCGAGGCTCTGAGGCTTGGTATGATGATCTCTAAATATCAGTATAATCATGTGCATATCTACCTCGCCGCCAATCGGGACTGGTGGTGATGGTGATAATGGAAGTGGCTGATGATACTACTCATATAAAAAAGGCATCGAAATTTGTTCGATACCTGCAAAGTTACACATAATTTTTAAGATTACCAAACATTAGGCGCATTTTTGTCATTATTTGTGAATTTTTGTTCAGTTGCTTAATTTTTGAGGATGCCGGAAGAGGATGAATTGGAGGATCGGCAAACGGCACATCAGCTCCAATATTTTTTCATATTTGTAAGAATTTTACTAAATTTGTAGGGATCAAAATATAATCTACTATTGATATGATAAAGACGATATACGTGTTTCATGATTGCTTTGTGGTGAAGACGCCGGAAGCTGTGTTGGTATTCGATTTTTGGAAAGATCCTTATCAGCGAGGACCGTTGCCTAATCCGCTGATGAATGTAGAGAGGGAGATGCCGGTGTATGTGTTCGTAAGCCATGGACATAAGGATCATTATAATCCGGAGATTTTTGGATGGGCAAAGCATTTTCCAAATATCCACTATATTGTGAGCAAGGATGTCAGAAAACGAATCAATCATATTGTAAGCCATCAGAGTTCTTACAAGGGTGACAAGGTGGATGCTTCCAAGGTAATTACAATGTCGGATAATGATCATTACGAGGACGGAATAATGTGTGTAAATTCTTTTCCTTCTACGGATATAGGGAATTCCTATGGCGTGACAATAGGAGGACACACTATATTTCATGCAGGGGATCTCAACGCTTGGATATGGAAGGATGAGTCGACAGAAGAGGAAGTGCGAGAAGAATTGCAAAAATTCAATGACATCGTGGATAAAATAGCAGCTTCTTACGAGGGATTTGACATCTGTTTCTTCCCTGTAGACTCAAGAATTGGCACTGATTATTTCACTGGGGCAAAAATCTTCCTTGAGCGCTTTCGCATCAAGAATTTCTTCCCTATGCATTATGAGTTGGGGGAAGATCCTGCATCCATCGCTCGCTTACATCGTGATGCCGCCGCTATTGAGGAATACTCCTCTTCCACTTGTCAAAATTATATCCTCTCCGCCCCATATTCCCTCTATGCCTCAATGATATAATCAAAGGATCTTTTCCTGTATCCTCACCTTGCGACAAACCTCTTGAATTGCTCTTAAAACGAAGGAAGAGAATGTTTTGTACAATAATGCATGGAGATAAGCCCAATAAAAATAGAAGAAGCAGCATGACGCTCCAATTGGAATTGTTATGCATGCAGAACATAATGTTGTGGGAGCATAATTATTATGACAGAAACAAAAGACTTTAGAAATTTTCCACAAACTCTCGATTATAGGTAAAAGTTTTATTTGCAAAAGATGTGGAATTTAGTTAACTTTGTGGAAATTTAGAGAATTATGGCGCAACTGAGATACCCGGTCGGAATACAGACATTCTCCCAAATTATTGAGGAGGGTTATACATACGTAGATAAAACCTCCTATATAAAACCTCTCCTCAGCCAAAGCAAGTTCATTTTCCTAAGTCGTCCGCGACGGTTTGGGAAAAGCCTGCTGTTATCTACCCTTGAGGCCTATTTCGAGGGGAGGCGGGAACTCTTCAAGGGGCTGGCTGCCGACAGCTTGGATCTGGACTGGACACCGAGACCGGTGCTACATTTCGACTTTAACAATGGCCAGTATAAACTGCCTGACGGTTTGGGGGATAGACTCATTTCTCATCTGGCAAGATATGAAGAGCTATATGAAATCTCCCCTAAAATGGAACATGACGTCGTATTACGATTCGAAAATCTCATACGGGAAGTTCATAATAAAACCGGTCAGAAAGTAGTGATCCTCGTAGATGAATATGATAAGCCACTTCTTGACTTAGATGAAAATCGAGATTTGATTGAAAAAAATCAGTCCCTGCTAAAGAGCTTCTTCTCTAATCTCAAATCCATGGATGCCCACATTAAGTTTGGCATGCTGACTGGGGTAGCACGCTTCAATAAGGTGAGCATCTTCAGCGACATCAACAATCTTGATGATGTATCGATGGAAGATACATACGCCGATATATGTGGATGGGCTGAACAGGAGTTGATCGAGAATTTCCGTCAAGGTATCGAAGACCTTGCGAAGAAACGCAAGGAAGGGTTCGAAGGTACTCTGCGAGCACTACGTAAATACTATGACGGATATTTGTTCACTGAAGAGGGTTCACGTCTCTACAATCCATTCAGCATCCTGAAGGCTTTGAAGAAAATGAGGATTGATCCTTATTGGTTTGACAGCGGAACCCCTACATTTTTGGTAAAGCGTATAAAAGCTCAAGGGACATATCCTCCCGACATCAACGGCAAAATGTGTACAAGAGAAGAACTCATAGCTGTTGGTCTTGACGACCGCAACCCGATTCCTTTGATGTTTCAGACAGGATATCTGACTATTGCCTCATATAATGAGGATCTTAATCTATACGAACTTCGTTTCCCGAACAGAGAAGTGGAAATCGGATTCTATCAGCAACTGCTACCTATATATGCTCCGGAAGTAAAAGACATAGACAGCCCATTCCGTTTCCCCAAATTCAAGATTGATCTTTATGAAGGGCGCCCAGAGGAGTTCATGATGCGCCTGGCTACTCTCTTGAAGTCACTTCCAGGGGAAGATCATCGCGAGTCGAGCTATCGTGCCATCACGTATCTGCTTGCCGTCTTGTGCGGCACACAGGCGAGCGCAGAGAGCCACGGCTACAAAGGCAGAAGCGACTTGGAAGTGTTCACAGGAAAATACGTATATGTATTTGAATTCAAATATAATAAAAGTGTCCGCGAAGCAATGGACCAAATCTACACACGCGATTATGCAGGCAAATATGCTATGGACGACAGGACTGTCTATCTAATCGGAGCAAATTTCAACGAAAAGAAGAGAGATAGAGGCTTAGAATACCAAATAGAAAAGTTGAACTTTTGAAGCCAGGAGGAGCCGTGTCACAAGATACGGCTCCATTTTTTATTGACAATTCTCTGCGATCAATGGATTAATGCTATAGTTCCAACTTGAGGAAGTCTCGGAGGTGGTCGTGGTGGATGCCGGGGTATACTCGGGGAAACAAGCAAAATCTGCAGAAAATACCGATTATAATCGGAGATTTATACAGCGTAGGCCGATCATTATTTGGAATTTCTCAGCTAAATTTGGTAGAATGAGGAATATTCATTACTTTTGTGCTTGAAAAAGTGGTGTATCGCATATATACGAAACCTTGAAAAAGTGGTGTTGGAGCACTATGCGAAGATACGAAAAAGTGGTGATATATTATGAAAAGAAAGATTTACAATAAGATACTACAGTGGAAGAAGCAATGGGAAGGACGCAGTGCGTTGCTTATTGATGGAGCGAGACGCATCGGCAAGAGCTGGATCGTAGAGGAATTCGGCAAAAACGAGTATACGACCTATATTCTAATCGATTTCAATAATGTTAGGAATGAAATAAAAGAACTATTCGAACTCTATCTGACTGACCTTGATACTTTCTTCATGCGTCTTAGCCTATATACAGGTATACGCCTCCATCAAAGAGAATCCCTGATCATATTTGATGAAGTTCAGATGTATCCCAAAGCACGCGCGGCCATAAAATATCTCGTAAAAGACGGCCGTTACGACTATATCGAGACTGGGTCTCTTGTGAGTATAAACCATAATGTCAAAGATATAGTCATTCCGAGTGAAGAAATTCGACTCAACATGTATCCTATGGACCTCGAGGAATTCATGTGGGCCAACGAGCAAGAGATGCTTTTCGACTTCGTTAAGGCACAGTACGCATCGTTGTCTCCACTGGGACAGGCACTCCATCGGCAGATGATGGAGTCGTTGAGAACATATCTGCTTGTAGGAGGGATGCCTCAAGCCGTAATGAGTTATGTCGAGCATAAGGACATGAGAGAGGTAGATGAGATTAAGCGTAGTATTCTGAGCCTTTATAGAAACGATATTAGTAAATATGCAGGTCGCTCAGCTCCGAAGGTTACTCTCCTCTTCGATAATATTGCTGGAATGCTCCAGCAACATGAGAAAAGACTCAGACCTTCCAAAGTACGAAAGGGTGCAAAAATGAAGGACTTCTCAGAATCCTTGTTCTGGTTGGATGAAAGCCGCGTAGTCAATTTATGCTATAACACTACCGAGCCATCTGTGGGGTTAGCTTTGAACAAGGATGAGTCAAAGGTGAAGATGTATATGGCAGATACTGGGCTATTGGTGTCCATGGCATTCAGTGCTGGAGAATTGGAGCAGGATCGTCTATATGAGAAAATACTTCGAGGAAAACTTGAATTCAACAAAGGAATGCTAATAGAGAATCTGGTAGCTCAGTTGCTTCGTACTTCTGGACATCCACTCTTCTATTATACATGTTCCTCCAGAGAAAATGCTGCCGACCGTATGGAGATAGATTTCCTAATACGCAAAGAGAAAGTGACAAGCCGTCACAATATCTGTCCCATTGAGGTGAAATCATCCCCACGCTACACTCTTACCTCTCTTGATAAATACAATAAGAAATTTCATACTTATCTTGGACAGTCATATATACTCCACTCTAAAGATCTGGAGAAAAAGGAAGGACTAATTTATCTTCCTTTGTATATGGCCGGTCTAATTTAAAGTACCGTCGCAATTGAGCAACACACCTCCCCCACATGCTAAAATTACATTTTGTCAGCACCGTATTCTATCTGTGCCACAACAAATAAGGGGGTCGGTGAAAATTTGTTGTGAACTATTTTGTTTCAGATTTGTTGCATGGCTGTAACAGTCTGTTTCAATAATGATATATTAATTTAATTGTCTGTAATACATTTATTCTTAGCGTGTTACAAAATTGTTTAGCCAATGTTGCAGTTGTTGCAAAAATTTATTGAAACAATTAAAAAAGTGCTAACGTTATACAGACAAAGACAAGTTCTTTTAAACTTTAAAAA
>CAZWJO010000071.1:0-16315 GCA_964634905.1 uncultured Sangeribacter sp.
AATTCTCAATTCTCAATTATAATAAATTCTCAATTCTCAATTATAAAAATTCTCAATTATTTTAAATTTCTTATTCTATATTCCTGAGGATAAAGATTGTTGCTCCTGTTCCCTAAATGCTTCATGAATCCCAATGGATACCCATTATAGGCGACCGTCACATAACCCTTGGGAGTGTCGTTAGGAAGCGCTATCGCTTCCCGAGCCAAGTATCGCAAGGCATCATCTTTGGTAAGTTCCACCTCAGGAAATGGATGTGACATTGCCGAAGACATTGCCAGCGCATGGGCTGGTATTAAGTCTTTTCCCTTTACCTCTCCGATTTCTACTCCTGCAGAAATTATTCTTACTCCTTTGGGTATGATGGCGAAAAGAGACGCAGTTTCAGGAGTCATTGCAAGCAAATGCCCATCATGATTGATGATATCAAAATTCCCTTTTACCCACGACCGGCCAATTTCAATTACCCTTTTATCTGTCTTCTCAATTCCCTTGCTCCCTTTTTTCTTTACTTTAGAGAGAGCATGTTCTCCAATGTGGACAGAAGGCTTTCGGAACACGGTAACAAAAAGTCCTTCACCACGCGTGAATCCAGGTATAAACCTTAGGCATGGAATTTCCCCATTAACTTCCCCCTTGATTCCATAATTGCCGGCAAGTCCAGTGTCAATCGGTTCCAGTCCAAATGTATCTGCTATCCATTTTGCATTGTCTTCATCCTCCGTGGTGTTGAAAGTGCAAGTGGAGTAGATGAGATATCCTCCTTCCGCAAGCATTTCTATTCCATTTGTGACAATCTCACGTTGAAGCTCCGAACATTGACGTATGAGTCCTTCACTCCATTGACTTCTTGCAGTCTCATCTTTGCGCATCATTCCCTCTCCGGAACAAGGAGCATCAATTGCTATTAGATCAAACATCCCTTTCATCTTCGACAATCGGGAAGTGTCGCTATTGGTGACTATGACATCAGCATACCCATATTTGCAAAGATTTTCCTTAAGTATGTTGGCTCGTGAGGAATTGAATTCATTCGCAAGCATCACGCTCCCTTCCGGGAGAGCATTAAGAATAGCTGTTGTCTTGCCCCCTGGCGCGGCACATAGATCGCACACTGTCATTCTCCCCACTCTTCGTCCCCCATTATCCATTCTCCACTCTCTTATCTTCTCCACTATTGTCTCATAGACCATCGAAGAAGCATCCTGCACATAGAAGGCACCCGCATGTAATAATGGATTCAGAGTGAAGGTGGGTCGTTCTCTTAGATAGTAGCCCGAATCGCACCATGCTACTTGTGTCATATCAGGGTAAAGGAGTTCACTTGAAAGCTTATGTAGGTTGATACGTATTGAGGTGTCCGGTTCTCCACTGAGGGCGGAAAACAGGGTTTCGGCATCATTTTCTCCGAATTCAGAGCGAATTTTAGCCTTAAAACCGTCTGGTAAAAATTTATCTTCAATCATTTCACTGCAAAATTAGCAAAAAACGAGGAATTTTGTTAATTTTGTAGTATGAAATTTCAATCGGCCCTTTATCTTGTGCCCGTTCCTATCAGCGGAGCCCCCGTTTCCGACGTAATTCCCGCCGGAAATTTGGAGGTCGTGCGCCATTTGCGCCATTTTATAGTAGAGAATCTTCGCACAGCTCGTCGCTATCTTAAGCATGTCGATCCCGGCTTTCCGATAGCCGACTGCACTTTCGATGTGCTTGATCGACACACCAGTCCAGAAGAAGTAAGCGCTATGTTGGAGCCTCTGCGAAAAGGAGAGCCAATAGGCGTGATGAGTGAGGCTGGCTGCCCCGCTGTTGCCGACCCTGGAAGTCATCCCGTTGAGATTGCCCAGAGAGAGGGATTGAAAGTGATTCCACTTGTTGGTCCAAGTTCAATCCTGATGTCGCTCATGTCTTCAGGATTCAATGGCCAAGGATTCGCTTTCCACGGATATCTTCCCATCGATGGTGCAGAACGTCGCAAGGTCTTGAAACGCCTGGAGTCTGAATCGGCTTCAAGACAGATGACTCAGATCTTTATTGAGACTCCCTACCGCAACAATCGTATGGTAGCTCTTCTTTCTGAGTCCCTTTCTCCTTACACAATGGTCTGTGTTGCATGCGATATTACTGATCCCGAACGTGAAGAAGTGGTCACAGCCAAGGCTGCCGATTGGAAAAAAAGAATATTTGACTACGACAAGCGACCGGCTATTTTCCTGCTCTACGCAGGCGCAAAGGGGGGTGACCGCCGAAGATATGAAAAAAAATGAGCAAGAAGATATATTTCCCAGACCAACCGGAACTCCCTTTTGAGGAATGGAGCAATCCATACGATACGTCGTCCAGACAGGAAGTCCCTATCGCTGTGCCCAAACCTCTATATTTCTGCTCATTCGGAAGCGGCTCAAGCGGAAACAGCTGTTATATTGGTACGCGAGATGGTGGACTGATTGTTGATGTAGGTATTCGTTCAGAGGAAGTAGAGAGAGGATTGGCGGCTAATGGAATTTCGATGAATCATGTGAAAGGGGTGCTTCTCACTCATGACCATGCCGACCATGTGAAATACGTATATGCACTTCTTCGCAACCACCGCCATCTGAAGCTTTTCTGCACTAATAGGGTCCTTAATGGAATGTTGAAGAGACATTCCATCTCTAAGCGCATTAAGGAGTATCATGTGCCAATATTTAAAGAAATCCCTTTCAAAGTGCTTGATATGGAGATCACTGCTTTCGATGTCCCTCATGATGGGACCGACAATATGGGATTCTCCATTGAGTTTGATTCACGAAGGTTTGTCATTGCCACAGACTTAGGGGAAGTGTCTGAACGAGCCCGCTATTATATGAGTAGGGCTACTTATTTGATGATTGAATCAAACTATGATTTTCAAATGCTTCGTATGGGCCGTTATCCTGAATATCTGAAAGCACGAATAGCAAGCGGCTTAGGACATCTTGACAACCGTCAGACCGCAGCTTTCCTTTATGAGATTATAAATCCAGGACTTAATCATATCTTCTTATGTCATCTTTCCCAAGATAACAATACTCCGCAAATTGCCATTAAGACTGTGAGGGAGGCTCTTGAAAAGAAAGGTATTAAAGTGGGAACGGCAATGGAGACGATAGAAGACAGAAAGGCTGACGTTCAGCTTGCCGCTCTCCCTCGCTTTGATATGACCAGATGGTTTGTCTTTAGAAACTGAATTCATAATGCATAATTCATAATGCATAATTATTTGACTGTTATGACAGATTGCAGTAATGTATTAAAGGCTTCATATCATACTCTTGGTTGTAAGCTGAATTTTTCAGAGACTTCCGCCATCGGCATACAGCTCACTAAGAGAGGAATTATCCGCGCTCTTCCTGACGAAACGCCCGATATAGTGGTGGTCAATACCTGTTCGGTCACAGAAGTGGCTGATAAGAAAGGTAGATCGCTCATAAGGCGACTACGCAATCGTTGGCCTCAGGCTACCCTTGTTGTCACTGGATGCTACGCACAGCTTAAGCCTCAGGAGGTGGCGGCCATAGAAGGAGTGGATATCGTCCTTGGAAACGATGAAAAACTTCGCATCTCAGAGTTTCTTGAGCAATGGGAGAGAGATCGTCGCAGTCAAGTGGCGGTTCATGATTATCTTGATATTCGTGAGTTCCGTGGCGCATGCGAGCGTGGCGACCGTACTCGCTATTGGCTTAAAGTGCAGGATGGATGCGACTATTTTTGCACATATTGCACTATCCCGTTTGCCCGAGGTCGAAGCCGTTCAGGTAATATTTCAGAACTTGTTGCGGAGGCTCATAAAGTAGCCGAAGCCGGAGGAAGGGAGATAGTATTGACAGGGGTCAATGTGGGATGCTTTGGCAAAGATACAGGAGAAGACTTCCTTGAGCTTCTAAAGCGTCTGGACGCTGTGGAAGGCATAGAGCGTTATCGCATCTCAAGCATAGAGCCTAATCTTCTTACGGAAGAGATTGTCCGCTGGATAGCTGATGGAAGCCGAGCTTTTATGCCGAGCTTCCATATTCCCTTGCAGTCGGGATCTGATGAAGTGCTTCGACTGATGAACCGTCGGTACCGTACCGATCTCTTTACCGATCGCATTTCTCTAATCAGAAGTCTGATTCCTGATGCATTCATTGGTGTGGATATAATAGCCGGTGCAAGGGGAGAGACGGAGAAGGAGTGGGAAAAAAGTTTAGCTTATGCGGCGTCTCTTCCAGTGAGCCGATTTCATGTATTCCCATATTCAGAACGACCCGGAACAAAAGCTCTCGGGATTTCTCATCAAGTGAGCCAGGAAGAAAAGCATCGCAGAGTAGGTATGTTGACTAAACTCAGCGATGAAAAACTTCGTACTTTCTCTCAACGTTTCATTGGGACCGAACGCCCCGTACTATGGGAACATCCCGATTCTGAGGAAGAAGGCGTGATGTATGGCCACACCGACAACTATCTCCGCGTCCGTGCAAAAGCCTCCTCTTCACACTTCAATAAGATTACCCCATCCCTCCTTATTGGCTTTCACGATGCCGAAACACTAAATGCTCAACTACTTGGGTAATTATTCTCAATTCTCAATAATAAAAAATCTCAATTATAAAGCTATGGCCCTTGGAAACATTCTTTCTGTAATTATACTCAATTGGAATGGAGAGAAACTTCTTCGTGAGTTCCTTCCTTCCGTCATAGCCAACACGCAAGGCCCCGAAGTGGAGGTTATCGTAGCCGATAATGGCTCCACCGACAATTCGTTGAAATTGATGTGTGAAGAATTTCCTAATGTCAAGATTTTGGCATTCGATGAGAATTTGGGTTTCTCCGGTGGCTACAATAGGGCCATCTCTGAGGTGGAATCAGAATTTGTTGTGCTCCTAAATTCTGATGTGGAGACTCCGTCAGGATGGTGGCAGCCGCTACTTGACTTTATGAACTCTCACCCCGAAGTTGGGGCATGCCAACCGAAAATACTTTCTTATAAGAATAAAGATCAGTTTGAGTATGCAGGAGCTGCCGGTGGTCTTCTTGATAAGTATGGGTATCCTTATTGCCGTGGTCGACTCTTCGACAAGATAGAATACGACATGTGTCAATACGATACGGGCCCTGAAGATATCGCTTGGGCTTCAGGAGCGGCATTGATGGTCAGGCGTGATGTCTATCTTGAAGCAGGTGGCCTTGATGAACTATTCTTTGCCCACATGGAGGAAATTGATCTTTGTTGCCGAATTCATAATCTTGGGTATCGTGTCTGCGTAGTCCCGGATTCTTGCGTCTATCATCTGGGCGGGGGCTCTTTGGCACAAGGAGACCCTAAGAAGACATATCTAAATTTCCGGAATAATCTCTTGCTTTTGTATAAGAACCTTCCTGAAAAAGAAGGAAAGAAATTGCTCTTCAAGCGTCGCCTTATGGATACTCTTGCCTTTTTTATGTATGTGGCAAAGATGGATTTTGATAATGCCTACGCTATTCTAAAGGCTCACAAAGATTTTAAGAAGATGAGAGAAAAATATAGGATTTTCCCTGAAAAGGAGAATCTTTCTTCTCTCCCTGGCTCCGACCGATGCATTGTCGTCGACCGCTTTCTTCCATTTCTCTCGTAACATTCTTAACTGTCAAACTAAACAATTCAACGATTAAACGATTAAACAAAATGAAAAAACTAATATTAGTCAGCAATGACGATGGCTTTATGGCCAAAGGAGTAATAGAACTTGTCTCAATGTTAGCTCCTTATGGAGAAGTAATTGCAGTCTGTCCCGACCAAGGCCGAAGCGGTCAGTCAATGGCATTGACCTTTGATGCCCCTCTTAGAGTTAAAGAAGAGAAAAGTCCAATAGATGGTGCTAAGTTTTATAGCTGCAATGGTACGCCCGTCGATTGTGTCAAAATTTCATGCTATTCAGTTCTCCAAGGGCGTAAGCCGGATCTTGTTGTAGCGGGAATCAATCACGGGAGCAATGCGTCGGTAAATGTTCTCTATAGTGGCACTATGGGTGCTGTGCAAGAAGGATGTACTTGGGGTGTCCCATCAATAGGACTGTCGTTGACCACTCATGATCCGGATGCTGATTTTTCATCAGTCAAACCCATAGTGGATTCGTTAGTGCCTAATGTCCTCGAGAAAGGTCTTCCAAAGGGTGTTTTTATCAACGTGAATGTGCCAGCAGGATATGCAGAGGCTCCAGCTTGTATTTGCCGAGAGTGTAAGGCTCATTGGAGCGAGGAATATAAGAAATATCAAGATCCAATGGGACGTTCATTTTATATGCTTGCAGGTCATCTGGTAAATGACGAGCCGGATAGAACTGACACCGATCTTTATGCGCTTGATCATGGACGCTCTTCCGTAGTAGTGGAAGCGCTTGATCGAACCGCATTTTCCTCTCAAGTGCCAGATTGGCTGAAATCGCTCTTTTGAATATAAGATTGTTAAATTTGGTCAAAAGGTGTTAAAACTATAATATATTATCGCATTTTAACATAAAAAGTATTGCAAATCAAAAAAAAATATTAATTTTGCAAGTGAATAAAAAAAGACATTCATACAGTAAAGACCAATTAATCGTTTCATTGACAATTATTGTTGCATTAGTAAAGTTATGGATTAATAGTTAAATTAGGATTAGGACACACGATATCTTGCGAAGGATTTCGAGGGATATCGGAAAAAAGGGATTCGTAGCGATACGGGTCCTTTTTTCGTTGGCTTTTTGCATCTTTTTACTTATTTTACTTGACTTTAGGATAAAAATGTATTATCTTTGCAGTCGTTTCTCGTCTGCGGGTCAGACACTACAGATAAATCTGAATGATGAAACCACAAAAAGAGGTCAAGATATCCGGATGGGCAGCTCACACCACGACTGGCGTGAGCGTAACTCTTGCATTGCTAACATTGGGGATAATAGCGATGATATGGATTGCAGCTGCTACGGAGTCGCGGCGCATGATGGAAAAGATTGAAATAAGCGTGGTCTTGTCTGATAATGTAGATGAAGAGCGTGCCAAGGCTATTTGTAATGCTATTTCAAAAACAAATTTTGCCCAAAATGTCAGGTATATATCTCGTCAGCAAGCCCTTGATAATTGGAAAGAGGCTACCGGAGAGGATCTTGAGCATGTATTCGGGGTCAATCCGTTGTCGCCGGAAATTGCCTTTACTGTGGATGCGGAATACTCCACTGTCGGAAAAATCGCCGGTATAAAAAAAAGTGTCGCTGCCGTTGATGGAGTCGAGGAGGTGGGTACTCCAGACAGCCATCTTATAGAGACAATGAATGCTAATATCAAAAAGCTCACTCTTTTATTTACCATCATTGCGGCGATTATGCTCATCATTTCATTTGTGTTGATAAATAATACAGTAAGACTCTCGATATATTCCAAAAGATTTACGATTCATACGATGCAGCTCGTTGGTGCTACCGATGGGTTTATTCGTCGTCCGTTCATTGTAGCTAATGCTGTTGTAGGTGCTATTGCCGGTCTAATCTCAGGAACATTGCTTTCAGGAGTGCTTGCTGCAAGCGGACGAATGGGTTTTGAAGAATTATCGACATTGATAGACTGGAAGTGGATGTGTGCAGTAGATGCCGGCCTGATTATTGGAGGCGCACTGATTTGTGCTCTTGCAGCTCTTGTGGCTACAACGCGCCATCTCCATCAAGACTATGAAGAACTTTTTAAGTAGTGAACAGTAAACAGTCAGCAGTAAATAGTGAATAATAAACAGTAAATAATGAATTAAGTAATATTAGTAATTTCTAAATTCTAAATTCAAAATTACAAAAGATGAAAATAAAAATTCCAACTCCTCAACAGGGAGATATTAAGAAAGTCAAAGAAGACCAGCGTCCCTTTGGACCTAAAAACTATATTGCTATGGCAGTATGCCTTGCACTGATTATTATCGGATTTATTCTTATGGCAGGTCCCGGTAGTTCAGTCGAAGGTGGCTTCAACCCCGACATCTTTTCTGCACGCCGCATCATTATCGGACCGGCAGTGACTTTCTTTGGCTTCCTTCTTATGGCTTTTGCTATCCTCATCAAGCCAAAAGGCAATGCATAATGCATCTTAAATAATTCTAAATTCTAAATTCTCAATTCTAAATTAAAAATATGGATTGGTTAGACGCCCTTATTCTCGGCATTGTCCAGGGCCTTGCCGAGTATCTTCCGATCTCCTCAAGTGGACATCTTGTGATTTTCCGTGAAATACTTGGTATAAAACTTCAGGGTGAAGATGCATTGGAGTTTGACGTTATTCTCCACGCTGCAACTGTCCTTAGCACCATAGTGATTTTGTGGCCTCTATTCCGTGACCTTTGCAAAAGCTTCTTCACATTCAAAAAAGATGACAATTTTTGGTATGTTGTCAAGATTCTTGTAAGTTGTATTCCTATCGCTATTGTAGGATTTTGTTTTAAGGATTTAGTGGAAGGTGTCTTTACCGGGAATCTTACAGTGGTAGGGACATGTCTGCTTGCTACCGCTTGCCTTTTGACTTTTGCTCATTATAGTGATCGACTTATGAATGGTAAGATGGTAAGTGCCAAACGTGGGCGTGACATCACTTTTGCAGATGCCCTCACTATTGGAGTGGCACAGGCTGTCGCAGTGCTTCCCGGTCTAAGTCGTAGTGGTACTACGATTGCCACCGGTATCCTAATTGGTGATAAGCGCGATAAGGTGGCTTCCTTCTCTTTCTTGATGGTTATTATTCCTATTGTGGGCGAGGCTTTGCTTAGCATTAAAGACATAATAGCAGGGGAGAGTGCAGGGCAGACTCCAGTCTCGGGCACTTGCTTGCTTATCGGTTTTATTTCGGCTTTCTTAGTGGGTTGTGCAGCCTGCAAATGGATGCTCAGCCTTGTTAAGAAAGGAAAACTGATTTGGTTTGCTGTATATTGCGTGATAGTGGCTATACTATGTCTAATTTGGTGAAAAATCTGTTGTAAGGTAGCTATAACCCCTTTACCCATTTACCACCTAACACTATAACCCTTAAGTTGAGCGAAGCGAAACTTGATTATTAAAGATGGATTTTATATCAGGAGAAATTATAGGAATAGACAAACCTCTTGGATGGACATCGTTTGATGCAGTCAAGCGAATACGAGGAGCCATTCAAAGGCGAATGAACGTAAAAAAATTTAAGGTAGGGCATGCGGGCACTCTTGATCCCCTTGCGACGGGAGTGCTTATTATCTGTACAGGTCGTGCCACTCGTGAGATTGAACGTCTTCAGAATGGAACAAAGGAGTATATAGCTTCTATACGTTTGGGTGCTACTACTCCAAGTTTCGATCTCGAGACGGAGATAGATGCCGAATATCCATACCAACACATCACAGAGGAGATGATTGGCGAAGTGCTTCCTAAGTTTACTGGACAAATCATGCAGGTCCCTCCTGTCTTCAGTGCAGTCAAGGTCGATGGTAAGAGAGCATATAAATATGCAAGGAAAGGAAAGGATGTGGAATTGAAACCTAAACCGTTGGTAATCGAGGAGCTGGAAATGCTTCCTTCCATCCTCCCGGAACTGAAACTTAGGATTGTTTGCTCAAAGGGAACATATATTCGGGCTCTTACAAGGGATATCGGAAGAGCCCTCAATTCCGGAGCTCATCTTACGGCTCTTTGCCGGACAAGGGTTGGAAATGTCAACCTTGTCGATTGTCTGACTGTAGATAAAGCAGTAGAAAAAATATTATCTTGTGAGCTCACTTTCCCTGAAGACTTTCAACTTACTACGAATAATGAAAGGTGACGCATATTGAAGTATGTAGCAAGTTTAAATATAATGATAATGCCATAAATCATTCTAAATTCTAAATTCTCAATTCAAAATTTTAAATGAAACTCTCACAATTCAAATTTAAACTTCCAGATGCACAGATAGCAATGCATCCTTCAGAAAATCGCGATGAGTGCCGACTGATGGTAGTTGATGTGCGTGATAGTAGTATTAAGCATTGCGTATTTAAAGAAATAATAAATTTCTTTGAGGATCAAGATGTAATGGTCTTCAATGATACTCGCGTTTTCCCCGCTCGCCTTTTTGGAAATAAAGAAAAGACCAACGCTAAGATTGAAGTTTTTCTGCTTCGTGAGCTCAATGAGGCAAATAAATATTGGGATGTGCTGGTAGAGCCTGCCCGTAAGATAAGAATTGGCAATAAACTTTATTTTGGTGAAGATGATTCGATGGTTGCTGAGGTGATAGACAACACCACTTCTCGGGGGCGTACCCTACGTTTCCTTTACGATGGTCCACATGATGAGTTCAAGGCAGCTCTTTATGCTCTCGGTGACACTCCACTTCCTGACTATATCACACGTGATGCTGAGCCTGAAGACGTAGAGCGTTATCAGAATATATTTGCTACTAAGGAGGGTGCGGTGATGGCTCCGGCTGCCGGCTTGCATTTCAGTCGCGAACTTATGAAGCGTCTTGAGATCAAAGGGGTCGAACGTGGATTTATAACTCTTCACTGTGGACGTGGCAATTTCCGTGATATCGATGTTGAAGACCTCACTAAGCACCGTATGGATTCAGAGGAGATGTTTGTGGAAGAAGAAGTGGTTGATATGGTCAACGCTGCTAAAGATCGGGGGTCGCGTGTGTGTGCTGTAGGAACGTCGACTATGCGTGCATTAGTCACTGCAGAATGCATGAACGGTCATCTTATGCCTTTTGAAGGATGGACTAATAAGTTTGTATTCCCTCCTTACGATTTCACTGTATGCGATTCCATGGTGTCAAACTTCCATTTGCCTTACAGTACTTTGTTGATGATGGTGGCAGCTTTTGGTGGTTATGATCTCATCATGAAAGCCTACGACATTGCAGTTAAGGAAGGCTATATGTTCGGTGCTTACGGCGACGCAATGTTGATATTGCGCTGATCCATGCTCTGACACCCTCTCCGGGACTCGCTCTAAGTGCGAAAATATAATGTTTCGGAAAGACGATTATTGGTAAAATTTATTAGTACTTGTTAACTAATATACTAATTTAAAGTTAATTAAGTTTAAGGACGTATTTTTTTTAGTCAAAATACTTGACAAACGCTTTTATATGTATTATCTTTGCATCGTGTTTTTCATGGTATTAGATTTAAGGTTAAAGGATAGTTGTCGTGATGACAATTATTCTTTTTTTGTTTTGTGATATTGATATATTAGCCAAATATTTCCTTCATTATATCGAGTGATTTGAGATTGTCGCAACCGGGAAAATGACATCCATAATATTTAAGGATGTAGTCTATGAGCTCCGATCTTTCTTTTCCAGAGAATTTGAAATGCCGTGCATTGGCATAATTTATACGTGAAAGTGTAGGAAGAAATGCAGTGTGGATGGCATCTATCCTTAAATTTTGTGGTGAAATGGCATTGAAAGGATAGATCAAAGTGCCGGATTTCATATCAAATTCCATCCCATCTTGATATCCCCTCAAATCCGGTTGTATACCCATCATATAACTCATACTGATCAGAAAAGAGATATGGAAATTGGCGGCTGCTATGCGATTGTCAGTGGCATCAAATATGCTGATTGAATTAGCGATAAAGTCCCAGACGCGGGGTTCAGACGGTGCTTCTCGAAGTAATCGCATCAGAAATTCCGACAGAAACAACACTACAGACGATTTTAGTGGGTCATAATATAGCGTCTTCCACACTCTAATTGGAAGGATAGAAGATAGGTTGTGAATATCTTTTGTGGGGAATATATTTGCTTGAGCTTCGATGATACTGAAGGGTTGTAGTCTGGCAAATACTTGGCGGCTTTGCCTTGATGCTCCTGCCGGAGTGAGAAATGCCAGACGCCCGCGCTCTCGTGTATATATATTGGTGATGTTATGGCGATCGCTGTGCTTGACAGTCCCTAATACTATGCCGGTGATTGACTCTTTCATTCTTTTAATTTTATGTTTGTAGGCTCAACTTAGGATTATGGGGTTACATAACATTCTTAATAACCCTATTTATTCTCATCTTGAGCTTACGAAAGGTGAATAAAAAAAAGATCTAACTCTTTTCACAAAGAATTAGACCGAAACCTTAATCTTAATTTAATACTATGAAAAACACACTTGCAAAATTAATGATTTTTTTTGAATCTACAAATTAATTTAATGAAAATTTCAAAAAAAATAATGTTAAAATCAATTTAAAGTAAAAAATGACGTTATATATGTGTTGAAATAGCACTTATAATTACACGGATATGAATAAATACAACATCGCTGTGGCCGGAACAGGCTATGTAGGTCTGTCGCTCGCCACTCTTTTGGCTCAGCACAATCATGTGACGGCGGTCGACGTAATTCCCGAAAAAGTTGATTTGATCAATGATGGGATTTCTCCTATACAAGATGATTATATAGAGAAATTCCTTGCAGAAAAAAATCTTGATCTTGTAGCTACTCTCGATGGGGCAGAAGCCTATAAGAACGCAGATTTTGTCGTCATAGCAGCTCCAACCAACTATGACCCTGTCACCAACTTTTTCGATACCCATTGCATAGAAGATGTGATCGATCTTGTCCTCTCGGTCAACCCCAAGGCGGTAATGATCATTAAATCAACCATACCGGTTGGATATTGTCGCTCCCTCTATATGAAATATGCAAATGCGGGCGTTCCGGAATTCAATCTTTTGTTTTTTCCTGAGTTCCTTCGTGAGTCAAAGGCACTTTACGACAATCTTTATCCTTCTCGTATAATAGCAGGAATCCCAAAGATCATAGAAGATAAGCGATATGCAAAAGAAAATGATGCAATCCTCAAAGTCACTGACATAAAGGCGATGGAGGAAGCAGCCCAAACTTTTGTGGGGCTTCTTGAGCAAGGTGCTTTGAAGGAAGATATTCCCGTTTTGTATATGGGTATGAAAGAGGCTGAGGCTGTGAAACTCTTTGCAAACACTTATCTTGCTCTTCGAGTGAGCTACTTCAATGAGCTGGACACGTATGCCGAGGTAAAAGGTCTTGATTCTAAAGCAATAATTGATGGCGTTGGACTCGATCCCCGTATTGGCTCACATTATAATAACCCATCTTTCGGTTATGGAGGATATTGTCTTCCTAAGGATACGAAACAGCTCCTCGCAAACTATGCAGAAGTGCCACAGAATATGATGTCGGCTATCGTGGAGTCAAACCGTACGCGTAAAGACTTCATTGCCGACCAGGTATTAAAAATGGCAGGATGGTATGATTACACTACTAACAGCGTTTATCCTCATTCCTACGCAACACGCAAAACGCAAAACACAAAACGTCAGACACCTGTTATCGGAGTATATCGTCTGACAATGAAGTCTAATTCCGATAATTTTCGTCAGTCAAGTATCCAAGGCGTTATGAAGCGTATCAAGGCTAAGGGAGCGCAGGTAATCATCTACGAGCCAACACTTGAAGACGGCACCTCCTTCTTCGGAAGCACCGTCGTCAATGATATTGAAAAATTCAAGGAATTGTCGCAGGCCATTATCGCCAATCGCTACGATGCTATCCTCGACGATGTAGCTGATAAGGTCTATACACGCGATATCTTTAGAAGAGACTGAATTTAATTTAGAATTAAGAATGTAGAATTTAGAATAAGTGACAGTCATTATAATTAGCAACTACTGTAACTAATTCTCAATTCTCAATTCTAAATTACTTAGGAGTAGAGGAAGCGCTTTATGGAGCGTTTCGGAGTCTTCTCGAATTCGTTTGGAATAAGTTGGATCTTTGAGATCTTTTCGTAAGGAGCCACCAATCGGTTGAGCTCCTTTCTTGTTTCCTCCATTTTTTCTCCTAAGTCAGAACTTGTGAGGTCAAACTTGTCAAGAGCAGGATAATCCGGGTAAACAAGTGCAACAAGCTTACCATCTCTCTCAACAACAAGAGATTCAGCTACAAATGGCATATTGTTGAGTTTCGCCTCTATTTCTTCCGGATAGATATTCTGTCCGCTTCCGGAAAGAAGCATCGTCTTATTGCGTCCTCGCAAGAAGAGTGTGCCATCCGGAGTGCGTGTGCCCATATCTCCCGTCTTTAGCCATCCTTTACTGTCAAGTACAGCCTTTGTAGCTTCCGGATTGCGGTAGTAGCCTTTCATTACATTTATACCTTTTACACATACTTCTCCCGGGATATTCTCGGGATCCTCACTCATTACCGCTGATTCCATTGTAGGCAGCGTGCGCCCGGCACTCCCTGGAATAAACTCTCGCCAAGGAGTATAGGAAATCAAAGGTCCACATTCTGTCATACCATATCCTACAGTGAACGGGAACTTAATTTTGTATAAGAATTCTTCCACTTCATGATTGAGTGCTGCTCCTCCGACAATGACTTCTTCAAATTCTCCTCCAAAAGCCTCGATGAGTTTCCTGCGTATCTTGGAGTAGACGAGATTATCAAGCATAGGCACAGCAAGTGTCCATCTGATGGGACCCTTGGAAATCATAGGAAGAATCTGTGTCTTATATATTTTTTCAAGAATCAAAGGCACACAAATGATAAGATTCGGTTTCACTTCTCCGAGAGCTTTCAGCAAGATTCTTGGAGATGGTGTCTTGTCAAGCACAGTGATATGACTGCCTACCGCAAGCGGCGTTAGCATGTCAAAAGCACAAGCGTAAGCATGTGCAAGTGGTAAAAAGTTGAGAGCACGGCTCGATCTATAGTGTAACTCACTGTCGATACCAAAGCATACGTTCCCTGCCAAGTTTTCCCCCGTCAGCATTACTCCTTTTGAGAATCCCGTGGTCCCGGATGTATAGTTGATTTCTGCTAATTCAGAGTTGTCACGGTCTATGTATTTCACATCCGTCGGACTATACCCATTAGGATAGGCACGGTTGAAACGCCGTCTTGTCAGTCTGAAATGGCGTTTTATCTCCGCGCCTTCCGCTTCAAAAAGCACTTCATGTCCCTTAAGAGAGAATACTGCTTTTACTTTAGAAAGAGAATCAGGATCCATGTGCTCCCATATCGATTCTTGGACAATGAGCACTTGTGCATCGCTGTGGGTCACTATATGTCCTATGTCAATAGGATTGAATTCTGAAAGAATAGGCACTACCACTGCTCCGTAAGTTACCACACCCATATATATCTGTATCCAGTCTGAGCAATCTTTTCCGCAAAGCGCTATCTTATCGCCAGGCTGTATGCCTATCGCTTTGTAGAAAGTATGGGCAAGTGCAATATTATGTGCCAATTGGCCGTAGGTTATAGTATCTCCTTTGGTGTAATCAGTCAGCGCTGGAAGATCCCAGTTTTCGGCAAAGCTTTTTTCATAGATTTTTATGAAATTGAGTATTTCCATGGTTTTAAGTTTTCTGATTTAAGTTTTCAGTAGAGTCAGATAAGTCAGACTTTAATCTTATAACACAAAAGACCGTCCTATAGATTAAGGACGGTCTTCATAATATTCACTTTATCGGTCGATTTATTCGAATTTTTCAGCAATAGCAGCAGCTACATGTGCCATTTCTGCCGGATTGGGATTCTCTATTTTCTTCTTGAAATCCATGTCTCCTTCTGAGTTAAGTGGAATGAGATGGATGTGGGCATGTGGCACTTCCAGTCCAAGCACAGCTTGCCCTACTTTTTTGCAAGGAATGGCAGCCTTGATAGCTTTCGCAACTCTCTTGGCAAACACTTGAAGGCCAGCCAGTGTCTCGTCATCAAGATCGAAGATATAGTCAGTCTCCTTCTTGGGGATAACAAGCGTATGTCCCCACTGAAGAGGATTTATGTCAAGAAATGCATAATAGCGGTCATCTTCAGCCACTTTATAGGAAGGAATCTCCCCGGCTACTATTTTAGAGAAGATAGTCATGATTAAAGTTCTATTTTAAGGATTTCGAACTCAAGGACGCCGACGGGAGCATCCACCTTAACCTTGTCGCCAACCTTATGTCCCATTAGTGCTTTTGCAATTGGAGTGGAAGATGCTATCTTCTGCTCGCGCAAGTTGGCTTCATTCTCTGTCACAATAGTGTAGGTCATCTGCATTCCATTTTTCAGATTCTTGATGGTCACTTTGTTGAGAAGGCCTACTTCGTCCGTTGTCAGTTTGCTGTCGTCGATGATGCGTGACGATGCGATAAGCTCTTTGATCTTGGCTATCTTCATCTCAAGCATTCCTTGAGCTTCCTTTGCAGCATCGTATTCTGCATTCTCAGAGAGGTCACCCTTGTCGCGTGCCTCCGCTATTGCGTTCTTGATGGCTGGACGCTGCGCCTCCAATTCGGCAAGCTCAGCCATCTTCTTGTCATATCCTTCTTTGGT
>CAZWJO010000072.1:0-13080 GCA_964634905.1 uncultured Sangeribacter sp.
AAGGGCAAGACACTGGAAGACATGACAGCCCTTTGGAAGAATCGGAAATAATTGAGAACGATGACTCATCTAAAAATAAAATCGGCCATAGGAATTTCATTTTCTATGGCCGATTTCTTTATAATAGTATTGATTGACTCATAACATCAAATCAACTTTTTCATTAAATATTTGTTTTTATGCAAAAAATATAGTAATTTTGCTGTATAAATCACAGTGTCTGTAGATAGAATGGTATATTTGTATGGACATAGAATTTCAAAATAGAAAACTCAAAAAGTTAGCTGAAAATGAACGTAAATGCTATAAAGAATTAGGAGAGCGAAGAGCCAGACTATTCTTTCAACGTATTGACGATTTATATAATGCAAATACATTAGAAGATGTTAGATATCTTCCAGGTAACTATCATGAGCTTTCAGCAGACAGAAAAGGTCAATGGGCATGTGATTTAGATCAACCTTATAGACTTATTTTTCAGCCTCTCGAAAATCCCATACCGACGGATGATAGTGGCAAATATATATGGGTAAAGATAATCGGTGTCGAAATTGTCGAGATTACCAATTATCATGGTAAGTAACATTAACAAATGAATTAAATAAAAATAAATATGGCTGCATCAAAATTCATTCCGAAAATAGCATTTCATCCAGGCCTTACCTTAGCAGAAAAGCTTGAAGAAATGAAAATAAGTATAAAGGAATTTGCTCTTAGCATTTCAGAACCTGAAATTATTATTCAGTCGGTCATTAATGGTGAACGATCAGTGACACCAGAGATGGCAATTGCCTTTGAAAATGTGACCAAAATTCCTGCTCACTTTTGGCTCAACAAACAGCGTTCTTATGACGAGTATCAAGTTCAATCTCAAGAGGAGGGAATTAACCAACCACGCCGCACACAGCGTCGCCTCATAGAAGTGTTCCAGCGCCCTCTGCCTTGACATCACTGATCTAAATTGAATGATTATGGGATTTATAATTATGTTTAGTTTTGTGACTTTGATAGCTTTAAACGGAGGCTATTATTATATTCAAGATAGAAAAGCACAGAGAAAACATATCAATCGATAGCCAAACATAATCTGACAAAATGAAACAGTTATTAGTAGCGATGCAAAAAGATTCAATAAAAATTGCATCGTTAGCTTTGTTATTAATTAGTTTACCATTCTATTATTCTTGTAACACCGGCAAGGATGAGCCAAAGATGCCGGTAAATCCGGATGTTCCGGAGGATACGAATCCTACTACACCAAG
Organism: uncultured Sangeribacter sp.; assembly: GCA_964634905.1. Classification (GTDB taxonomy): domain Bacteria; phylum Bacteroidota; class Bacteroidia; order Bacteroidales; family Muribaculaceae; genus Lepagella. Next base: position 1,263 of record CAZWJO010000072.1, read on the forward strand.
TCATGCTCATTATGATGGGCTGGAGGAGGTGGCTATTCCATCTTCGCTTGCATCCCAGATAAAGGAGTATACTGGGTTTACTCTTTCTTTCAATAAGAATAATAAGACTCCTAACTATGTGGTTTGGGAACTTTTAGGTACTGAAGTTAGCAATGAGGTAAGTCGTAGCGACAATTTCTGGCAGGATAAGGATATTGAGGGGTGTCCGGCTCATAAGGATTATACTAATTCAGGATACGATAGAGGCCACATGTGTCCGGCTGCCGACCAAAAGTGGAGTGAGCAGGCTATGAATGATTGCTTTGTCATGGCGAACATGTGTCCGCAAATCCATGAATTGAATGCAGGGGCTTGGGAGACGCTTGAGAGTAAGGAACGGCTTTGGGCTAAACGGGATTCGGCGGTTATGATCGTCGCAGGGCCTATCTATACTGAGGATGACACGGTATATTATGGGAATGCTAAGGTTAGGATTCCCGGAGCTTTCTTTAAAGTGCTTATTGCGCCCTATCTCGAGCAGCCGAGAGGGATTGCTTTTGTGTATCCTAATATGAAGTGTCCGGGGAATATGCAGGATTATGCCACTACAATTGATGAGGTGGAGAAGATCACCGGTTTCGATTTTTTTGCTACTTTGCCGGATGAGTTAGAGGATGCTTTGGAGTCGGCTTATTCTTTTACTGATTGGAACAGATAACTCAACTTTCGCAAGCTCAAGTTGAAGGTTATTATGGTTAAAAGGGTTATAAGTCCTCAGACGTACGAGATGTCGCTCAATGTTGGTAAATTAAGTTTGTTTTAGACGCTCTTGGGCGCATGCGGAGCATGCTCGATTACGTTCTTTGACGCTCTTGGACGCATGCGGAGCATGCTCGATTACTTAGTTTGCTTCGGAATGTGCAAATGGCAAAATTAGTAATGGAGCATGCTCCGCATGCGTCAAGGGATGTGATTAAGTATCTTTTAATTAGATGGCGATGGAGAGGGAGACTATTGACATTGGGGGGAGAGTGACTGTCAGGCCATCTTTTGAGATCTTATAGCCGTTGAAGGGGGCTAACTTCACTTTGTCGGGATTGTCAAAGTCGTTGTGGTCGTTGGGAGTGGCGGATGTCAGGATTTCGCCAGTCACTGCATTCTTGCCGAGTTTTTCCAATGGGATAGTGACTTCTGATTTCTCTTTGAGGTCGATATTAGTCAGGGTGATATTCAGTTTGCCGTCCTTTTGAGATGCAGTTGCGTTGACAGTCGGGACTTGGCGGCCGTCACGCACGTCGCGGATGGAGGTCTCAACTTCAAGTGGAACGAATGTTGCATCTTGATGAGGAGCATACATCTTGAAGACATAATATGTAGGTGTCAGCACCATCTTGTCTCCTTTTGTAAGCACCATTGACTGAAGCACATTGGCAATCTGTGCAATGTTTGCCATTTTGACACGGTCCGTATGGCGGTTGAATACGTTAAGGCTGAGAGCAGCCACCATTGCATCTCGCATTGTATTCTGCTGATAGAGGTGTCCGGGGACAGTGCCGGGTTCTTCGTCCCACCAAGTACCCCATTCATCTACGAGAAGAGCAACTCTCTTATTGGGGTCGTAGACATTCATGATCGAGTCATGCTTCATGATGACAGGTTCTATCTCAAGGCATTTGCCGAGAGTCCAGTAATAATCATCATTGTCAAACTGAGTAGCCGATCCTTTGCTACCATTCCAACCTTTTACAGTGTAATAGTGGAGAGACAGACCTTTCATGTGGTTCTTGGCCTTTTTCATCAGCACGTCAGTCCAATTATAATCGTAGTCGCTGGCTCCTGAAGCGATTTTATATAGTTTGTTTCCGCTAATGTCACGGCAATAAGTTTGATAACGACGATATTCAGATGCATAGTCTTCCGGAGTGAAGTTGCCTCCGCAGCCCCAGCTTTCATTGCCTACCCCAAGATATTTCAGTTTCCAAGGTTTCTCACGGCCATTAGCCTTACGCTTTTCAGCCATCGGACCGTTTTCTGCAGTGATGTACTCTACCCACTTAGCCAACTCCTCAACTGTTCCGCTTCCTACGTTACCACTGAGATAGGGTTCACACTCCAAAAGTTCACAGAGATTGAAGAATTCGTGAGTGCCGAAAGAGTTGTCTTCTACGGTACCACCCCAGTTATTGTTGATCATTACAGGACGTTGATCTTTGGGGCCAATACCGTCTACCCAGTGGTATTCATCTGCGAAGCAACCACCAGGCCAACGCATTACAGGCACTTTGAGGTCTTTAAGTGCCTGAAGCACATCATTGCGGTAACCGTTGGTATTAGGGATTGGAGAGTCCTCTCCTACCCAAAGACCGCCATAGATACAGGTGCCGAGATGCTCGGCAAACTGCCCATAGATTTCAGCCGGAATAGTGAGGTCCGGATTTACTTTGTCGAGATTAAGCTTGACAGTCGCTTTCTGGTCAGCGAGACAAGGGAAAGCCGTCAATGCGATTGCCGCACCGGCAGCAAGAGATGCAAATAATTTCATTTGTTGTTACTGTTAGATAGGTTTATCATGAATTTTAGATTCAAATAACAAAATTAATAAAATTTTTTGAATTCTCGTAACTGTTCTGAGAATAAAAAATTACGCCCCTCCGGGGCTTAATAAATAGGAGAACATATCTTCCCCGAGCTTACGCTCGGGGTTAATAAAATTGGCAGCCCTCCGGGCTTATTTGAAGGGCATTGTTCAGCTCGTGCGTCCCTACAAAACCAATGAGATGCAACCAAAAATGGTTGCGTTTGAAGGATGCGACCAAAAATGGTTGCATTTGGGAGATGCAACCAAAAATGGTTGCGTCAAACAGAAAATTTTATTATTTTTGCAGTCACATTTGAATAACCTCAAACTACCATACAATGATACGTAAATTATTATTGACGATTACAATCGCCGTTACAATGCAGGCGGTGGCCGATGACAAGGGGGCAATCACTCAGGAGATGCTCAGTGGCTTTAAAGCCGGGTATGAGAATAATGCTGCTAATCGGGCGCGTCATAACGCTCTGAATGCTGCCGGCATCGAGAAACTCGCTTATAACGAGAAGGTGCGCAACAAATTTGATGACCACTTTTCACATAAAGTGGAAACTAAGGGAATCACAGACCAGAAGTCGTCTGGCCGATGCTGGCTCTTCACAGGACTAAATGTACTTCGCTCGCAAGCTATGGCTCAGCACAATCTGCCCAAACTTACTTTCTCACAAAACTATAACTTTTTCTTCGACCAGCTCGAAAAAGCAAATCTCTTCCTTCAGGGTGTCATCGACACTTCTGAGCGCCCTATGGAAGACCGCCAAGTGGAATGGCTTTTCCAAAACCCGATTGCTGACGGAGGCACATTCTGCGGCGTGGTAGATATTGTAAGTAAATATGGAGTTGTCCCTACAGAAGTAATGGCCGAGACAGAAGTAGCAAACAGCACCTCCGCTTTCCGCAAACACCTTGCCACACGTCTTCGCGAAGATGGACTGCGTCTACGTCAAGCTAAGGCTAAAGGAGCAGATGAGAAAACTCTCCAGGACATGAAGACCCAGCAACTCGCAGAGGTATATAAAATGCTTGCACTCGCTTTAGGTGAACCTCCAACAGAATTCACTTGGACAAAACGCGACAGCAAGGGAAAAGCACTTGAGACTAAGACATACACTCCGCAATCATTCTATAAGGAATTTCTTGGCAACGACCTGAAGAACGACTATATAATGCTGATGAACGACCCCTCCCGTGAATATTGGAAAGTGTATCGCATTGACTATGACCGTCACAGCTACGACGGCAAAGACTGGACTTATCTCAATGTCCCCATGAAAGACCTGAAAGAAGCAGCCATCAAGTCGATAAAAGACAGCACTGCAATGTATTTTTCTTGCGACGTGGGCAAATTTCTTGACCGTGAACGCGGAGTCCTTGACTTGGAGAACTTCGACTATGATGCGCTTTTCGACACCAAATTCGGTATGGACAAAGCAGAACGCATTTCATCATGGGCAAGCGCTTCCTCTCATGCCATGACTCTTTCAGGGGTAGACCTTGACGAGAAGGATCAACCTAAGAAATGGCTTATTGAAAACAGCTGGGGGAAGTCAGGACATGACGGATACCTTGTAGCAACGGATGACTGGATGGACGAGTATCTTTTCCGCCTCGTAGTCGACAAGAAATATGCATCTCCAAAGATTCTTAAAGCAATGAATCAAGAGCCAATCACTTTGCCTTCTTGGGATCACCTGTTTTTAATTGAGAATTGAGTATTGAGAATAATTGAGAATAGAGAATTGAGAATTGAGAATTATTGTTCACCCTTTAAATTCTCAATTCTCAATTCTCAATTCTCAATTAGATTATATTAGAGGAATGGGCCGACAATAGAGAACGCTCCGCGAAGTCCGTGTTTTGTCCAATGATAGGCAAAGCGGATGAGGGGGCGTTTTTCTTTTGGCACTTCTTTCAAAGCTTGCTCATAAAGAGCATGTGCGCATTCGGGATGACCTTCCTTTGCATAATGGGCTGCTAAGATTGCACGGCGATATGTAATGATATTGTGAAGACGCTGCATATCGCTTCGTCCACTACTCGAAATAGATTCATCTATTCCAGCAAGCGACATCTCCCATTTACCATATTTCTCAGAAAAACATTCTCCAGTTATACTCTCTTTTTGATGATAGACATCTACATAAACGTTGGGCAATGAGGCTATTTTGGGGTTTGATAAAAGAATACGAGCACCAGTCTCAAGATCATTCCAATTAGGGAATTCTCCACGCCAGCCACCAACTTTCCTAATAAATTCTGTCTTGACAGCATATCCTTGTGTTCGCAAAATAGCATGGACCAGATGACGCTCCAAAAAAGGAGGCCTTATAGAATGAGTGACTCTTACTTCATCTTTAATGTGTATAGCAACCGGCCACGCAACTATATCAACGTCCGGATTTGACTTCCATAATTCCATTATTGTTGCCACACATTCAGGCCTCATAGAATCGTCGGAGTCAAAAAACATTACCTTATCCGACTTAACCTTCATGAGTCCCGTCTGCCTCGCATAAGCTGCACCTTTGCGAGAATCTGATAATATTTCTAAGGAAAATTCCGCATTATCATTAGCTTCCTTCCATTTTTTGACATTAGCGAGAGTTTCATCTGTAGACGCATTGTCTACAACAATTATACGCAATGGCCTATAAGTCTGTGCTTTCAGACTTTCAAGACACCTCACTACGAGAATGGGGCGATTGTAGACCGGCACCACTATTGTCATGGGGTCCTTATGCTGGATAGTATCTTTCATACTATTTCAACGATATATTAAAGCAAAAAATTTAAAATAACCGTGAAAAAATATTTTATTAAGATTGAAGAGTGATGAAAATAATCGAAATAAAATGATTAATTTTGCATTCTGAATACATTACAACAGAATGACCAAATCAATTATGCATAAAATTTCATTCAGCAAGAGATTGACTCATTTATGGCTCATCTTAGTAGTCTTTGCACTTGGATCTTTAGCTGATGTGATGGATTTTTCCGCTCAACATTATGGGTGGATGTCTGTCATAGGTATTGTAAGTTTTGCCATTCTCAAAGCCTTTGCGCTCACAGCTGTCTATTCTATATGCCGGAAACAATTAGCACTAAAGGCCTTAGCCATACTAATAATTAGCATTTTTATTCTTCTATCGACATTAAATGGTGGTTGCTGGCTCTTTTATGGGTTCGGAATTTCTCGAAAACTCCTCACTATTATAGCTGAGACAAACCCTAATGAGTTAAAAGAGTTTTTTCCTGAACTGGCAGATAAATTTTTGGCGTTGCTTAGTTCCTATGGGTTTTGGATATTCATTATATTATTTTTAGAAGCTTGGATATGGATACCTAAAATTTCGGATAAATTACAAGTATTCTTAGGGGGAATTATATCTGCTATTGGGGGCATCTATTTTATTGTTGTTCTTTTCACCACTTCTGCAGGACGAAGAGACTATAGTATTTTTGCGCGTAGTTACCATTGTTTTGCCACTTATATGCGAGATCGAAGAATAGTGAAAGAACTCGAAACTCAAAAACTCCCACTACCCTTCTGCGAAAGTCTTGCTTCTTCAAATGCAGCAAATAGAATAGTATTAGTGATTGGAGAGTCGGCCTCGCGCGATCATCTTTCGCTATATGGCTACCCTCTGCCTACGACTCCACGACTCGACACAATCAGCCAAGGTCTATACAGTTTTGGCAATGCAATAGCATCATCAACGTCTACTGCTCAAAACATGCCACGCCTCATCACATTCATGACCGACGAACCAGAAGGGAAAGAGTGGTATGAATATCCATCGCTTCTACAAATATTCCACTCCTTGGGCTATCATACATATTGGCTATCCAATCAGGAGTATTCGGGAAAATGGTCTAATCTCTCGGGAATTCTATCTTCTGATGCCGATGTTGTCAAATATGTAGGGAGTATCGATTCAGAAGACCATTACCTTGTACGATATGATGACATTCTAATTCCTGAGTGGCAAAAGGCTATGACCTCAAGTGATTCTCTTCAACTGGTGGTGCTTCATCTGATGGGCTCCCACTTCCAATATTCCCATCGCTATAGTAAGTCGCGGCAACATATTAGCTCAGATGATGTCAGAAAGAATTTGCCCCGAAAATGGCTGAACAATAAAAAGGCTGAAATAATTGCAGACTATGACAACAGCATACTATTTACCGACAGTATACTCTCAGTGCTAATCGAAGGAATCAGAAAAGAGGAAAAGCCAACTGCCATGGTTTATGTCTCAGATCATGGCGAAAATGTCTATGATGATCGTGACTATCGCGGAAGAGACCCCCAATTTGTCAAAGTGCCTTTCATCATATATGTCAATGAAGCCTACCAGCAGAAAAATATGGATATTATTGAAGAAATAGAAAAATCTCTCAGTAATCCCTTTTCAACTTCCGAGTTGCCTCAGCTTCTCCTACATCTCTCCGGAAGCGACTATAAGCTATACGATCCACAGCGCGATCCTATCTCAGAAAAGTTTACTCCCCGAATTCGTTTCGTAGATGATAATGCGTACGATATTCGAAATACAAATATGGATTTATTTATACAAGGGCCTAAAAATTGAAAAATGCTTGTATAAGATAAAGGAATTTGTTAATTTTGCATAGTGAAGAAGATATCATTGCTCATACCGGTCTATAATGAGGAAGAATCGCTGGGTGCTCTGGTAGCAGCGCTGCTTCCCCTGCTTGACAATACACATACGGGACTTGAGGGAAAGATTTACGATTGGGAGGCAGTCCTGATAGATGATGGCAGTATCGACAGATCGGCTAAGAAATTAAACATAGTAACGGAAGAATGCAATGATTCCCAATATAAAAATATTCAACTCAAAATGCAATAAGCCATGAACATACTTATGCTCGGAGACTATTCGAACCTTCACGCATGTCTCGCTAAGGAACTTCGTATTCGAGGACACAAAGTGACACTTGTCTCCGACAGAGGAGGATATATGCAGACAGATGCTGATCTTGAATTGAAGCGTAGTCAGGGAATTATTGGAAGCATAAAATACCTCTACCGGATTATGGCAACCCTTCCATCATGGTCAGGATATGACGTTGTGCAGCTTATAAATCCAGTTTTTTTCAAACTTAGACCGGAAAAATTAAAAATTATATTTGACATACTCAAGAAAAATAACCGTTCAGTTTTTCTGACTCTTTGCGGCAATGATCATTTCTTTGTGAAAGACTGCGTAGATTCGGATCTCTTTAGGTTTTCCGAATTCAGGATAGGGAAAGAAAAAGCTCCACTTGTATTGAATGATCCCAAGCGAGAAGCGGGTTGGTTGATTCCGGAACATGCTAAATATACCCAACATCTGTATGACACTATAGATGGGGCGATCTCTGTGCTTCCTGAATATGACATGTCGGCACGTCGACACATGAATCCTGAAAAAATTAAGTTTTCCAATCTTCCTATTGAACTTGATTCATTAAAATTTTCTCCGTTAGTCTTTGATGGACCAATACGTATATTGATAGGGATGCGAGGTAATATGGAGATTCAGAAAGGCACAGCGAAAATACTTGAGATTTGCAAAAGTTTAGAAAAGGAGTTGGAAGGGAAATGTGAAGTCAGGGTAATAAAAAATTTACCTCTTGTTGAGTATCTCGAAGAACTCCGCAACAGCCACATCGTGATAGACCAACTATATTCCTATTCCCCGGGATTTAACGCTCTTCAGACCATGGCCTTAGGAAGAATAACAGCATCGGGGGGACAACCTGAATATTATGACTATATTGGAGAGTCCAAGCATCCGATATTCTGTCTCGATCCTCTTGAGGATGACAAAACCATAAAGAATCGTTTGAAAGAACTGATACTGGACACCAAGAGAATGAGTTCTATGTCGAAAGAAGGACGCCGTCTTGTAGAGATTAATAATAACATCAAGAACGTCACTACGCTTATTGAGAAGCATTGGGTCAGTATAATGAATAAGAAAGATATGCAATGACAGATGATCAACAGGATAAGGAAAATGGCTTTCGGAGTATCCTTAAAGGAACTTCAATATTTGGAGGTGTACAAATCTTCAATATCCTTATATCTGCCATAAGAATAAAGTTTGTCGCAGTCATCCTTGGACCATCCGGAATGGGTATAGCAGGTCTTTTCAACACAGCCTCCCTTACTATCCAACAGTTTGCCTCCCTCGGCCTTAATTTATCAGTAGTCAAGGAAGTAGGACAAAACAAAGAAGAAGATTCTCGGCTTGCTAATGTCTTGACAGCTATACGCCCTTTGATTTACACATCGTCGCTAATTGGCGCTCTGATTTGCCTTCTATTTCCCCAGATACTATCTTCGATAACTTTTGGCAATACCACCTATACCAGAGATTTTCTATTGCTCTCAGCTGCAGTTTTCTTCTCAATATTAGGGGGTGCTTTCATGTCTGTGTTGCAAGGTCTTCATGTAATAAAGCCATTATCAAAAGCAAGTGTAGTTGGCTCCGTTGTAGGACTGACAATAGGAGTACCTCTATATTGGATATTCGGGACAGGGGGTATTGTACCAGCTATGGTTGTTTTGTCAATATCCACATGTACTTGGTATTTCCTATCTCTTCGTAAAATTCTTAAAAATAAATCAGCTCAATGGCAACAAGCAATTCACTTTCCTCTGCTGAAGAAAGTGCTTATGATGGGACTAATATTGATGAGCAACGATTTGATGCGTAATCTTGTTAATTTTTTGGTCAATGTGTATATTCGTAGTCATGGGGGCATGAATGAAGTGGGGTTCTTTCAGTCGTGCAACACTATGACTTCACAATACTCTGCCATAGTCTTCACTGCGATGGCTATGGATTATCTTCCAAGACTTTCCGCCACGGCAGGAGACAATAAAAAAATGTGTGAGGTGGTCAACCGTCAGATAGAAGTCGTCGGATTGTTGATTGCCCCAATAGCCTGTGCGGTAATTTTTCTTGCTCCAGTCGTCATCGAAATATTTCAGACTCAACAATTCCTTGTAGCAACTCCACTTCTTCGTCTTCTTGCATTTGCTGTAGCAGTACGGGCACTGATGTATCCATTAGGCTACATTGTATTCGCAAAAGACAACCAAAAACTATTCTTTTGGATGGAATCAGTAGGAGCAAACATAATGACCTTTTGTCTGACCATAGGAGGCTATATGCTTTTTGGTCTGTCCGGACTTGGGTATGCAGCCATTGCTGACTGCATTATATGCCTTTGCGTATATGTAATAGTGAACCATCGACTTTATGGATATAAGTTTTCACGGTCATCACTAAATATCGCGATACTGTCATTGGTGTCAACAGCTATGATGACATTGTTTTGTTTTAAAATTGATGGCATTCTTCAGACCGTAATAGCAATCTTTTTCCTCACAATACTCTGCATTATATCAGCCAAAATGATATGGATACGAATTAAGAACTGATGTCTTCTCAAATAGAAGAAAAATATCAATCATTGTAAGATACACATATTATAAACATAACTAAAATGGTCAAATTAGATGTTTTAATCGTGACCCATGGAGAGAACGGGTTAGAGATGATAGAGAAGATGCGACTTCCACATATTGAATCGGTAAGATATATCGTCTCTTGGCAATGCCCTTCAGTTGGAGCGCCACAATCTTTAGAATCAAGAGATGATATTGAAATCTATAAATTTTATGATATAGGCTCGAGCCGCAACCACAATCACACCATCGAACTGGCACGTGCACCATATTGCCTATTAGCAGATAATGATTTAAAATATAATGCCGAGGGACTTCAGGCCATCATTAAAACTTACGAAGAAAATCCACAAGTTGATGTAGCCACTTTTATGTATGAGCCAATCAACCGTTTTTATCCTTCTGAGATCACAGAATTAACAAATTCACTACCAAAAGGATATTCTGCAAATATGTGTGTCATTTCTTATCGCCGCGAAAGATTAGGCAATATAAGGTTTAACGAACTGTTCGGTATTAATGCTCCCTATAAGTGTGGGGAGGATGAGATATTCTTTCACGATTGTCGTAAAGCCGGACTACGTTGTTGCTTTTTCCCAATAGTAATTACCCAACATAATCATCCATCTACAGGGGAAAGACCCGTGACTGATCCGGCTATGGCCCGAGGAATGGGAGCACTTTTACGTCATTTGTATCCCTTTTTTAGTGGCCTTTTGCGAGTTCCTCTTATGGCATGGAGAAACTATAAGAAAGGAAGATTACCATTATGGTGGGGACTCAGGTTTATTTCCATTGGATTTCTGACTTACCATCCAAGTTCAAATTCAAAGCATAGTAAGAACTACAAAAGAAACATAGATTCATAGACCTTACTATTTGAGCCCCTCTCATAAATTTGAGAAGGGCTCTTAAAAATTAGAATAATTTGAATAGGAATTTACGGTCTTATCTTTTTCGGCGACGTACAGACTTTTCCGCACTTGAATTAGCAGCAGATGAGGATCCTGAAGACTTCTGCTGAGAAACCTTACGAGATTTCTTTTTAGAGGAAGCAGAGGAACCGGAGGATTTCTTACGCCCTGAACGTTTTGAAGCTTTTGTCTTTGCAACTGGTTTCTCGTCATCAGCTGTGACCACAGTCCTTTCGGGGATGGAGTCACCATTAGCCAAGGCAAGTTCGCGAGCAGCGGCAGCTTCCTCCTCAGCTTCCTTCATTGCCAGATATTCTTCACGAGTAGGAACCCAAAGATTCTTTCCGAATTCACGTAGACGGGTATCGATGCTGTCTTGGGCACGCTTCATATCATCTTCGTCAGGAAACATCTGAGCCATCGATAAATTACGGAGATTCTTAGTCTTATATATCTCGCCATTATACATTCCCAGATTGAAATAATCATCAAGACTATATTGAGGGAGATTATTATCATCGCTTAGGAAGACATATTGCTGAGCGAGATATGGGCGCAATTGGTCGAACTTAACCCAGAACATGGGATAATTGGCATCGCCGCCAAAATCACCGCCACGAGTCAGCACGGGGCATATAGCTTGAACCTTCGTCTTCATTTGATTTGAACGGCGGTCAAATTCCCATTTCTCAATAATATAATATTTCAGCACTTGGCCTGTAGGCACGTCAGCCTCTTCGATAGTATAAGTAGCATGATCTCCATTGCCTTGAGTCTGATAGTATATATCGAATCGATCGAGCATTTCGCCTACCTTTATCTTATATTGATCGGTAAAGA
>CAZWJO010000072.1:13180-15941 GCA_964634905.1 uncultured Sangeribacter sp.
ATATCGAATCGATCGAGCATTTCGCCTACCTTTATCTTATATTGATCGGTAAAGACTTCCCTTCCATCAAGATACTCGTATGCAGGTATTTTGCCATCGACCACCAGACCAAGAATAATACGGAAAAGATTTTGCTGACCGTCAATGATATCTTCGGGGAAATATAATGGTGTATTTTCCGGCACGTTCTTAACATCGAGCTGACGATAGATCTCGCGGATATAGGCAAGGTCAGCATCATGAGTCTTAGGGCTGTCGAAAAATCCTTGCATTCTGTCTGTTATTTTTGGACCGTTGTTGGACTCTTCTTTATTTTGCCCACGCTTAGAGGCACCGCTACGACGCACTACACCGGGATTATCCTGCGCCATAATGGAGAAAGAGATTGCCGCAATAGCGGCTATGGGGAGTATTTTCTTGAATACCTTCATAGTCATTTCCAATTAATTAAGAACTACCTGCATAGGTGATATCGTTCGGGTTATGCCATCAGGACCCTTGGCTTTTACATCAGAGATAAAGAACTGCTGACCATTTTTCAAGCGCCGAAACTGCTCTTTCTGTCGGCTTGAGAACTTCGAGCCATCACTCACTTCGGGAATAGCATTGCCCATAGAGTCAAAGAATACTGTCGAGAAAGAAACAACTGTGTATGCCACATCAAGGATACCATCATCTACAGATGCCGAAAGCCCCTCAGCGGCCATAAGGGCAGCCTTGTTGATACGTTTTGGGCCTCCTTTATATACAGTTGGATTTCCCTGAGCATCCTTTACCGTGATGTAGGCTGTCGGGTCTGGAAGCTGACGGATTCGGAATGTCATGCTTCCAACATTCTGGCTATGCCCATCCACACTTGCCGAAACATTGATGACAGCATTTTCTCCTACTTTTGTCGGACGAGCAATCCAATGGTCGCCACTTCGAGTAAGAGCGCCATTGGTCATAGTAGCAGTAAGAGCTGTCATGGGAACGCCCGGAACTGAAATTGATATGGGATTGTCGATACCGGCGTAAAGCACATTCATCATTGTCGGAGATATTGTAGCCATCGGTTCGATTACATTGTATTGAGATTTGAACTCATGCTTCTCGAGAGTTCCATCCCCTTTCTTCACTTCCAGATATCCAGAATATTCATGAGCACCTGTCTGACCCGCTACAAACTCATAAAGACCATCAGGGTTGCCAAGTTTCTGACCGTTGATGAAAATTTCAGGGCGCATTGTAGTGTCGATTGCAGCCAACACTATTCGAGCCGAGTATTTACCTCCTCGCATCACCATATTGGAATTCGGAAGTACGTAAGCATTAAGCTCATTTACTCTCACATCCCCTATGTCCACATTGGTAATAAGGTGTGCCATAGCTTCACTTTCAGCCTGACTTACGTCGTTTTGCATCTTCGTAAGCATAGTTACAGCGGCAATGGCGGGCATATTGTCGAATAATCTTTCTTCCCATTTCACCTCGCCGACAGTGCCTTTGACGGGTGCAACTTTAGTAGAAAGCATATCATTAATGACGCTACGCTTTACAGAATCCGGAACGAGAGCAGTCACGTATTCTCTATATTCATCAATTGCTTCGCGCAATTTCTCTCCTCGTTTAGAAGAAGGATTAAGCAAGACAGCCGAGGCAGCCTCCAAATCGTCAAGATTCTTTAAATCTGAATAGTCACCCTTTTTCCCATCGGCCTTGATCGCAATGTCCATCTTAGCCTCTTCAATGAGGGCGTATAGTTTCTGGGTACGATCATGGAGAGTCGTTCCCTTTTCATACCATGGTCCGGCCTTGGCAGGATTCTTTTCATAAAGCTCTGCCAAGAAGTCGAATTGTATTTTATTTTTTGTAGAAAGATTGTCGTTGGTCTTATGCAATGAATTTTGCACCTGAGTGAATCCATTTAGCACATCGCTCGACACATTGAGTGCAAGCATTGCAGTAAGGACGATATACATAAGATTGATCATCCTCTGCCTTGGCGACATTCTTGCTACATTGTTTCCTCCTCCTGCCATTTTGCGTTTTGCGTTTTACGTTTTGCGTTGTACGTTTTGCGTTGTTAGTTTTCAGGTTTTGGGGATTGTTCGAAAGGATTTTGTCTGGGAGCGCCAGCCATAGGATTAGCCATGTTCATAGTCATGGCAGTAATCATATTCTCATATATTTTATTGAGCTGGCGCATGTAGCGGCTCATGCGTTCAGTCTCCTCGCAATAGCGGCTTGACTCATTTGCCGACTTCTCATACATGTCTCTGATATCTTTCAAGCCACGATTGACGCGGTCTATGCTCTCAAGCTGAGAACTAATGCTCTTGAGCTGAATCTCATAGATAGTGTTGAGTCCGCCGATATTACGGTTAAGATCTTCAAGACGCTCAACATAGCCATTTGAAGATGCAGATACAGACTCGGAGTTATCTGTAATGGCTTTATAAGAATTAAGGAGAACTTCACTGACTTTATTGAGAGCGTCTGTAGTCTCCCTAAGCTGTGCGATCTGCTCAGTGACCCCTTTCATCTGCTCAGCCATATCTTTCATAGACTCAACGAGATTTTCAGTGTCTTCCTCATTAATATCGATATTGGGAGCAGAGGAAGCAGCGCCACCACCGCCAATGATAATAGGACCTGACTGACCTGTCAAACCCGTCTGACCTGCCTGACTTGTCTGACCCGTCGGATCCGTCTGAGCCGTCGGACTAACACCGCCTCCACCACCAGCAACTATGACACCGCCGGAAATTCCACCGACAAC
>CAZWJO010000073.1:0-15893 GCA_964634905.1 uncultured Sangeribacter sp.
TCAATATAAAGGAAGCTTCCTCCGCCTCGCAATTCCACAGGGCGAAAGCTCTTCTTGCTGCAAAAATCAAAGAAATTCAATTAAACAACCCCGAATTATGAAGGATAAATGGTTAAAAGATCTACGTGACGGTCTGTCAGATTTTGAGATGGACACGCCTGAAGGACTTTGGGAAAGCCTCGGGGTAGAGAATCCTGTGTCCAAAGTATCCTGGCGCAGAAGATGGATTATCGCAGCTGCAGTAATTTCCATACTCATGATAGGAACAGGGATTATTATTTGGTTGTCTCAGACAAAACAAATAGAAAATAATGATCTCAAATATGCCATGACCAATGGCATTCAAAATATCACCCATTCTGAAAGCAATTCCACCGACAAACAGGAAACGACATCAGAATCAAATGAAAATGCACATTTGAATCTCAAGCAATCTCAAAAAATCATCACCCGGAATAATATTGAAAAAACAACACAAACTACAGATATTTACGTGCAAAATGCAGAGCCTGCGTTGCCTCCCTTGGATACGGGGCAAATAGACCCACTCACGCCCAACGATCAGATAATAAATTCGGCTGATAAAACAAAAGAAGAAAAAGAAGCTGTATCAGATAGTGAAAAAAACTTCTACACCAGCATATATCCTAAAATCAATAATAGGAAAAGTGACGATTCCGATAAATTTGCGATAAATTTATCGGCATCGGGAATAGGGTATACTTCTGAAGGTAAAAATTTCTGGATGCCGGGACAAAACGGCAACGATTTATTTTTAGGGAGCAGTCTTGTGGATACAAAAATCCAACACCATGTGCCATTCCGATTTGGACTGACACTGCAATATAATATCACGGAAAGAATTGCAATTGAGAGTGGTCTGGTTTATTCAGCAATCGGATCTGACATATCTATAAGCCATGACAAATATCAGTCTACAGGTACCAGGAGAATGCATTATGTCGGAATTCCACTTAATGTGAAATTCTCAGCATGGTCATGGAAGCTCATCAACGTATATCTTTCGGCAGGCGTCACCGGAGAAAAATGCATAAGCAACCGGTTCGAAGCCAAATCCATATCTGAGGCTCTTCCTCTTGATAATTTTGCTCAGCAGGCAGAGAAACCATTCCAATGGTCGGCAAATGCTGCCGCAGGCATTCAGATAAACCCAACCCCAAACATCGGCATATTCGCCGAACCCGGAGTAAGCTACTACTTCAACGACGGCACCACTATCCCAACCATCTACAAAGACCACCCCTGCACCTTCAACCTCAACCTCGGAATCCGCTTCACCCTCAACCCCTAAAGCAATCCTATTTGCCAGCATCCTTTCGATACCTGGCAATCCTACATTATGACTTGCCATAGCTTGGGCGAAGCCAATTATGCATTATGAATTATGACTTGCTTCAGCTTGGGCGAAGCCAATTATGCTTTCTCACATGGGGGGATATTGCCCCGAGAAAGTGTCTGCAGCCGACATGGAGGCATCTCCTGTCTTAAGGCCTTTCGAAAGCCAATGCACTCGCCATTCACTGCGCCCATGATTAAAGGCATCAGGTATTTCGTAGCCGTAGGCCTGTTTCTGGATATAGTCATCACCAATCTTTGAGGCAGCATTGATAGCATTCTCGATATCTCCCGGCTCAATCGAACCGAACATCTCATTGTCGGTATGTCCCCAAACTCCGGCAAAGTAGTCTGCCTGCAATTCAAGGCAGACACTTATCTTGTTTGCCTCCTTCTCCGGAAGACGAGCCATGGCTGAATGTGCCTTATTGAGAGTGCCCAAGAGATTCTGTACATGGTGTCCTACCTCATGTGCGATAACGTATGCATAGCAGAAATCGCCTGACGCACCTATCTGGCTTTGCATAGACTTGAAGAAATCAAGGTCGATATAGACTGTTTCATCAGCAGAGCAATAAAATGGACCCATCTGTGCGCTTCCTTGTCCGCAACCGGTCTGGATAGATCCACTGTAGACCACCATCTGCGGAGCCTTATACTCACCCCATCCTTGCTCACGGAATATCTTGGTCCATACATCCTCCGTGCCGGCAAGCACTTTCGATGAAAGATCGTAAAGACGCTGGTCCTCCGCATCAAGCTGCACAGCCTGCGACTGAGTCCCCCCTTGCTGCTGCATGGCACTGAACACGGACTGCGCCACATCGCCTACGCTGCCGCCTGACATAAATGTTATGACAGCGGCAATTATAACTCCGATGATACCTCCACCGATACCTATCGCCTTTCCCGAAACACCGCGGCGATCCTGGATATTGCCGCTGCTTCTTCTTCCGTCAAGTCTCATTTTATTATTTAATCGTTTAAAATCGTTTGTATTTGGGCAAGTGCAAATTTACAATAAAAATTTATATTATACAAATTAATTCATTCCATCTTTACTTTGAATCCATCTTAATCCTCACTCATACATATACTTTCTTATCTTTATTTTTACTTATTCTCCGATTTTGTGCTTTTGTTTCAATTTTTTTTATAAATTTGCATTCCAGATTCATAAACTAACAGTATATACCAATGAAAAAACTTACCATCGCCCTTATGTCAGGACTTATCCTGACCGGATGCGGACAAAACAGTGGCTCCGGTTCATCCGGCGCTGCCATCCCTTCTGACAACGACATCGAAAAGAGAGTGAAGGAAATCGTAGGCAAAATGTCGCTCGACGACAAGATCGGCCAAATGTGCGAAATCGAAATCGGTCAGCTCACCGACTACAAAGCTACCGGCGAAAACGGCAAATTTACCCTCGATGCAGCTAAAATGCAGGAAGCTTTTGAGAAATACCGCGTTGGTTCAATCCTCAACACTCCTCTCGGTGAAGCTCAGGATCTTGAGACATGGCACTATGTGATAGGTACAATTCAGGATGAGTCGATGAAATACATCGGAATCCCTGACATCTATGGTGTTGACCAGAACCACGGTACTACCTATACCACTGGAGGCACTTTCTTCCCACAGGAAATAAACATGGCTGCCTCTTTCAACCGTGACCTCGTGCGCGAAGGGGCTGCTATCTGCGCATACGAATCACGCGCCGCCTCAATTCCTTGGGTCTACAACCCCGTAATGGACCTCGGTCGTAATCCTGCTTGGAGCCGTATGTGGGAAAGCTTCGGTGAAGATCCCTATATCAACGGCGCTATGGCAGTGGAAATGGTAAAAGGATATCAAGGAGACGATCCAAACCATATTGGGCTGCAGAATGTTGCTTCTTGCCTAAAACACTATATGGCTTACGGTGTGCCCACTACTGGCAAAGACCGTACTCCGGCATCAGTTAGCACAATCGACCTACGCGAGAAATTCTTCCAACCTTATAAGATGGCTATTCGCGCCGGAGCCCTCTCTGTCATGGTAAATTCAGGAATCGTGAACGGGATCCCGTTCCATGCCAACCACGAGATGCTCACTGTATGGCTTAAGGAGCAGCTCAACTGGGACGGTATGATTGTGACAGACTGGGCTGACATCCACAATATATGGAAACGAGACAAAGTCGCAGCTGACTATAAGGAAGCAATTATGATGGCTATCAATGCAGGCATTGATATGTCTATGACTCCGTATGACATGGAATTCTGCACTCTTCTTAAGGAACTCGTGGAAGAAGGAAAAGTTTCCCAGGCCCGTATTGATGATGCCACTGAGCGAATCATCCGTCTAAAACTCCGCCTCGGTCTCTTCGAGACTCCGACTATGAACCCTGCAGACTATCCCAACTTTGGCAGCGAGCAGCATGCTCTTAAGGCTCTTGACCTTGCAGCTGAAAGTGAAATTCTCCTCAAGAATGAAGGAAATATCCTCCCGATTGCTCAGGGTAAGAAGATTCTCGTCACCGGTCCTAACGCTGACTCTATGCGTCCACTCAACGGCGGATGGAGCTACACTTGGCAAGGTAGCGACGACCCCAAATTCCACGAAAGCTACAACACTATATATGAAGCAATGCGTCTTATTTTCGGCGATGCCAACGTGAAACTCGAGAAGGGTATGGACTACACTCCTGAAAAGTGGGAGGCTGAAGTGAATGTAAGAATCCAAGCTGCCGTAGCGGCTGCACGTAGCGTTGACGTTATCGTCGCTTGCGTGGGTGAAAACTCCTACTGCGAGACTCCGGGTAACACCAACGACCTTCACCTTTCTGCCAACCAGACTGCACTCGTTAAGGCTCTCGCAGCTACCGGTAAGCCAATTGTACTCGTACTCAATGAAGGCCGCCCACGCATCATCCGTGAAATCGAACCCCTCGCAAACGCTATCATCGACATTATGCTACCCGGCAACTACGGCGGCGATGCCCTTGCAGAACTCATCTCCGGCAAGCGCAACTTCAGCGGCAAGCTTCCATTCACTTATCCTAAGTGGATCAATGCTTTCGCTACTTACGACCACAAACCATCCGAAACGGTTCCAACAATGGAAGGTGCCTACAACTACAGTGCTGACATTGATGTTCAATGGCCCTTTGGTTATGGTATGAGCTACACTACTTTCGAATACTCCGATATCAATATCGATAAGCCAGAATTCACTTCCGCCGATGATTTGAAGGTTTCTGTAAATGTTAAGAACACCGGAAACGTGGAAGGCAAGGAAGCAGTCATATTCTACAGCAGCGACCTCGTGGCTTCTGTCACTCCCGACGTCCTTAAAGTACGCGGTTTTGACAAAATCAACCTCAAGCCGGGCGAAAGCAAGACCGTGGAATTCACAATTCCTGCTTCCGATCTCGCATTCGTAGGCCAGGACGGCAAATGGACCATCGAGAAGGGTGAATTCGAATTCACACTCGGCAATCAGAAAGTGAAAGCCACCTGCACCGAAACCAAAGTATGGTCTACTCCCAATATCTAAAATAATTGAGAATTTAGAATTCAGAATTTAGAATTAGCTTCGCGCTCCATAATAAATATGGGAGCATCCTCTCTGAGGGTGCTCCCATGCTTATTTATTTGCATTATAGATTGTTAGTTTCCTTAGTCTAATTGGGCTAATTAGCCTTATTAGACTAATTGGGCTAATTTGAAATTATTTGATTGCCCCTGCTATGCGCTCCATAACCTCCTCCAATGCCTCCCTCGGCATCCCAACATTCAATCTCATCAATCCGGATCCTTCTTTCCCGAACATAGCCCCATCATTAAGCGCAACCCGAGCCTTATTCACGAATAAATCCACCAGCTCATCATGGCTAACACCAAGATCTCGGCAGTCAAGCCACACCAGATATGAAGCATCCGGCCGCAAAGCCTTGACTCCGGGAATATTCTTCTCACAATATTCCTCCACAAACCAGATATTATTCTCAACATATTCCAACATTTCCTTTCGCCATTCTTCTCCCTCCCGATAAGCAGCAATAGCGGCAATATGCGAGAAAATCGGAGCATCCCCAAACTCATTAGCAGCCAACCATCCATAAAATTGCTCCCTTACCTTATCGTCAGGAACTACCGAAAAGGAGCTGACTACACCGGGAATATTAAAAGTCTTGGAAGGAGCGCAAAACGTAATGCTATTAGATGCCGCATCTTCACTGACAGTAGCAAACGGCACATGCTTATTTCCCCACAATGCCATGTCTGCATGTATTTCATCCGATACCACAAGCAAGCCCTTTCTCTTGCAAATCTCAGCAAGACGGCGAAGCTCGTCAGCACTCCACATTCTGCCCCCGGGATTATGAGGATTCGAAAGCAGAAGCACTCCCCCTTTGGTGTCAAGATTTTCAAGAGCCTCATAATCAATATGGTATCTATGCTCTGCATCCTCAATAAGAGGCACGTTCACCACGTTCCTTCCATTTTCCTCAGCAGTAATGCGGAAAGGATGATATACAGGCGGCATAATCACCACATCATCTCCCGGCTTGGTGAATACATTAATCACCATACCGATTCCCTTCACAATTCCCGGAATATAACTAATCCATTCCGGCTTTATCTCCCAGCCGTGCAAATTAAGCTCCCAGTCAATTATGGCAGGACGATAGTCAGCAGGTTCGGCAGTATAGCCAAGAATGGGATGCTCAAGACGCTTCCTTAAGGCATCCATGATAAAGGGGGGAGTAGCAAAATCCATATCCGCCACCCAAGCTGCAAGCAGATCCGGACGCCCGAAACGCTCCTCCAATAAATCCGTCTTTATAGCCCCACTTCCTCTTCTCTCTATCCTCTCATCAAAATTATATTCCATAGTCTTCAGTTGTCAAGTTATCAGGTTGTCAGGATCTGATTTCTCTGAGTTCTCTGAAAAATTCTCAATTCTCAATTACTTAAGCGCTTGCGCAATATCCTCATAAATGTCTTCCGGATCCTCAAGCCCGACAGAAAGCCGAATTGTAGTATCCTTAATATCCATCTCTTTTCTCTGCTCTGCAGTCAGAGGACCGAAAATCGTGCTTGAGGGATGGATTGCCAATGTACGGTTGTCGAAAAGATTCGTAGCGCGATGTATCAGTTTCAATCCATTGATAAATCTCTTACATGCCTCCTCACTTTCGAGATCAAAAGTCAGCATAGCGCCTGCCGTGTCGCCGAATTGCTCACGGAAAAGCTCATGTTGCGGATGACTTTCAAGTCCGGGATACCCTACCTTCACAACCCCCGGAGTCTCTTCAAGCAACTTAGCCAATTTCAGTGCAGATGAAGCTTGCCGGTCATAACGAACCTGCATTGTCTCCAATCCAAGAGTCTGCATATAAGCGGCATGCGGAGTCATGTATCCTCCGAAATTGAATACACAGTCTTTCTTTATAAACAGGGATATCTCAGGGAAATTACCGTAATCTATGATTACCCCTCCAAGACTTGTAGCTCCCCCGGATACATATTTTGTAGTAGACACCACCTGAAAATCCAACCCCAAAGCTTTCCCGTCAAACTGAGTAAAGGGTATCATCGTAGTGTCGGCTATCAATGGGAATCCATGCTTATGGGCAATTGCAGCAAGTGTCTTCACATCAGCCACTTCTGTCTGAGGATTGGTAACAATCTCCAAAAAAATACAGCAAGTGTTCTCATCCACAAGAGCCTCCACAGAAGCCGGATCAGTAAGGTCTGTAAGACGAGCCTCCACGCCATAACGCGCCATAGTCTTAGTCAGCAACAGATAGGTATTGCCGAAAAGATGTTTCGATGAAATGATGTTCTTTCCAGCAGCTGCTGCACTCATCAGCATGGCGCTTATCGCCGCCATCCCCGAAGTGAATGCGCTCACTTCCTTCGCTCCGGTCAGATGTGCTATTCTCTCCTCAAAATGAGTCACTGTAGGATTGAGTACTCGTGAATAGTCCGGCGCATTTGTGCGTCCACAAAAAGCATCCGCCATCACATCGGCATCATCAAACTCGTAGGCAAGAGTATGATATACTGGCATCTGGAGTGCATCGTAGGCATCCCTTCGCTGATAAGGCGTATGAATCGCCTTGGTAGAATCTTTCATCTTTTTCCTTTTTATAGATTTTCAGATGCAAAATTAGCACTTTATGCCGACATATACAAAAAATTAGACCAATTAGCTCCATCAGAACCAATCAGCCTCCACACTGTTCACTATTCACTGTTCACTATAAATTATCTCCGGTCATGCTCCGATGCCCTTATAATCCATTTCATAAAGCCGAGTTCATAGAAATGGCAGGAGTGAGAGTCATAATAAAGGCGATCCCCGATATCGGAGAAAGCGAAGTTGACAAAACTTCTTCAGACCGGGATATGCTCTTTGTTTCGGGTCTCACTATTAAAACACACCAATTACAACTAAGTTTGAACATTTTATTTCATTTTTCTTGCAGAATAAAAAATATTTGATTAACTTTGTCAAATTCTCGGTTAGGAGCGAATAATTCATTTTTATATAACCCTAAATTCAACATTTATGAAAAAGTATTTAGCAGAATTGTTTGGTACATTCGTGCTGACATTGATGGGCTGCGGAGCAGCAGTATTCGCCGGTATCGGTCTTGGCACTACAGGCTACGGTGTATCAACTCTCGGCATCGCCTTTGCTTTCGGTCTGGCTGTAGTGGCTATGGCATACACTATCGGCGGAATTTCCGGCTGCCATATCAACCCTGCCATCACACTCGGCGTATGGGCAAACGGAAGAATGTCTGGCAAAGATGCCGGCAATTATATGCTATTCCAGGTGATTGGCGCTATCCTTGCTTCTGCTGTGATATTTTTCCTAGTCAACACTGGCAATGAGGCTGGTATTTCAGCCGTCTTCAATGATACCACAACTACCGGTGCCAACTCTTATCTCCCGGGAAATGTGGTTCCTGCTTTCGTAGCTGAATTCATATTCACTTTCATCTTCGTGCTTGTAGTGCTCGGAACTACCGACGAAAAGAAAGGCGCCGGCAATTTCGCAGGGCTCGCCATCGGTCTCGCTCTCGTGCTTGTCCACATCGTTTGTATCCCTATCACAGGAACTTCAGTCAACCCCGCACGTTCCATCGGTCCGGCTATCTTCGCTTGCATCCAAGGCGACTGCACTCCAATCTCCCAAATCTGGCTCTTCATCGTAGCTCCGATGCTCGGTGCCCTCCTCAGCTCTGCTGTCTGGAAAATGATTGGATCAGACAAAAACTAATCTGAATAATAAAACTTTATGGCATTTCGGACTGAATCTTCAACACAATGTTGAGGACGCAGTCCGAAACTCTTTTTGCATATCTCCCCTTTTTTATCTAATTTTGCAAGAAATTTATTATAAGTCTTATAAATCTTATAATTTTAAAAAATGAAAGAAAATCTAAACGCCGGCACTATCTGTGTCCAAGGAGGCTGGAAACCCGAAAATGGCCAGCCGCGTGTGCTCCCCATTATACAGAGCACTACTTTCAAATACTCCACCTCTGAACAGATGGCGCGCCTCTTCGACCTCGAAGAAAGCGGCTATTTCTACACTCGTCTCGCCAATCCCACCAATGATGCTGTAGCGGCTAAGATAGCCGAACTCGAAGGTGGAGTAGCAGCTATCCTCACATCATCCGGTCAGGCAGCAAACTTCTATGCCGTCTTCAACCTTTGCTCATCCGGCGACCACTTCGTATGCTCCTCTGCCATCTATGGAGGCACATTCAATCTCTTCGCCGTCACTATGAAAAAGATGGGTATTGAATGTACTTTCATAAGCCCCGAATCAACCGAAGAAGAAATCGCAGCTGCAATCCTCCCCAATACCAAACTTATCTTCGGCGAGACTATATCCAACCCAAGTAATGACATACTCGACATCGAAAAATTCGCAAAAGTAGCCCATGAAAATGGAGTCCCATTGATTGTCGACAATACTTTCGCAACCCCTATCAATTGCCGCCCCTTCGAATGGGGGGCCGATATAGTGACACATTCCACCACCAAATACATGGACGGCCACGCCACAAGTGTGGGCGGTGTAATCGTAGACAGCGGCAACTTCGACTGGGAAGCTCATGCCGAGAAATTCCCCGGACTTACCACTCCTGACGAGTCATACCATGGCTTGACCTACACCAAAGCATTCGGCAAAGCGGCATTCATCACCAAAGCCACAGCCCAACTGATGCGCGACCTTGGCTCAATACCCTCCCCCCACAATTCCTTCCTCCTAAACCTCGGTCTCGAAACTCTCCATCTCCGCATGCCGCGCCATTGCGAGAATGCCCTCAAAGTAGCCCAGTGGCTTGAAAAGCATCCGAAAGTAGGATGGGTGAACTATGCCGGACTTGAAGGAAATAAATACTATGACCTCGCTAAAAAGCAGATGCCCAACGGCACCTGCGGCGTAATCTCTTTCGGACTCAAAGGCACGCGTGAAGAAGCAATCGAATTCATGGACAAACTGAAATTCATAGCCATCGTAACCCACGTAGCAGATGCACGTACCTGCGTCCTACATCCAGCCAGCCACACCCACCGCCAGCTAACCGACGAACAGCTCCGTGAAGCCGGTGTCCCAGCTGACCTCGTCCGCCTATCCGTAGGCATCGAAGACGTCCAGGACATCATCGCCGATCTCGACCAAGCCCTTGCCCAATGATAAATGATTAATTATTAATGATAAGTTAGGATATAGCAAGATAATTCAGGATTTATCAAGATAATTCAGGATTTATCAAGATAATTCAGGATAAATCCAATTCCTCTAAAAAATATCAATTATGAACAAATACATCTCAGCAGCCCTAATTGCCATAGCAATAGTCATCTTAGGCCTTTGCTTAAAAGCCGGAATCGACAACATCGCCTTCCGCGACCGAGAAGTGACAGTCAAAGGCCTCGCCGAACGCGAAGTCCCAGCCGATCTCGTCACCTGGCCCATCTCTTACTCCGTAGCCGGCAACGACCTCGCTTCCCTCTACAATCAAGTGAGCAGCAACAACGAGACAATCATCAAATTCCTCACCTCAAACGGCATAGGTCGCGATGAAATCTCCATTAATCCGCCTGACACATATAATGCCACTTCAAACCAATACCGCTCATCAAATTTCAACTATAACTACTCCATCAACAGCACCGTGACTGTCACAACAAAGAAGGTAGACAAAGTTCGCGAACTACTTAACCGTCAGTCGGAACTGCTGAAAGAAGGAATAGCATTCTCCAACTCCTACATCAACTATCAATTCACCGGCTTGAATGCCATCAAACCCGAAATGATAGGGGAAGCCACAAAAGCGGCACGCGACGCAGCAGCACAGTTTGCCGCCGACAGCGACAGCCGGGTAGGTAAGATCAAAAATGCCCACCAGGGCCAATTCTCAATCGACGACTCCGACTCCAGCACCCCCTACATCAAAAAAGTCCGAGTAGTAACTACCATCGTCTACTACCTCGAAGACTAATAAAACTGACATAAACTCATATAAATAAGAGTCCATCCATAAAATATGGGCTCTTAATTATTTTCCAAAGTCAAAATTAGTAATAGAGCATGCTCCGCATGCGTCCAAGAGGAATACCCACAGCAATCCCGCGACCCCGATGATCTTAATGAAAAGCTAATACCTATAACCTGTTTATATCAATCCAAATCTCCGTTTAGTGATGTTGTCTATCACCTCTGTATCTCTGAGAAATTCAAGCACTCTCTCTTTATCTTCCACATTCAGACTCCCTTTATATGTTCCATTCCTTTCCGAAATCTTTTCTTTTGAAAGTTCAAAAATATCAGAGCAATCAAGCCAACTGTCATAGCTAAGAATACTTGGATAGTTCCGATGAAGCAAAGGATATTGGCAATCCATCATTTCCTGAGAATATTTTGATGGATCAATATTTGAATTTATTAGAAGAGTTCCTACAGCAATTCCTTCTGGAGTAAATCCAATTACGACAATATATTTATTTCTAGTAGAATATCCTTTATTGAGAATCAACCCATCGTCTTCATTTAAAGCCACATATATAATATCCCCAATTCTGATTGAAGACATATCTGCTCTTTCGGCCAAGACAAGTTTTGCCTTAAGGCTTTTAAGTGAGTCATTGAGATCCTCCATTGCAACTATTATGATAATGCATTCTTCAGAATCTGTTTCTCTCTTATATAATCTACCATTTCTTCAGATGCATTTCCCGCGCGGGCAATGTCTATGATAGTGATAAAATTTTTCTGTGGATCATCCTGCATCCGTTCTACGGCTTGCTGCCAAGCAGAATCATGCGATAACACTGACAAATCGTAAGGATCTATGTCCTTATAGTTCTCTATTGAGGCATCCAGACTGCGCCTTTCAGCACCTGATATATAGTCCATATTAGGCACTGAGGTAGCATAGACTTTCTTATCTTTTACTTCAATATTCGCTAAAAATTCCCTAAAGTCACCGAGCAACGGTTTCCCCTCAGCTATCTGCAATCCCTTGTAGGTATAAGTAGGTACAGGACCATGTTTTAAAGCCCGGAATGAATCATCCACTATCACTTTCCCATATTTTGCAAGATGAGAACGTTGGGCAAAATACAAAATCTTAAACAATTTAATATAGTCAACACCATCTTCAAAACTCTGGATAATATAGAGTATCACTGATTTTATCTTTTCTATCTGAGCTTGAGTCTTCATATCATTTCCTTTTAGAATACAAAGTTACAATTTTTTTATTAAATATGAGCTTTTTCAGGTTATATTTATCCATTGTTTAATATTTTTTGATTATTAATATGGAGCAGACGGCTTCCCAGCCGTCTGTTCTAATTCCGTCTTTACTATATTTTCATAAGGGTTCTTTCCCATCATCCCCTAATGACTGTAAACGTCATATACCCGATATAAAACACCGTAAGTATTATCCCAGCAAACCGCCCGATATTCCGCTTCTTAGTCAGCATCGGGAATACCCACAGCAAGCCTGCTGCTCCCACAAGGGTGATAAAATCGACAAAACCTATCGAATCCGCCCGCAAAGGAATCACCAGTGAACTTAATCCTATCGTAAGCAACGCATTGATAATGCATGACCCCACGATATTACCAAAAGCTATCCCACTGGCTCCCTTGACAGTGGCAGTCACCGAAGTAACCAAATCCGGCAAAGCATTCCCTATAGCCACAACCGTCAATGCCACCATCGCCTGACTCATCCCAACTTTCAACGCCAAACCACTCGCTCCATCCACTACCCAATTTCCTCCTACTACCAACGCTCCAAGTCCCACAACTATCATCACCCAAGAAAACCATTGCTTACTCCTCAACGTCGCAACATCTGCTTTCAATGCCTTTATCTCGCATTTGATGCTATGGGCCGAAACTATACCATGCCCGGAATTTGAAGAGCAGTTGTCCGACACATTGGAGTCCGCTGAGTCATCTGGATCATCTGATAAATTAACATTCTTCGAAGATAGAATCATAAACCACATATAGAATATGAATATCACGATAAGCATGATTCCTGCACTTCGGTTGATTACATTATGATGCGCACCATCAAAGAGCACACTGTCGCCCGCTATCCAAAGAGCACCCATTGCAATAAAGAGAATAGGCAGATCCTGAGTCCGCATAATTCCGCTCACCTTAAAAGGCTTGACAATACCCATAATGCCGACCACAAGCAGCAAATCAAAGATATTCGACCCGATCACTTCACCCATAGCCATTGCCGGTTTGTCTTGAAACGCCGATTCGATACACACCACCATATCAGGAGCAGTGCTTCCGAGCGCCACAACCGTCAGACCGATAATAAGATTCGACACCTTAAAACGCTTGGCAACTGCCACAGCCCCATCTGTAACATAATTTGCCCCCAACACCAAAAGCACCAATCCCATCACAAGAAATAAAATATCGTGTATCACATGCTATAGATTTAAGTTTCCAATAAAACAAACATCCCTCCCTCACAGTTCGCCAACAAAACCGACACCCTCCTCCCCCTCACCACCTCCGACTACCCCGACCACATCGCTTTCTCCGTATAATAGCGAAATAGAAAATAATAGCGAAATAGAAACTTTCACTCCTCCCACTTATATTCCCGTATGACCTCCACTATA
Organism: uncultured Sangeribacter sp.; assembly: GCA_964634905.1. Classification (GTDB taxonomy): domain Bacteria; phylum Bacteroidota; class Bacteroidia; order Bacteroidales; family Muribaculaceae; genus Lepagella. The sequence continues at coordinate 13,539 of CAZWJO010000073.1, forward strand.
TATGTCATCTCCATATCATCCTCAACTTTAACCTTGATACTAACCACAAAATTAAGGAAAAATATCTCCTATTCCAAAAAATTAATGAAGTTATTTTGTTAAAATTAATTTTTTCATTATCTTTGCACTCATGCAAATCTCAGAAACGTGCAGAATCAAGCATTCGCAAATCTCAGAAACGTGTAAAATCACACATTCACAAATCTCAGAAATGTGCAGAATCAAGCATTCGTAAATCTCAGAATAATTCCAATCTTCGGACTGCGTCCTCAGCACAGTGTTGAGGACGCTGTCCGAAACAAAAAGCCAAACACTAAAATCTACCCCATGAAACTCGAAAATCTCACTCCTTCATACTTCCGTCCCCATCGTCCTCACAATTGTCGACGAGCAAAATTCCATAACTACAAGGCTCCCGGCAAGTATATGATCACTTTAAATAAGGAGCCTTCCGTCTCAGATTTCTCCCATATATGTGGAGATATTCGCTCAATTGAAAATCCTCCATCAGTAAAATTGACAAGAAATGGAGAAATAATAGATTTGAATATTAATGAAATAAGCAAAAAACCTGAATTCGAAATCCCTAACTATGTGATCATGCCAGATCATATTCATCTCTTGTGGCATGTCAAAAAATGGCTTCCACGGGATTTAGGGCACTATGTGGCTTATTTAAAAGCTAAATGCACAGCCCTTTGGCGGCAAGAAAATGCCCATATCCCAAATGTTACAAATTTTTCCATATTCACTCCAAAATTCAACGACAAAATCTCCTTCTCCGATGAAATGACACAAAGATTCTCCACCTACATCTCAGATAATCCGCGCAAAAGACTCACAGTCATGACCCATCCAGAACTATTCAACCGGGCTCACCGTGTCCGGATTCTTGACTATGAAATGGACTTTTACGGTAATTTCCAACTGCTAAAGCATCCCATCATAGCCGCTGCAGTAGTCAGCAGCCGCTATACGCCCGAAGAGAGAATCAGATTCCAGAATGCTTGGGAAGAGGCCATCCGGACCGAAAGTGTCCTTGTCTCCCCATTCATAAGCAAAGACGAAAAAGCCCTTATGAATAGAGCCATCGAAGAAGGCGCAAGCATAATCCGCATCATTCCCGATGGCATCGGACCAAAATACAAACCCTCAGGCAAGGAATTCGACTTATGCGCAGAAGGCCGTTGCCTCCATCTCGGCCTTCCCCGCCAATCAGCCCACACCGACCCGGTAAGACGCCAATTCTGCCTCAACCTCAACGCCATAGCCCACTGGATAGCCTCCCACCCCGCAGAGCGCATGCACCTCCTCCCCAATCCCTAAAAAGGAAATTTTTCATCCTCAACACAGTGTTGAGGACGAAGTCCGAAACGAAAGGATTAGCCATTTCCTTTTATTTAATAGACCCATAGAAAACAAAAAGAAAAAAATCTTGAATTCAAACACTCAATCAATTTTCATTCCTCCCGCTTATATTCCCGTATGAACTCCACTAAGTGTGGCAAGCAGGAAGACTGAAAATGAGCATCCGAACGATTGGCATATTTCTTCACTCTTCCATTCTTTTCATAATACAGATAATAGGAATTATATCCTATAGATTTAGCTTTCTCAACCGAAAGTTCTGACAACGAAGAGGCAGCCTTCCATCCCCATAATCCAAACCAGCGCGAAAGCCAATACTCATCTCTGCCATCCTTAATTATTGCAAGCCCAATCTTCAGTTCATGCACAAAGACAAAAATCAACACTGCCCCCCAACCATCCAAAGATCAGCAATATCCACCAGGTATCCTCTCTATCAGAGAATATCCCACAAACCGGCACCAAAACAAAAAATAACACAAACGGCAAATAATACCCCACATTCGGCACTGCTATCCACTCTATTTCGGCGACCTTCCTCTTAGCAGACCATATTGCCATTGCACGCATCCACCATGAAGAGCTGACAGAAACTATCAAAGCCACTGCAAAAAGCGCACACAAAATGACCTTCCCAGTATCCGACAATGCATCATAATGAACCGTTAGATACTTGAATCCACCCCAGTTTCCACCGAATGCTATAATTCCGATAATCTCCATATCATCCTCAACATTAATCTTGATACTAACCACAAAATTAAGGAAAAATATCTCCTATTCCAAAAATCCAATCATATTTTTTTGATTCTGCGCCCCCAAAGTCTTTGATGTGGTGCGAACGCAGTGAGCACTCCAACGCCCACCAAAAATAGAACCAAAGTCCTACCCCCAGCGTTTAAACAATGAAATCCAATAATGCCATTAGCCTAATTAGCCCTATTGGCCCAATTGGCCGTATTAGACTAATTAGACTAATAAAACTTA
>CAZWJO010000074.1:0-15752 GCA_964634905.1 uncultured Sangeribacter sp.
CCTAAATCTCTCTCGCCTCGAAAACGACCTAAAAAGCCGCCGCTCCCTCCAAAACACTTAAAAGCCCTTAAACCCCTTAAACCCAACCCCACCATGGACGGAAAAATTTTCGCCGACTCCGCCAACATCTGGCAAGATCAGGCAAAGATCCTCTTCAACTACTATCGCCAATCTGCCGAACGGATTGTCAAGGAAGAAGAGCGCATCGAAAACGAAATCAAGAATCTCGAGCAAGAGAAATCTGAAGTTGAGGAAAAGCTCTCCAAAGCCTGGGTATGGCTCTTCCTTTTCATCTTCCCCTATTTCATTGTCAAAAGCAATCTCGAGAAAAAGATAGATGAGCTCAATCAGCGCATCGGTGTCTTCAACGATGAGCATAAAAAGATATTCCGCGACTATAAGGTCACCCGTCTCGGCGTGGCATACGTCCCCGTCGCAGAGCAAGTGAAATATCAAGACAAGAGCTTTATAGTCGACTTCACAAACGCTGTCCCTTACTCCGACATTTCCCTTTCCGTATCACGCCAGAACCCTCTTCTGATACAGACAATACATACTCTCAACCATCTTGCAAAGGAAGCACCAATTGTAGAGACCTCCGAAGAGTCTGAGACTGTCCCAACCGATGATTACTCACGATCTATCCAGGAAATCCGCGAAAACGACTATCTCGGCGCCCTCGAACGCTCGCTCCGCACCGTCGCTTTCTGCATGGACGATCTGGAGACTGTCTCGGTCTCCTTGCCACTCGTGCTTCAGGATTCAAGTTTCCTCCCTCAACTCGACGAATTCGCCACTGCAACTCCTCCAAAAGATGCCCAGGCGGTAAAGATTTTCGACAAAGACATTTATGCTCCCGGAATAGAGAAATTCCGTGAGATTAATGAATTGAAAAATTCATTGTCAAGCGAGACCATGAAGTTTGAGGAAATCCTAAAGAGTCTCATGCAGTCGATCGGCAATTCTGTGCAGACCGTCGCCAGGATGAAGGTAGCTTCTGTCGATAAGGTAGTGCTCGAATCGAACAGGCTCCTCTTCCAAATTCTCAAAGCCCCTTACAATCATTATTCTCCCGATCTTGAGGCTGAAGAAATCGAGCGCATCCGGCAGGAAGACTTCAATTATGCCGACAATATCCAAGGCTATGAGCCATTCCAATTGCGCCCATCTTCCAGAGTGAAGTTCAATCCTATGACCGGCACTTGGGTAGCTGAAGATGGCTCCACTACAGTCCAGCCTTTCGGCGTGCATCAGATGTATGAGGAAATCGTCGCCCCGATGGTGCAGAATCTCATGCAGGAAAACCGTATCGAACGCCTTAAGATCTACAATCACATCAAAGACCAAAAGTTAAGCTATCTCAACAAATGGCATCAGGATACCGATGCTTTCTATCGTGCCAACAGAGCTGAAAGTGCCGACATCATTAATCTGATGCAAAGCACTTTGACAGAGTATGTCAGTGCCTACAACAACCTCCTTGCTCTGCAGAAGACAGAAAACCAGATGCAGGATTCCGATGGAAATCTCGATGCCACGGTAGTAAATGCCATTGACAATTCCGCCGACACTATTGCTGCATTCGAAATACAAAGCCAAGAATTCCAAAGATGCCAAAACGAATTTGAGGAGTATATCGAACGCCTAAAGGAAGACATTGAGCTCAAGGCTGAGAAATTCGGCCATGTAGAGTATTACGACGCAAAACTCCGCGACGGCTATTCCAACTCCGTGGCTGTCGCTGCTTCTGAAATCCATAAAATGGACGACCGCCGCAAAACTCTCGCCGCTGTCAATCCGAAACTTGCGAAAGACTCCGAAATCCCTCCGCAGCCCCTCGTCAGCGATTTGGCCTACGAGCATTTCTCTCTCAATCTTCCTGCAATGGTCAGAGAGGCACTCAGTGCTATGTCGACTTCATCCGACACTCCGAATCCTCCCATCAAAGATCCACAATGCGGTGACAAGAACGACGAAAACAATTAATCATCACTAAAGCTTCACAATATGTCACATCAATTTGACTGCCTTGTCGACACCTCCGAGATGGCGCGGGAGATCGATTCTGTGAAAAAACATGTAAATGCCACCACTACCGCAGTGGTAGGTATGCAGGCTGCGGTGATCAAAGCTCAGGCCGACAGCGCCGACCACGTCTGCAAAAAAGTGAATCAAGGATTCTACGCCATGATTCACTCTCAGATTTCTCAGAAGATGGCAGCCCTGCAAAGTAAAGTCGATGCCCACCTCCTCCAGCTAAACCAGCAAAGGAAACGTCTGCTTGCCATTCGCCAAAGAATGGAACGCGACTATCAGATGATTTGCGAAAGATATATCAAGACCTTCAATTCTCTCAACAAGAATCTCCGACAGAGAATCACTGAGATTGACCGCCCGGTGTTGAATCTCGCTACTACTGAGGCCGACAAGGTCACCAATCGGGGAAACCTCCTTATTTCGACTGTGCCTATCGGACAGTCTGAGACCATCAAAACTTCACAATCAGTCGCCTCCTCCAACCTCAAATATCGCGCTGCCCAAGCTATAAAGGCTATCGAAAGTTTTATCGCCGACTCCAACCGCCTGGATACAATTACCGAGCGTATTCTTCTCCCCCGAAGGATGTCGGAAAGTGAGGTATCCGTCGCTGTTCCTGTCTGTATCGCCGAAAGCAACATTGATGGCAACGGCAATATGCAGACCTCTATCTATGTCTCAGAGATTGACCTCAACAAAGATGCTCGCCAGACCATCGAAACCCGCATATCATCTTCTTGCAGAGATGGCTCCCTGACTTGGCACCAACCCAATGAAATAAATCCCGAAGTTGCAAACTATTTCCGCCAAATGGTGGCTTCTTCCGGTCTTTCCCAACGCCAGCGCGACACGATGCTCGCTATGTTTGGCAGGAACATTTTCGAAACGTTATCATAACTATTAAAACTTCATGCCATGAGTTATACACGACGTTTCTCAAAATCTGTCACCGTAAGATACTCCGGTTCGGTTTCATATCCTGCCTCTGAGCATGGAGGATCCATTTCATACTCCGGGACTGCCAGTGAGACAGTACATTTCGATGTCACAGTCGACACCGAACCATTCGATGCGGCCGTCGACAATATGAAAGATGGTGTCGATCTCCTTACAGGCTCTGTCGTGGCCACAGAAACCGCACAACTCGATGCCATCCGGAAATCCTCCAAGAAAATTGGAGACACTATCGTCGCCGGATTCTTCAAGACAGTGAAATCGGATATATCCCAACAGATTGCCCAGCTTAAGATTCAATCCGACGCCCTCCTTCTGCAACTCAAGACTCTTGCCCAGCGTTGCAAAGAGAAGCAGAAACAAATGGGAGCAGATTATCACCGGATTGCCGACAGATATATTAAAATTTTCACCGACCTTAACAAGGAACTTGAAAACCGTGTTTATTCCATCGACGAACCGGTGTTTCACGCCACACGCACTCTCGACCAAATCGGCTCTCACGCCGGCAATGAAGATGCGGCTGCCACTGTCTCTGTGTCTGCCAACGAGAATTCCCACCTACATTCGATGCTCACAGCCGGGCTTCTCAAACGCCAAGCCCAGGAGACAATTGAAAAAGGGCGGCAATTTCTCAGTGCGCAGCATGCAACTGATGATGTCATCCGCAACTGTCTCCTACCCATCGGAGAATCGGCTCTATGGGCTACCCCTTATTGCGTTATTGAGACCACCGGAGAAAACGGTCCATCTGCCCGCGAGATGTTCATTTCCCCTCTTCTTCAAAATATTCCCAAGGAAAAACTAAATGAAGAGATCGACAGCAAAGGATGGGACGGCAACATTTCACCCGTTGACCGACAAAATATCAACGACTATTTCAACCAAGAAGTAGGCCGACTGCTTCAGAATTCAGACACTCCCCGCGACCGACGCATAGCGGATATGACCGCCCGACTTTTCAATCTTTCCCAAACTGCCGCCCCCGGCAAATAACCCTATAAATCCTCACTCACAATGAGCAATAAACAAGAACTAAAGGAAATTCGCTTCGATGCCACCGAGATAATCCTCCAGGACAACCTCGTACGCGGAGCCATTCTTCCTCAAAAAATATCTGAACTCACACGCAATGTCATCTTCAATGGCAACACCGAAGTGGAAGGAGCCGTATTCGGAAACACAATACAGATCCGAGGTGGCGATATCACTATTCAAGGTGCCGTATTCGCACAAAAGGAACTCTACATTTCATCCGATGTCAAAGGGGATGTGACTTTCATGAAAGCGGTAGGGTCAGCTGACTCTGTAACGTCACGTGCCACAGGTTGCCGTCCGATTTTCGGCTCCGATATCAACGGGAAATCAGTCACTCTCCAAAACTCATACGTAGCAGGCAGCATATATGCAGATGAAATCTCGCTCGACAACTGTGTCGTGATAGGCGGCGTATTCGCTACCCAAGAAGCCACTCTCAACAACTGCATCATTGGCACATTCAACACTCCAAGAGTCAATCTCAAAGGTACTATCCAACTCCTCCTCCCCTCAGCCTTCACCATCGAAAAACCAAACATCAATCCCGGGACACGACTTTTCAATCTGACACTTGCCGACTTGGGTTCTCTCTTCCGTAATCTCCCTGAAGATCCATTCTCCGGAAGGATACCAATGAATCCGGAGACTGATGAAGTCAAATCCACACTCGTAGAAGAAGGACGCCAAAAAGCACTCCGCTCATTCACCGTCATTGGTAAGGTATTGGCTGCCGACCTCATCGACACCGACCGCTTCCAAAACCATTTCCTTCTTACTGCTGCCTCTCTCGGTCCGCAACTCCTGAAGACATACGACCTCGGCAACGACGCCCAAGGAAATCTCGCAAAACTCGAACCCATCGCAATCCGCGACTTCATGTTTGAACTCCTATCAGGCAAAAAAGAACCCAAGGAAATCAACGGAAAATTCTCACTCCAAGACATAGCCCGCTAATCCCCATTTTCTGACGATATGAAAAGATTTTCTTTTTTGAAATATTTATTAAGCTTCGCAGCCATATTCAGCGCATGCTCCCTTTCCCTTGCCCAACGAGAGAAAAATAATATCTATCTCTTTGACTGTACCGGCTCCATGAAGACCAATGGTCTTTGGAATCCTGCTCAGGCAGCTCTCGATGCGACAATCACCACCCAGACCTCGATCCCCGGCTCCCAATTTCTCGTAATTCCTTTTGGTAACAATCCCTACGAAGTGATAGGTTTCTCTTCTTCCGAATATCAAGGCAAGAAAAATAATATAAGCAAAGCCTTTGACAAATATATAGCTGAAGCCAAATACACTCATATCAGCGATGTCCTAAAAGAGGGTTTTGACAGAGTCAATCCGAATATGGACAATAAAATATATCTTCTTACCGACGGCATGCCAAACTCCGGCGATTCTCCGGAAAAAGTAGCTCAGACCATCACCAATTGGTGTGCCAACCATCGGAATTGCCGACTCTTTTATGTCGCACTGACGGAAGGTGTCGTAAATCCGGTAATCCGTAAAGCAATAGACGCCTGTCCTGATGCCTTCATCGTCCAGTGTCAAGGCAGGGTAATCCCACAGATAGCCGACATTTCTTCTGATGTCTACACTAATCTCGAAGAGCTTTCCAAACAACGGGAAATATCATTCAGCCTTCCCGGAGAATACCCGCTTCAAGTCTCCTCTTCCGATCCCCTTTTTAACGTCTCTGTGGCTGGCAACAAGGCCTCTGACGGCAAAATCCTCATATCTCTGGCTCCTAAGAATGGCCATGACAAGCAGTCGCTCCATCAGACTTTGCAAGGCAAAGAAGATGAATTCCCAGTCACAATCCAGTGTACCGATAAAAGGTTTTTTATCGCAAATCCAACAATCTCGGTGCATGTTGCCGATGAAATTCCATCCCGCCTGATGCTTGCTCAGGGACAAAATGAGCTAAAGGCAGAAAGCGTGGAATGGCACGATGCTTTCCTTTGGAGCGACGCCGCGCCTGACAGCGAGGTGGAATGGAACCTTCAGCCTCTTTTTGAGAACCATCTAAACCAGAGCGTACTTCGACTGCAATTTAAAGCTGACAATAATGACTTTCAGGCCTTTTACAACGGGAATCCCATTGCCAATGGCGATATAATCAACATTTCTCCCGACAAAAATGCAATCTTAAAGGTCGTCTTCAACCATGATGCAGCCACCGGCAAACGCTACTTCAACCTCGTGCCACAGAGCCACACTGGAATAGATATGATCAACGACTCTCCGGCCGACCAATATGAGGGCACTTCTCTCCGCACTCGCTACGACGTAGGCTGGAATCCTTTGAAGACTCTTCTTTTTTGGCTGGCAATCGCTCTCGCCGCCCTTCTCATCCTTTGGCTCATAGTGCTCAAAAGAATCTTTTTCCCTGTCATAAGGATGGGAAAAGTAGAATTGATAGGTCCCGGCTCATACTATGCCTCCAAGAGGATAAGAGGTGCCCGTAAGATTGTGTTCACCACAAAAAAACGGTCACAAAATTTTCTATCGCGCCTTTTTACCGGAGAAATAAAATACGTCAGAGCCGATCATTTCTCTCCCGAACTTGAAATACTCCCTGGCGGAGGCAAAAGAAAGGTCAGGGTGCGCAGCTCAAGAGGCTGGGACATTTATCCCACTTCAATTTTAGGTCAGTATGAAAAAGCCACCGCAGAAAACATAGAGACCAAAGAAAAAATGGAAATGGAATTCTCTTAATAACTCAACTTTCGCATGCTCAAGTTGAAGGACACTTTTAACCTCTTAACCTTTAAGTTGAGCGAAGCGAAACTTAAATTACAATAGCAATATGGCAAAACTAAGAAGAACGCTTCTAATAGGACTCGGAGGCACTGGCGTGAAGGCTATTCTCGACGCCAAGAAAATGTTTTATGAAAATTATGGGCAAATCCCCCCGATGATCGGCTTCATCGGTATAGATACCGACAAACCCGGACTCTCAAACGCTTTCGTCATTGCCAACGACGGAACCAAGATCACTCTCCGGGCTTCTGAACAACTCTGCATTTCTGTCGACACTCCGATTCTCATATATGCGAATAATAAAGAACGTAAGCTTTTCGATTGGCTCCCCGAAGGCAACGCCCAAGGCCTTACTGCACTCTCCATCGGAGCAGGACAAATGCGAAGCAACGGACGCTTCGCCATCACAGTCAATGAATACAGCGTGCAGCAATTTATCAACAACAAGATTACTGAAGTCAACAACGCCGCTATCATCGACAACTCCGACTATGATCTTCTCGGCACAGACACTGAAGTGCACATGGTCTTCTCTCTCGGCGGCGGCACAGGAAGCGGCATTTTCCTGAATACTGCATATCTCATCAAACGCATGTTCCCCAACATCAAGATATCCGGATATGCCGTGCTTTCAGACGTATTCCGTACTATGGTGACCGGTGCTATGTCGGCTCGTGTGAAGCCCAATGGCAAAGGAGCCATTATAGACCTTGATTATCTTGCTCACCTTACCCCTGACTCCGCTCCGGTTGATATCAAATGGTTTCACACTGTCGATAAGGTCAACAGCCGCGCATTCGATGCCCTTTATTTCATCGACAATTGCAACGAGAACAATGACATGTTCGACCATGTCGATCCTCTCTGCCAGATGATAGCCCTTGCTATTGTCACTTCCGTCGGAGAACTTGGAGTCGCCCTTGATTCAGTCAGCGACAATGTCAGCAAACTTATTGCCGACGGCACAATGGACATAAAGAACAAGAAAGCTTGGGTTGCCGGCTTCGGTTGCGCCGAAATTGTATTCGATGGCAATCGCCTCGCCAAGATCTATGAGAAGAAAGCTATGATCCAGCTTATCAACAAGATGCTCAACGGCGGATGCGACGACCCTTCTATCATTGCCAACAACTGGTTTGACAACACCAAGATTCGTGAAAATCTCGGCAAGGATGACGTAATCGACTATTTCATGTCTCCAAGTCCGGCTCACACATTCACCGACATTGACAGCCCCGACAACCCATACCCGGAATGTAAAGACTATCTCGACAAACGAGCCGTAGAGCCCAAAGCTAAACTTGATGAGAAACTCGAAGCCCTCCAGGCAAGAGTAGATGAGTCGCTCACTCGCCTCATGAAGCAGCAGGCTGACCGCGAATGTGGCATTTTCCTATGCCAACAGATCCTCCTTGCAATTCTCCGTCAGGTAGAACTTTGCGATGGCGAGATGAAAAATGAGAAAGAAGAATTTGAGAAGCAGCTCCCGCGCCTGGAATCTTCTCTCAAGACTGCTTGCAAGGAACTCGAGAAATGCATGGGCACCCTCTTCAAGCGCAACCGTAAAGAATTCGAGGAAGAAGTCGTAGCGCAGACCATGAGGCTTGCCGTATGCCGTCGTGAAATCGTACGCCGCGCTATGGCACGTCAGTTCTATAGCTGGCTGAAGGAGCGTGTCAACCAATCGATCGAACGTGTCGACGTCATAATGGGCAACTTGCAGAACGTACGTACTGATTGCACCAACGAGATTCAGAAGATGCAGCGTGCCGACATAGGAGCTAATTTCTTCCAGTTTGATCTCTCTACCGACTATGCTTCAAAGATTGAATGTCCACTTTCCGACATAGTATTCAACGATTTCTCAAAGTCGATGCAAAGCGAAGGAGGAGTAGCTTCACTTGCCGGTTTGACTTCAAAGCAGACCGGAGAAGTGCTGATGCGCTTTATCCGCACCCTGCCGAAAGTTGTAGCTTACGAGAAAATGTCGGTCGATGATGCACTCGATCAGCTCAGCGAGGATGAACTTAAGAAACTTATCCGCAATGCGGTCAAAAAGTCGCTTCCTCTGCTCTCATATACCTACCGTGGTTTCGATGCCGATCTGAGGGAGCGTCCGGTAGAATGTTATTATATCGGCATTGCCGACAAGAAACGCTCGCGTCTCACTAAAGACAACCTTTTCCAGAATCTCGTCCCCGGAGCTAAAGACATCCAGTTCTCAGAAGTAGGACTCTCAAACCGTGTGATAATTTTCCGCCAGCTTGGGGTAGTGCCTGCTTTTACGGTTAAAGCTCTTGATAGCTATAAGACTGATTATGAAAAATGGGAAGCTGCCCATCCAAATGGTTCGCATTGGGATGCCATCCTATGCCAGCGCATGGCCAAGGAACGCTATGATCTTTTCCCGAAAGACGAAGTCTCTGCCTCTCACTTGCTCGAGACTTGGATCAATGCCATCGTCTACGACCTCATCAAATATGACCCTACAATCGGCCAATACCAGATCAAGAGCCGTGGAATGGGAGGGAAGGCTCTAAAAGGGTGGCTGGTCAATATGGGTGCCACTCGTCAGGAAGCGTTCCGTTATCTTGAAGACAATATGGACATTCTCGACAACGAGATTCGTCAGGCTATCCACGACCTTGACCAACCGGGTCCCGACAACCCGATTCGCATTCTCTCTAAGAGAGCTGTGAAGGCTTGCCAAGACAACACCTATCTGCAGACCATCTCAAAATGCCCGATCTCAATGGAGAACATCGAGCACTATCCTGCCGAGATGGACCTCATAGAAAAGGAAATTGAATATATTCTCGACAATATTGCTGAGTAAATGGCTGCCTCCATCACCGTCTGGACCTCAACTTCCACCAGGCTCGCCGAGCCGCTTGTTGCGCAAGCGGTAAGGCGTGCCTGCACTGAAGCGGCCCCCTACGACACCTTGTCGCTTTCCGGACATAACCCCGCAGAGGTAGCTGAGAAAATCAGCGATGCGTTCTCTCGCCTCGTCACTATGACGATGGCTGACTCTTCGCTCCATGTCGTTGCCGTAGTCCCCTTCTATGAGAAGGGAATAGCCGAGAGTTTGGTCTCACTCATAGAGGCCTGCGGATTGGTACCCCACAAGATAACTCTGCATATCATTGGCCTATGCGGGGGACTCGAACGTATCTTTGAAAGCCACCCATCGTCAAAATCCGACGCTGAAGAGCACCGCAAGGAAGCCCAACAAAAACTGGCAGCCTTATGTCAGACTGCCCCCTTCAGCCTCTCATATTCTCTGATTGATGACTTTGCTTCTACCGGAGCACCAATCGGATTCACCCTCCAGAGTCTGTCAAGATATATCGCGCTTATCCAAACTGCTCTCATCCAAGACTACTATGCAATCCTATCGCCTGCTCTGCTCTCTGCCCACCCCGGAGAAAATCTTACCGTTGGTGCTTCATCCCTGGCTTTCGACCGAGATGCTACTGCCTCGCAACTATTGGGGCATGCCTTCCTCGCTGCCCTTGACAAGGTAGGGATCGACCGTACGGAAGTCGACCTCCAGGCAGCTGCACACAGGGCAGAGTCTATGCTCAAAGGGATTTATTCTCACTATTACCATCTTTTCGAAAAGGAAATCCGACCCCTCTATCGTGATAAAGGATTGGATGAAGGAAAGGCTGTGGCAGAAGCCTCAAAGATTCTTGATGCTGATTTGGAGGCATTGAAAGAGTATATACTCGGAATTCTCGAAGATGAAACGCTTACGCTTCCCGAAAAAGAGGCCGTCCTTGCGATGATCTTAGGCAGGGACAATGAAAGGCTCAGCGGAATGCAATATGAACATGAGGGGACATTCCTCGACGATGCTTGTTCGCAACCAATCGACCTCTATGTAGAGGCTTACAACAACCATTGTCTTGATACCAATCTCCTCACGGTGCGCGGCGATTTCGATGCACTCAAGAAGTGGAGATGGGACGCCGATAAGTCGGAGTTTGTGGAGAGCGATGAAAATAAGCTTGCCCTCAATCCACTTCCCTTTATCAAAGACCTTAAGCAAGATATCATCAACTCTACGGCTTTCATTCGCGACAAGAAAGACGAACTCCAACGCCTTCTCGAGTCGAAGGAACTCCGCGAAGAGACAATCCAAATCAAGAAGCAATGGCACCGCCCGGAAGGAAATTTCAAGGATATCGAATATAAGGAGCAGCCGCTCGATGACAAATATGTCCCTTCTCCCGATCTCAAGATCAAGAAGACTGTCGACCTCCGGGATTTCTTCCCGCCTATCAAAAACCAGCAAAGCCTCGGTTCTTGCTCTTCCTTTGCCACTTCGGCAATGTATGAGGCCATGATGCAGATTAACGGGATAGAAGACAACAACGTGATGAGCCCGGCTTTCATTTTCTATCATTCTAATGTCTTGAAAGGGCGCCCTAACGGGGGAAGTAATTTCTTCGACCAACTCGCTGTCCTCGGCCAACATGGCATTTGCTATGAGGAGCTATTTCCATATACCCCCGACACCTCCCAATGGAACCCTTCTGCAGAGGCAATTGAGGATGCCAAGAATCACCGTGTCATTGCAGCTAAGCAGATACCCCTCATTGATGGTGCCGACAAAGCTAAAGTCCTAAGCCACAATCATGAGCTCCTGACAAGTGCGCTTTCCGAGGGTTTCCCGGTCGGAATCTCACTGAAGGTCTATGACAACCTTGGCAAAGACGGTGCCTTCATTCTCCATCCCGAAGATGCCCCCGACGCTAAGGAAGATGGGTGGCACGCCATGGTGCTTGCAGGATATTCGGAAGAAAACGATTTCTATATCGTCCGTAACTCCTGGGGAGAGTATTTCGGCGACAAGGGCTACTGCTACATCCCTTCCAGATATATCGACGACCCCGACTACCTAAATTTTGCATGCATCATCACGGAGATTTCAGACGCAGCCGACGGGAAAAGAGAGATTCCAACAGTCCTCGCCAACTTCGGAGCTACCGAGACGGAGATAAGGATTGCAGCTATTAGGAACGCAATCGCTAAGATGAAAATCGATCTTAAGAATAGCCAGAATCTTTACGCTGAATACTATACCTACTATCAGCGTCTTCTTCTTCAGCTTTCGATGCCTAAAGTGCAGACAGAAATTCGCCGCAGATCGGAGGAGGCACAAGCAAAGCATTATATAGGAAGGGATGCCACAAAGCAGAGACTCGAAAACACCCTTGCGGAAAAAATTGCAGCTTACCGCACAAAACTGCAATATACCATCACTGCAATGTTTATCGTGGCAATCGGATTCGCAGTCTGGTGGTATCTCGGTGATAACGACCAATGGGCGGCATTTGTATCCCTTACTGCGGCTGGACTCGGAGTGGTGACTTTGTTGAGCTATAAATGGTGGGTGCGCATGAAACGCCGTCAATTAAGAGAGGAAGCGGAAGACGTGGCTGCAGATGCAAGCCGACAGGCAGAACGTCTGCTCGAAATGCAGATTAAATTCCATGTAGCCGGAATGTGGATCAGCCGATTCCATAAAATGTCGCTCGATATCACCACCACCTACGTCCGTCTTGTCAGCTACTGCGACTCCCTACGTGGATGGAAGAAGGAATACGAGAGTGAACTTGGCGAAGCATATAGGCCGGAAGGTCAGATGTTCCTGACCATAGACACGTCTTCACTCCTCGAAGGATTCTTCGAGGCAAATAAGGAAAAAATAGTAAGCCGTATCAACCTTATCAAAGTGTTCAAGAATTACTCCGGCATTCTTCAGGATTTGGAGAAATCGCATGAGCAACTTCGTCAGGAAGTGTTGTCGGCTGTCAATTCATTGATGACAGACTTCAACATGGTCAATTTCCTCTTGGGCGATGAGTATCCATACGCTCCGAAAGTCAGCTTGCAAGAGGAGATGGCAAAACTTCTTGCTGTAGGTCAACCCTCCTACCGCAACCTCGCAATGAACGCCACTCCCCCTATCCGCATACTGATGGCGAAAGTAGATCGAAACAGAGCAGCCGCCTGGGAATCGGAAGCCATTCCTTGCATCCCGATGCGTCCCATCCAGCTCCCGCTCACCGATCCCACTACCATTATACTCCTGACTCTCCATCCCTGCGAAGAGAATCAGAAAGCATAATTCCTGAACCTGGCAAAGTGAAACCGCACCTGCTTCGACCCATCAGGGAGCTGGGTGACATCCCGCTCCGTACATGAAGCGACACAGGCTATACCCTCTTTGAGGAGCTTAGTGATGAGGGAGAAGCAGAAGGTCTGTTCCCCCATAATGTGAACTGTTTTATCGCCGTCGAGAGCCATTATCTCGGCGGCATATTTATCTGCAAGTTCCCCAACCTGATCTGAGCCCCACTCAGTCGGTATCTGAGGGAACGGCATGTCACGGCATTCCCCGTAGACGGAAGCCGCTCTCTGCTGCTCTTCGCCCCATTGGGCGAAAGGATGATTTGAAAGATTTATCAGCATACCTATATCTTCGTTATTCTACACGATACCATTTACGGTAGATTTCCGTCAATGTATTATTGTCGAAGGTCTTTCCTCCGTTCAGAACGCTTTGAGCCACATTTAGCAATTCGTCGATAGTCCTGAAATCTTGACGGTCAATGGAAAAATCTTCATCTTTATATACGATTTTGAAGGTAGTCTCCTTGGCAGGGGAGTGTTGGTTGATTTTATACCATTGAGTATAGATGTCTGCCTTGATATCATTGCTGAGTTCTTGCCCATCATTCCAAATCCATTTCACTGCTTCCATGAGGCTTTTGATTGAGTTGACATTTGTGCGCAGCAGAACCGGAGAAGGTGATTTCGGAAATGAGGAGACGAGGGAGATCACTTCCTCCTTATCATCTTCTATCTTCACAGGAGAGTCCTTATAAAATGCACTCAAAAGCTTATTACGTTGAAACTGGTCACCACCAAATTTTTTCAGACTAATGATATTCGTCAGATCCTGGATATTATTGAGTCTTCGTTTTATCTTGACTTTGCCAATACCTTTTACATCTATTGTCTCCGAAACAATAAAATTATAAATTGCAACTCCAATCGCAAGATCTGCTATGTATCCCACGACAAGCTCCAGTTTATTGAAATTTCCCCATCTATCATTACCACAAAAGACACAAAGTGCAGCTGCCACAAATCCAAGGATGACTATTACAAGAATTGCCTTATCAATCTTCTTCATATCAGGATAATTAATTAGTTATTATCTTCAAGCATCTACTCCAATTCTTTAGGAATTCCTCCCTATATTCATCATAACTGTCGGCATTCTCACTGTCTGAGGCTGCGTGGTTAAGATGATTGCGTCTTTCCGTTATTGCATTGTAAGGTTTTGTAAGGTCATAGACCATTTGACACGACTGCAAGAGCATGTTCGCAGCCCTGGAATTACTCCAACGTCTTCCCTTGAATTCGAGTCGACCTTCAGTTATTTTCTTATACGTGCCCAAGATGCTCCCTAAGGCCTCGCGAATCTTATAGTTGCGGTTCTGAGGGTTCCGTGAGAGATCTCCGTTAACGTCGAGTTCTGCCTCCAACTCCTTCTCAATCCCTGCTTCCTTCATAGCCTTATATACCCTTGATATGAGATATTCTTTTGCCATGGTGTATGCTTGCTGGATCATCCGGTGCTCAATCGCCCAGTTGATGGCAGCCTCGACATTCCGGAATGTATCGTCAGCCTCAAAACCTGAATGGTTAAGCTGGCGTGAGATTTCAAGAAGCAGGGAGCGTTGCGCATCATTTGTGAAGGGACTTTCGCAAAATTTATTGATGCTCTCGGAGATGGTCCGCATATATTCGCCCTCCCTAATGTCGTCGATGCGGCATGTCTGGATAAAGAAATCCAGATCGTCAAGTGCCACAGAAATATCTTCCACCGCATCGTCCAGATCACTAACGCCAGTTTCGTAAAGGATATCGGAAAGGGAACTTAGATTGCCGAAATCGCGGAAACTGGCAGCCGCCGTATTGATTTCCTGAAGACGCACTATATTTGTGAGGTCAACTATTGGCACAGTGAGGTTATTCTGTTCTTTTGGCGGAAGAGCCTTAATTTTGTAGAGAGGTCCCAAAATTTCGAATGCACCGTAATAGACACCTTTCACATTGGTATGCTTAAGGAATCTGGCATAGTTGAATAGCACAGTCGCAAACATCGGGATGGTGCGGAAAGCATGGGTCACATCAAAATATATATCATCTTCAGGATTTAGTTTGTCGAACACACACTTGAAGATTTCCCACATCTCGGCCTCACTGAAACCGACCGGTATCATATAGCTGTCAGAAGACCCATCTCCATTCTGCTCTGGATTAATACTGCATTTCAACCCCGAGATATTTTCCAACACCGACTTAAGACCCTGTATTCCATCCCTGTCTTTCCAGTTAATCTCGTTTGATTCATGCGTACGGAATATCATGATGCAGTCATCCGGATCCCAATTATCCTTGCAGATTCGGGTAGCCAGAGCCTCCTGGATAAACTTTGTACGATGCGTCGTAGTCTTTTTCCTCTTCTCACCCCAAGTATAATAGACGGGGAAATAGTCATTAGTGCCAAGGAAAGATATCAACACTTTTCGTCCCATAACTCGATCAAATTATCAGCCACAAAGAGCCTCATATTTCAGAAAATCAAATGTCAATGCAAAAATACACAAATTTTCCGAACCCTCCAAACGCACATCTGTTTTTCCTCAACATTATTTGCCCATCTCATTTCCGAAGCAAACTAAGTAATAGAGCATGCTCCGCATGCGTCCAAGAGCAGCATCCACTAACTAAGAATTGGCATTCCGATTGCAAACTAAGTAATAGAGCATGCTCCGCATGCGTCCAAGAGCGACAAAAACTAACCATGATATGCCCATAATACGCACAACGCAGAACGCCGCCAGACTTGTTCTAATGGATAATTTGGCGGC
>CAZWJO010000075.1:0-15402 GCA_964634905.1 uncultured Sangeribacter sp.
CTCGTGTTCAGCTTCAGGAAGGTCGAACGGACCACGGTTGGTCTCTGCTGTAGCTGCAATCAGATAAAGCACGAATGCTATAACGGCTGGAAGCCATCCTTTGAAGATGAACCAGCAGTCTTTTTGAGCCCATACAAGTTCTGTGATATCCATTGTTCCTGCCAAACATACGATGGCAAGAAGGGCGAGACCCATAGAAATCTCATAGCTGACCATCTGGGCGCCACTACGCATTGCTCCGACGAGAGAATACTTATTATTGGAAGCCCAACCGGCAAGTAGAATACCGATAACTCCAAGGCTTGACACTGCAAGCATGAAGAAGATACCGATATTATAGTTGATCATCTGAAGACCGTAGCCCCATGGGAGGCAAGCGAAAACAGTCACGGAAGCCGCAACTACAATGTAAGGAGCAAGTTTGAAAAGGAATTTATCAGTGCCCTTTAGAGAAATAATCTCCTTGATGAGCATCTTGATGACATCGGCGAAAAGCTGCATTAATCCCCAAGGACCTACGCGCATCGGGCCGAGACGGCACTGGAAGTAAGCACAAAGCTTACGTTCATAGAAAATGTAGAACATCGCCAGCACAGAATATGCAGCGAGGAGGATCACGGCGATCACGATGCATTCCACGAGAATAGTCGCCCATTCCGGCATACATCCTAACAAAAGGTTGTTAAACCAATTTGTAATTACACTAAAGTCAAACATGTCGTTTTTCTATTAGATTTAGTTAGCGGTCAATGTCAGGAATCACGAAGTCAAGGGCAGCGCAGATAGTGATCACGTCGGCGATCATGTTGCCGCGGCAGCAGAGATCCATAACTCCGACGAGGTTGAAGCATGGGCTCTGGAAATGAACACGGTAAGGATTTTTTGAGCCGTCGCTTTCGATGTAGACACCGAAAGTGCCTCGGGAAGCCTCAACCTGAGTATACCAGTGCCCTACGGGGAGTTTCACAATCTTCGGTACTTGAGCTCGGATATCGCCTTCAGGGATGCGGTCGATGAGTTGCTCTATTATGCGGCAGCTCTGTTCGATCTCCTTCATACGCACCATATAACGGGAGTATGAATCACAACCGTCGAGAAGGACTTCGTCAAACTCTACGCGGTCGTAGGCAGCATACGGATGCTTCTTACGGCAGTCGCAGCTCCAGTTTGAGCCACGTCCAGAAGGACCGGTGATGCAATAGTTGATGGCATCTTTCTTGCTTAGGTGACCAATGTGGAGACGATTTTTAGCAATTAAATTGCCTGAGAATACAGTGTGATATTCTTTCAAGCGCTCAGGCATGATGGCGAGAAATGCTTTCACATCCTTCACGAAATCGGGGTGAAGATCAGCAATAACTCCACCGATGACATTATAGTTCATCGACATGCGCGCTCCGCAAGTTTTCTCGAAGATATCGAGCAACATTTCGCGCTCACGGAAACCATAGAAGAAGGCAGTGGTAGCGCCAAGGTCCATAGCGGTACATCCGAATGCAAGTAGATGGCTGGAAATACGCATCAGCTCATCCATAATAGTACGGATCACAACAGCACGGTCAGGAACTTGAAGACCAAGAGCCTTTTCGATGCAAGCACAGAGACAATGGCGATTCTGATGGGCGCTCATATAGTCCATACGGTCGGTAAAGTGGAGTATCTGGGGATAACCGAGTTCCTCACAAAGCTTTTCTATTCCACGGTGGATATATCCGGAGACAACATCAAGTTTCTTAACTTGCTCACCATCAAGAGCAATGCGGAAGCGCATTACGCCATGGGTTGAAGGGTGCTGAGGACCGATGTTCATCACATAATCATGCATCTCGAATACACGAGAAGGAATTGGTTTGATCACACCGTTAGGATCCTTAACGTATGATACTGTAGCGTCCTCATTCTTCTCGTCATTTTCAGGAATTGGGTTGAGCTTCGGGTCGGCATCATAATCTTTGCGCAGAGGATGCCCTTTCCAGTCGTTGCGTAAGAAGAATCGACGCATGTCGGGATGGTTGACAAATTTGATGCCATAGAAATCGTAAACTTCACGCTCCTGGAAGTTAGCCACTTTCCAAAGGTCGGAAATGGTATCGATGTAAGGATTTTCGCGGTCAGCGACAGCTACCTTTACAGATAGCATCTCCCAATCGCGGCTTGTGGCAGTGAAATAATACATCACGCCGAGAGTCTCTTTCCAGTCCATGCCGACAACGGCTGATAGGACATCGTAATTGAGCTCAGGGTCGTGCTTGAGTGCTTCAGCAAGGGCACGCCAGTCTTCAGCAGGCACATTTACGAGGAGGATTTCAGAATCCTCAAATGTTGCAGACGGGCAAATCTTGCTTATTTTGTCTTTAACGCTCATTATTATTATGAATAATTAATTTACTAATTAGTCTAATTGGGCTAATTAGTCTATTTGGTCTAATTGTCTAATTGGGCTATTTGGGCTTAATTCTTTGGAATTGAGCTTTAGAAAATATGCTGATTAATACTCGCCTGCATCTTCAGGATGCTTGCGGAAGAAGTCTTTTATTTTCTCTTTACGGTTTACTCCACCAAAGAACTTCTGAATCTTGATCTTACGCTGAAGCTGCATAAGGCCATAGAAGAATGCTTCCGGGCGAGGAGGACAGCCGGGGATATAGACATCGACTGGAAGAATCTGGTCGACTCCATTTACAACGCAATAAGACTTTTTGAATGGACCTCCGCTGACAGCGCAACCGCCGCAAGCAATGACGTACTTAGGCTCGGCGAGCTGATCATAAAGACGCAACAAAGCGGGAGCCATCTTGTGGACGATAGTTCCTTGCACCATAATATAGTCTGCCTGGCGGGGAGAGTTACGTGCAACCTCGAAACCGAAACGTGCCATATCATAGCGTGCAGCTCCGAGACACATGAATTCGATTGCGCAGCAGCTTGTGCCGAAGGTAAGGGGCCAGAGGGAATTGGAAATACCCCAGTTGATGAGTTGATCGAGTTTGCCGACAGCCACGTTAGCACCGGTGGCGTTGAGTTCTTCTACGAGTTTTTCGATGTATTCATTGTCTTTGAAGTCCGAAGTCTCCATCGACTTGATTTTGATGTCATCAATTGTTACTGCCATTTGAGAGCTCCTTTCCGCCAAGCGTAAGCAAGGCCTAAAACAAGAATAAACATGAAGATTGCAATGCAGAGAAGTCCTGAAGGTCCGAGGCTACGCATGATAGTGGCCCAAGGATAGAGGAAAATTGTCTCGACATCGAAAATGAGAAACAGGATTGCGAAGATGTAGTAGCCGGTCTTGAACTGAATCATAGATTCACCACGGGTGGGGATACCGCATTCGTAAGTCTCTCCTTTCTTTACCGAATAGGATTTTGGGCCGATCAGCCGAGCGATCCAATAAGCCGCAAACACGAGGGTCATACCGGTCAGGGCGGCTGTAATCGCTAAATCTCCGTTGCTTATTTCCAACAGTAAATTCATATATTAGATTATGTTTTAATTGTTTATTCAGATGTTAAGGCACGATGGCATGGGGTAGGCACACAATCGCAGTGCAAAGGTACTTAAAATTTCTTAAAATTGCAATATTTTTATTAGCATTTTTTTTGAAATAAATTTCACATAGAGGGCTCACTGAGGAAAAAATGAAAAAGGAAGAACCTGATATGGGGGCTCTTCCTTTATTTAAGTCTAAAATTTGATATATCTCGAGGTAACTCGAATTGAGTCGAGATAACTCGATGTATCAGTAGCCATTATTGAATTATTTGACGTAGAGGAGGGATCCGGCAGAGTGGGCTACGGCTGTGGGGGAGTATTGGGATTGTATTGTCGCGATGCCACAGCTGAATGTGCCTTCTTGACTCACTGTGCAGTCGTAAGAGACAACATGGGTGCCTTTCGGGAGCCATCCGAAGAAAAGATTGGTAGAAGAGTCGCGGACTTCACGATAGAAACCTACACCATCAGATGCGGTATAGCCTGAGAGTTGGTCTGTCGGTTCAAGACATGCACTCCTTTCGTCGGTCACAGCCACATAGTCCATGTCACGGCCAGCGGTTATGTAGAGAGTCACACGGACTTTCATACCTTTCTCCAATGCGATGCCTTCCTTTGGAGTCAGTTTGCCATTTTCTCCTTCCACGAGAGCGATGATGCTCTTGCGAATGGAAAGTTCCGGAACTTCCGAAACCACTACATCGAGAATCGGTGACTCATATTGAGAAATCACGCCGCCCCATGCAGGAGAATTTCCTTTTCTTGAGATAATCAAGGTCTTTTTGGATGCATTTTTTGCATCGAGAGTCATCGTAAAGGCACCCGTAAGTTTTGCTGTCTCCGGAATATTGAGTTTCTTGTCTTTTAAGCTAAACTCAGGAATTTCAATAGAAGATTTCGAAGTCCAATCTGTGCCGGAAGTCAAGATGGCATTGACAGTCTCCAAAGTGTAGGTTGATTTCCCCCAATCTTGATATTGGCGACCTAAAACGAGCCATTGACGGAGAGAATCTACAATCTTGTTTGAGGGTTGTATCTCAGCGAAGGCCTCAAGCACGAGGGTAGTGGTCTGAAGAGTATTCATACCACCCCAACCTGAGTTGAGATTGTCAAACCACATTCCTTTTTCGGGAGACTCACTTGCGTATTGACGCAAAGACTCAAGGATTTCAGCGGCTGTCTTATTATCGCCGGCACGCCATAGTAGAGTGGCGGCTTTAGCCTTTCCTCCGATACCAAGATCTTTCCATTCTTTAGCGATGTCCTTGTATGCCTTGGAGGCGATAGAATTCATTTCAGAGCCAGTAGCATCTTTGGGGAGATATGAAGTGGGGAAGGAGCTGCGCACATAGAGCCAATCAAGGAGATAACTCAAGGATTCGCCTTTTTTATGATACTTCTTGTAATCCTTGACCGTCTCTGAATCCACATATCTTATAGCAGATTTCACCATGCTTTCAGCTCCATCAAGATGATTCATCGCACCTGCCTTCATTATCATCGCAAACTTCCTCAGAACGTCGCGAGTGATATATGGAGAAGGTTGCATATCTGGACACCAGCTCCATCCTCCGCTTCTGTCTTGGAGAGAACGGATATCATCGAGGATGGTGTTGATGGCATTTAGAGCCGTAGTGTCATTCAGCAACGAGCTAAGCCGACTCATGCGAAGAGTCTCCGATTCAGCATTGTTCACCCATGGAGTATTGTTGAGTTGGGTAATTTTTAGGCTACCATCCTTTTCAAGATTGCTCTTAATTGCGGCAAACTGAGAGTCTTTGTCGGAAAGGAGAGTTTCAAGACCAGTCTTCAGATTGGCGTTAGCTGAAATCAGATTGTATGCAACAGCGTTTCCGAATAGAGCTTGCATCTTTGTAGTCACGCTTTTGGATTCAGGCACCACGATGTCGGGAAGAGCCGTGAGGCAATACCATGCGGGATTGTCGCAATATTGGAGAGTAACCTGGTCAGTATCCTTAAATTTAGGAAGTTTCACTTCTACTTCATTGCTATCCGGAGCAATCCAGAACGGGGTTGACTCCACGACTGGTGAAGAAGCCGGAAGGACAGGGAGTAGAGCCTGCTCACCATCGCGATGACCGGCTGCCTCGGCGTATGCACGGAAACCAACAGAAGAAACATCAGAAGGAACGGTCCATTGTAATGTTATGAGCGAGTTTTCTGCAACGGCAATTGGGCCAAGATTAAAATCCTTAGCTTCTATTGTCTTTCCCGATATCAAGTCCACCAATTCTATGCGGCATTTGGGCGAGCATACGGCATCTGAATTGTTGAAGACAGTTGCTGTCAGGGCTATGACATCTCCCGTACGTACAAATCGAGGAGCATGGGTAGATACCATGATCGGTTTTGAAGCCACAGCCTCGAGAGTTGTCTTTGCAACTTGGAGAGTCTCGTCATAACCTAACAGCTGAAATGCCCAAGTAGTATTGAAATTGGGAACAGTAAAGTCAATGTTGACAATGCCATTTTTATCAGATACGAGATAAGGCATGAAGAAAGCAACCGGACATTCCGTCTCGCGGAGGTCGGGAGTATCTGAAGATTCAGCGTTCCCTCCATCTCCATTGCCACGAATCATAATTGACTCTTCTGCTTCCGCTTCTTCGGTAACAACAGCATCATCCATATCAACATCAGCCATAGCCGCTTCTTCTTTAACTGTAGGTGCAGCTTTTGCCATCAACTTCATGGATTGTGGTGCGGAAGAACGCATGACAGCCATGTCATTTACAGCTCCAGTGACGTATGCTACTTCACCACCGAATCTTATTCCATTCAGCCCCCAGCTTAAACCATAGTCATTGAGTTGAGGAAAAGTGAAGGATTTATAACTTAAATATTTAGAATCCTTCAAAGAATAATTATAGTTTCGAAGGTCATTGTAATTGCCACGCATACGATAGAATGAGGAATAACCGTTAGTGCTGGGATTGAAATTCCAGTTGAAAGGAGTGAGGGCATTCAAAGCAGCATCTGTCATCACGGCCAAAGCAGGAATATCTGAAACTTTGCATGAAGGACGATAGAATATGAACGACCATTTTTCGTTATCGCCAGCTGAAATCTTGTCGCGGAATGACTCTGTCTCAACGCTCAGTTTATCCTTGGCGGATGCCGGAGAGATGGTCACATTTGCCATCTCAAGATTCAGATCTGAGAGGTAGGTCAAATTTAGCATATAATTTTGCTCCCCTTCCGGCGCCTTAACTGGAACAGAAAGATTATCTTTTTCAATATGCAACCATTGCATAGATAGAATTTCGCCATTTGCTGATGTGACAGCAGGAATCCACCTGTCGGCTACACTGCTTCCGACGGTCACATTTACATTGCTTTGCCCTTTTTCTGCAGTGATTACAGTTTCTGGAACCCAAAGGTTTGTACCTTCCGGAGCAACTTTGTCTGTCTTTCGCCAGAATATAACAGGCATTTCATTTTTGACGATAGTATCTTCCTTAAGAACTACTTTAACTGAATAAAGAGCAGAGGCATAATCTTTTGAGGGAAGTGTCAAAACCGGTGATATGAAGCTTCCTTCAGCCACTATTTCCTTAGTGGTCGTATTAATCATTTTATAAGATAATTCCTTCTTGACATTGCGCCCGAGCATATCTTTCACATAGAAGACCATATCCGGAATACTGTCGGCTATGTCAAATTTCAAATCTTTGAATGAGGGTTGGATGTTGAACTCCTTTCCGAGTGCGAATCTTTCGGTTGGGCCTGACTGTGTCTCGCCGGCCGGGGATGTGGCGGAAAGATTTACTGAGAATACACCGCGTTCGAATTGGGTGCCTTTCAGATTAGCGGTTGGCAATTCTATTTCGAATTTTCCTTCGGCATCGGCAGTTACAGAAGAATCGAAAGTTGCTGAGCTATATACGAACCATCTCATTGGGGGGCGGTAAGACACATTATATTTCACAGTGGCACCTGAAACTGGCATACCTGAGTATGTCAGCACCTGACCTTTAAGGCGAATCACATCGCCAGGGATGACATCTTCATCTGAATTGTCGGAAGTGATGAAAAAAGTAGGTGCGACATAATCAGCCACTTGGAAAGAGGTGTTGCCGAGACGGCGGTCGTTTTCATCGTATGCAATCAATTGCCAGTTTCCGAGAAGTCCTTGGGTTGGAATTTCAAACTCAATGGAAGCGCGTCCGAAAACATCTGTCATTATTGAGTCGGAGGATACGACCTTATAATTGGCGTCTCTAAGTTCTATTTTCACTTTCTTTTCTTTATCGAGCCATCTATTGAACTTTCGTGAAGAATACGCAATGATAGCAGCAGAAATTGAGTCGCCGGGATGGAAGATGGCGCGGTTGGTGAGTATTTGGGCAAATCGGCGAGTCGTAGTGTCTTGCCGATATGTAGAGTTATAATATTGAGAATCGGAGTTCCACTTCGACCCATTAAAAGCTGCTTCGACATCAAAACGCTCAGCTTTGACAGTCACACATCCATCCCTGTCAGTGGTCAAAGTATTAAGCAATGTGCGAGGGGAAGAATAATTCTTTTTAGTGAAGACTTTCACTTGGGCTCCTTCGATGGGTTTCCCGTTTTCGCCATCTACAACAAACACGCGAGTGGAGGCATCAGGACCTTGGATGGTCATGACGCTTATGTCACTTACAGAGAAGGGCTGACGCCAAGTGTCGTTAAGGATAGTCCCATAAATACCCTTACTATCAGCGGTTGCACTTGGAATCACAACGTATGTGCCTTTCGGAAGATTGCCTATAGATGCCTGTGCTTCGGCTGAGAAAGGGATTTCTCCTGTGGCATTGACTTTGGAAGCCTTTGCAAGCCGGCATTTGGCAGCCACATCACGTGTTTTGGGTTGCCTTTCTGCCTTTATAAATGGAGAATAGTCATAGACGAGTACCCAAGACTCGTTGCAGTTGGTAAGTTTTACATCCATTTTGATATCATCGGAAGACAGATACTGGGATTTAAACCTTATCTCTGCGTAAGGACGAGTGAGGTCGTTGATTATATTTTTCAGATCGTTGGCATATTTTCCATTAGGGAATTGAGCCACAGATTTACGCATCAACTCAATGTAATCCTTTGTTGTATAAGGGAACAAGGTAGGGATTCCCGGGATAGCATCTTCAGAAATGTAATCACGCATTTCAGATATTATAAGTTGTTCTCCTTCAGAACCCTTAACTTTATCGAGGGCAGCTACCAGAAATGTCATTCTCGCTCCGAATGACAAAGTATTTGCCTTCTCTGATAGAGCCTTTGCGAGAATCATCATTCTTTTGCAGGAAGCAGCAGATTCAATAAGTCGGTCGATAGCCTTATCACGGAGTTCAGCGCATTTTTGTGTCGGAGTGACCGCTTCAGTCTTATTGGAGAAGAATGGAATGATGTCGGCAGAAGCGTCAGCATACACATTGAGTTCGTTAAAGCAATAGTCGCAAATAAACTCCTCTTCAGTCATGCCGTCGGCGAAGGCGTCGGAGGTATTTTCAAGAAATTTTCCCCACTCTCTAAGCGAAAGGGCAGATGGGATAGGGGCGTCTAAGGCTTCCTTACAGATATTGAAAGTCTTTAGCGCAAATATATCCCGACTCCATTCGTATGGGTCTGTTGGGATAGAATCTTCTGGAATCTCGCGTCTGTCGGCTTTCCATCTTATTGTATTGTAGATGGAGTTGTAGATCCCGGCTTCGATGAGCAAGAAAGCGGGTCGCCAAGATGCGGGAGCTATTGAAGCTATGCTATCGATTTTGGCGATTCCTTTCGTGGCGTATCCATTACTTACAATATTTTCCGCTGTAACTGACTGGATAATGGCGTCGATTGCGGCCGGCCAGTCGCCGTGAGCGACAGCCTTTTCAAGAGCTGCTGTAGCATTTTTCTCTACCGTCTTAGGGTAAGCAAAGTCGGGAGCTGTCATTGTATTGGAAGAAGTTTTTTTTGCGGCGGAAGCGGAGAAAAGAAAACCGCCTAAAAGCACGACAGTTGCCAGAGAGGCAACTGCACGCATGGAGAATATTTTTTTTGTCATCTCTTAATTGTAAATGTATGACCGAAAATAAATTTCAAAGATCTATGGAGAAAGGCGGATAATCTTCAGGAGAAGGCGCACTGTCTTTGTGGTCTTTTGGTTTCTTTTTAGAGGATTTATGACCATTTTTATCATGGGGATGCTTATCACCATGTTGTTTTTTACGCATCTCTTTCATTTTCTCAAAGAATTTCCCTTCCGCCTCGTGCATAGTGTAGATTTGCTTCGCAGAAAGGAATTTTTCAAACTTGCCATCGTAATTTTTTACGATTTCATTGTCTTTTTCACGGGCTTTCTGCTGAAGGTCGGAAAGCTTTCTATAGTCTTCTTCAGAAGCATCTTTTTTCTTCTTGAGCTCCCTGTCAAATTTCCAAGCTTCCGCACCGGCCTTTTTTCGCTCGTTGTCGTAATCCTTATAGAGAGGAACAAACTCAGACTTTTCCTTTTCGGAAAGTTGCATTTCCTTAGCGAGATAGTCTATCTTAAACTGCTGTAGTTCCTCCATCATCTTAGCCTTGTCTTTATTCTGAGCCGTAATGAATGGTATAGTCAGGAGTGAAAGCAGGAGGAATAGTAAATATTTTTTCATAGAAGGTAGTGGTTATAGTCCGGTGTTATTAAAATCAGATTTGAAATCTTCGATGGAAGAATATTGGGAGCAGATGTCGTCTTCAATGATGAAGAAATCTGGGTTGTCGGATGGGGTATACCATTCTGAGTGGTCGGCGTCTGCCATAGCGAGGGCTACGGATTCGGGCGGATTGTCGAGGCTCAGATCGGTAGTAGTCATCATGTGGAACATCTTCATCATGCACCATATGCCGGCGAACATCGCAGCCATATATACGTAAGGCTGAATTTTGCGCCATACGGAAAGTTTTTCAGGTTTTTGCTCCTGAAATTCCGGAAGATTTTCCAATATTTTGCTCCTGACACTATCGAAATAATTGTCGGGAACGGTATATCCGGTCTTATGGTCGACTTTTTCGAGTATGTTGTGTTCAGTTTTCATATTTTGGATATGTCGTTGTAAAGATTTGCTATTCAGTAAGATATTTAAGTTGAAAAACTTTAGTGCTATTCTTTTTAATTATCTGACAATTTTTTAAGCCATAGGTTTAATGTTAAAAATAAAAAAATGCTATTGTAAAAAAAGAATTTTTGTATTAACTTTGTGTCCAAATGGCAAAATCGACGCTACCCATAGATGAGAAGAAGCTAATAGAGCAACTTCAAGATCCGAAGACGGCACATGCCGCCTTCGACAATCTCATGCGAATATATGGTGAGCCGGTATATTGGCAGATACGTAAGTTGGTTGTTCGCCATGAGGATGCTGATGACATTCTCCAGAATGTCTTCCTGAAAGCCTGGACAAATGTTCAGCATTTCCGGGGTGATGCCAAGCTTTCGACTTGGCTGTTCAAGATAGCCATCAACGAGTCGATTAATTTCCTGAATAAGGAGAAAACACGCAATCAGCTTACAGTAGAGGACGGCGATGACTCATATCTCCTTAATAATATAGAGGCAGACGAGTATTTCGATGGTGATGAATTGCAAGCAGAGTTATTGAAAGCAGTAGCAAAATTACCTGAGAAGCAACGGCTCGTTTTCAACATGCGATATTTTGACGAGATGAAATATGAGGAAATCTCAGAGATCCTTGGCACATCTGTCGGTGCACTGAAAGCCAGCTACCACCACGCCGTCAAGAAAATAGAGGAGATCTTTTCCGAAAACTAACCTTAAAAAATCTCAATCACATGGAAAAAACTATGAATTATGCGATAGGAGAGCAAGATTTTAAAACTCTTCGTAAAAGTAATGCTTGTTACATTGACAAGACTCATTATATAGAAAAGATTATCAAATATGTAGGTAGATATTATTTCCTCGCGAGACCAAGAAGATTTGGGAAAAGCTTGTTCTTGTCAACACTTGAATATTTCTTTGAAGGGAAAAGAGATCTTTTCAAGGGATTGTATATAGATTCAATCAATTATGATTGGGAGCCCAATCCTGTTTTGCATCTTGATCTAAATAATGGTGACTATACAGAATTTGGAAAACTTGAATCTGTGTTAGATATTCAATTAAGTAAATGGGAAAAGAGATATGCTATTGAAAAACTCTACGAGGAATACCCTCAAAGGTTTCAGTATATAATAGAGTCAATACATGAAAAGACTAAGAAGCAGCTAGTTATTCTTGTAGATGAATATGACAAACCAATTGTGAAAAATCTAAATCATGATGAGCGGTTTGAACATTATCGGGCAAAATTGGCATCAATTTATGCTAATTTCAAAAGTTGTGCTTCACATATAAGGCTCGTGTTCCTGACAGGTGTCAGTCGATTCAGTAAATTGAGCATATTTTCAGATTTGAATAATCTTGATGACGTGTCGATAGACGATGATTTTTCTGATATTTGCGGTATAACAGAAAGAGAGCTTTTAGATAATCTCAAAGATGGGATAGAGAAACTTGCAGAAGAATATAAGCTCTCTTTTTCTGAGGCATGCCAAGAACTTAAAGACAATTATGATGGCTATCGCTTTTCGAGATACGGTAGCGATATTTATAATCCATGGTCCTTGTTAAGTTGCCTATCGAAAAGCGATTTAAGAAATTATTGGACTTTTACGGGAAAGCCTACGATTGTGGCTGAGGCATTAAAAAGAGAAAATGCAGATCTTAAGGAACTTCTAAATACCCGATGCAATGTCAATGTGCTTGCAGGACTTGATTTGAAGAGTTCAAATCCTTTGGCGTTGCTATATCAGACTGGTTACATAACAATTAAAGATTTTGACAGAAAAAGTAGACTTTATACTCTTGGTATTCCAAACAAAGAAGTGAAAGAAGGTTTGATGGATGAGTTGTTGCAATATTATCTAAAGGTTAAGAGAGGTAATGTTGTGACTGTTGTATCAAAGATTTTAGATAGCATTCATAATGGAAAACCCCGAGATTTACTTATAAATTTGGATGCTTTTCTATCAGGGATTCCATACGAGATGAAGATGGAAGACGAAAATAATTTCCAGAATGCCATGTATATTTTGCTCACTCTTATCGGTGCAGATGCAAAGGTGGAGGAGCATACTTCTTATGGACGTATAGATCTACTCATAGAGAATTCAAAATATGTCTATATTATAGAATTGAAATATGATAAATCTTCAAGACTGGCATTTGATCAGATTGAAGAGAAACAGTACGCACGGAAATTTAAAGGTGATTCCCGGACAATTTTCAAGATAGGAGCAAATTTCTCGTCGAAGACACGGACCCTTGAGAATCCGGTCATTGAAGAGGTGAATTGAGTAGGTAGGAAAGAACTTTATTGGCGTGAGATTGTTGTGAAGGTATAAAAGATGCAAATCTTTATAAAAAATACCATTATAAACACACTTCATCCGTTAAACTATGAAAAAAATCTGTCTTACCCTCATCATTGCACTTGCTGGAATATTCAATATAAGTGCCCAATACACCAATATCGTGAATCAGGCTGCAAACATACTTCAGACTGCTGTCATGGGAGGAATGCGCTATCGTGGATATGTAGATGCATCATATACCGGAGGATTCGGAAGGCTTCAGGCAAATTTTGTCGGGGTCAGCACCGTTCAGGGTTTACAGTATGCCGATTGGTTTTTTATGGGCGCGGGTCTTGGAGTAGATCTTGTCACATCAAAGAAAGAATCAAGCAATAATGGAATGTTTGGAGATCGCAAGACTCGAACCACTGGAGTCATGATACCTATCTTCACCGATTTCCGATTTAACATTGGTGGTAGCAAAAGTCCATCATTCTTCATAGATATTAAGGCAGGTGGTTCATTTCTTATAGGCAAGAACTACCTTGCCATAGAGAATGGCTATATCAACGGATCAGAATATTTCATGCTAAAGCCTTCGATAGGTCTACGGATTCCGACTGGAAGCAATGGAAAACAGTCAATGAATATAGGATTGACATATCAATTGTTGACTTGCAACTATTGGTGGTACAATAATAGCAATTCCGGTACGTTAAATTCATTAGGGGCCACTGTCTCTTATCAATGGTAAGGATTAGACGAAAAGCTCGATAATTATAGAGAAAATATATAACATTAACGGATGAAACGAATAATACTCAGTATAATGGCTGCAGGGCTATGCGCTACGGCCATGGCGATCCCGGCAAAGCCGGGTTTTGTCGCATATACCCAACCGGACGGTAGTGTAATCAAAGTAGTGATGGCTGGAGATGAACATGGCCATTTGATTTATTCTGAAAGTGGAAAACTCCTGATAGATATAGATGGCTATCTGGAATATGCCGCCTTTGACACAAACGGTTTACCCGTGTCTTCAGGGATAAGAGTGTCTGAAGCCAATGAGTCAAAAGTGTCGTCCTTGATGCTTCAGCCTCAAACCAAGATTGATAAATGGGCGGAAAAGATGATGGTCAATAGAAATGCTCGCATTGACAAGAAATATGCAAAATCTTCTTTGCGAAAAATAGCCACACGCTCAGAGGATGGAGATGGTGAGGGTCTCCTCCCGAAAGGTTACGGGAGATGCGACACTAATTTCCCGGTCCTTGGGGAGCAGAAGGGATTGGTTATCCTTGTTTCTTATCAGGATGTTGATTTCACTTACGGAGATAATGATTATTTCAGTCGTATGCTAAATGAAGAAGGTTTTTCCGACTTTGGATCGTTAGGATCGGCGAGAGACTGGTTTATTTATAACTCAAATGGTCAGTTTTTGCCCGAGTTTGATGTCTATGGACCCGTATTGTTGCCAAATGATCGCGCTTATTACGGAGGCAATGATGCATTTGGCAGTGACATGAGGGCTGAGGAAATGGCTATACATGCCTGTGAATTGCTTGATGATGAGGTTGATTTCTCAAAATATGACAGGGATGGAGACGGAGTAATCGACAATGTCTTTATTTTCTATGCAGGCAAAGGGGAGCATGACAGTGGTGTAAAAAATGCTGTTTGGCCTCATTCTTGGGATATTTCAATAGGGCGCCCGGATGAAGAGTTTATCTATGATGGAGTCCAACTTGACCGTTATGCATGCACTTGTGAGTACCCAAGTGGATATAAGCGTGCGGATGGGATTGGTACATTTGTTCATGAGTTCAGCCATGTGATGGGACTTCCAGACCTATATGTTACCACTTATTCCGGAGGCTTCACTCCGGGAGAATGGAGCGTGATGGACCAAGGTCCGTATAATAACGACCGCCTCACTCCTCCCAATTATTCATCGTATGAAAAAGCGGCCCTTGGATGGATTGAGATGCGCCCCTTTGAAGAGGGGAGAATAGAAATTCCTGATTTATCTACTACTAATATCGCATACTTGTTGCCGACAGACAGTAAGGATGAATTTTATTTCTTTGAGAACAGACAGTTGATGGGCAATGATGAATTCCTTCCCGGTCACGGAATGCTTGTATGGCACGTTGATTTCGATCTTGATATTTGGGAAATGAATATAGTGAATAATGCAAGAAACCATCAATATGTAGATCTTGTGGAGGCCGATAATGTCAAGACAGAGGCTACCAGAGAAGCTGATTCATTCCCGGGCAAGAAGAACGTCACTGCTTTTGGATATGATACGAAGCCTCAGTTGATAAGCTGGTCGAAGACCCGTCTTGCCTACGATCTTCAAGATATCGCTGAGTCGGAGGATGGAATCATAAGCTTCAATGCAGTAGCTCCAGAAGAAAATGCAGTAATAGGAGTTGAAGGAGTTGAGGTTAAAGATAATATTTATTATGATCTTGCCGGACGCAGGGTAATGAATCCGGGAAAGGGGATTTACATCTTGAATGGTAAGAA
>CAZWJO010000076.1:0-3551 GCA_964634905.1 uncultured Sangeribacter sp.
CTGCCATTGTTGAACATTGAGATTGCATCTTCCCGTTGGAATTGATCAAGTTCTCCATGATATAGAGCGCAGGCAACCTTGTGTTTCTTTAAGAAATCAGCTACTCTGACAGCGCTTTCACGATGGTTTACAAAGATGATTGTTCTTTCCGGTATATCTTCCTTTGAGATACTTCTTAGCAAACCGAGTAAAGATTCCAGTTTATCTTTCTCAGTGTCCACGCGATATATCTTCATCCTGTCTCTGACACTTCCTGCGTTTTCTGAGAAATCTATTTCAAGCGGATTCTCAAGTTTTATGAATGAGGGGAGGGTAGTGCTTGCTGTAGCCGACGTGAGAATCAATCGGCTAACGTTTTTAAGTCGATTGAAAATCTTCCTCATATCATCCTCAAAACCAAGTTCAAGCGATTTGTCATACTCATCAAGAATGAGAATCCGAGTAGGAGTGGGGTCAACATTTCCTCTTTTCAGATGATCCAAAAGTCTACCCGGAGTGGCAACGATAATATCGGGAGTCACACTTAGAGTATTCACTTCATCCTCTACATTATGGCCCCCATAAAGTGCTGTCACCTTGAATCCCGAAGCCAATTCCCTCACGACGCCTGCAATCTGAATCACAAGTTCGCGTGAAGGAGCAATAATAATAGCCTGCACTCTTCCTGTAGGAGGATTCAGCCATTTCAACATTGGAAGAGTAAAAGCGACAGTCTTTCCCGATCCCGTGGGAGCCACCAATATAATTTCCTTAGATTCAGAAGCAGCCGCCATTGCTCGCTTCTGCATATCATTTATTTCGTCGATTCCGAGCTTAGACAAGTTCGGCAAAAATTCTTTCTCTCTCATCAGTTATCTCAATTATATTTTCTATACTTGTATTTTAAGTATAACTAATTTGAAATTGTAATCGTTCAAACTATTATTAATTTAGTCTCTAAAAACCATTTTAAAGAAGCCGTCTCCTCTTAAATCTCTGCATGAAAAAAAGTATAGACTGCATCATCAGTTTCGTAGTATGATGAAAAGAGCTATTCCTCAAGGCCATATTTTGGAAATGATAAAAAAAATTTGGTGGGATATAATTTTTTTTGTAATTTTGTGCACGTTTTGGTTTGCGGCGACGCAATTAATAGGGAACCCGGTGCGAATCCGGGACAGACCCGCTACTGTAATTCCAATGTAACTCAACGGCTTAATGCCACTGTCTATCAAGATGGGAAGGTGCCGATGAGCAGGATAAGTCAGGAGACCTGCCAAAGCAACATAATTTCATGGCTTTCGTGGACTAAAGCTTGTGGAAACTGAATTGCCTCAAATAAAAGGCGGTTCTATGTTGTCTCTGCATTTTCTCCATGAAATCCGGCAAATAAATTAATCCCGGGTATGGAGAAATTTTTTTGTATCATTTTGCTGACATTTAGTTGCATTCTTACTTCATTGGCACAGAATGTGACAGAAATAGATTCTTTGACTAACCCTCAGGAGGATCCGTTTTTGACACATGAACTTCAGGAACTGGAGGTCAAGGCAAAGTCAAAATCGGAAAAACTCAAGGAGGGGGCTTTCTCTGTCAATGCGGTTGAGATAACTCCCAATCTCAACAAAATGGTCACTCTCAACGATATTGTAGACAAGAGTGCAGGTGTTAAAGTACGCCGAGAAGGTGGGGCAGGTTCAGATTTCGATTTGACCATCAACGGAATGTCGGGAAATTCTATCCGCTACTTCATAGATGGCGTGCCTTTGGAAAGCAAAGGAACGGGGCTTACTCTTGACAATGTGCCCCTCAATATGGTAGAGCGTGTGGAGCTTTATAAAGGCGTTGTTCCATCTTATCTGAGTTCCGATGCCCTTGGTGGTGCAGTAAACATTGTTACCAAAAAGAATCGACGCAATTATCTCGATGCTTCATACGGTGTCGGCTCATTTCAGACACATAGTGGAGATATTACCGGTCAGTATTATATTCCTGGAACGTCAGTTGCCATACGTCCGACATTCAGTATCAATTATTCTAAAAATAATTATATGATGAAGGGTGTGGAGGTATGGAGCGACGAAGAAGACAGATATATTCTGACGAACAAACGAAGATTCCATGATGATTATTTTTCGTTATTCGGGCAGATTGAAGCCGGAGTAAACAATGTAAATTGGGCTGATCAGTTCTTTGTCGGATTTTCATATAATAAAGTTGATAAAGACATCCAGACGGGTGCAATGCAAAATAAAGTATATGGAGAGGCGAGCAAACATTCCAATTCCTTTAATATATCCGCACGATACAACAAGCGTTGGGATAAGGTATCGACACGTTTGAATCTTTCTCACACATGGGATCACAGTGAGACAGTCGATACGGCTTATCGGAAATATTCATGGGATGGGACATGGATGCCGTCGTCGGGTAATGAATTGAACAATAAGGCTAAAACAATACGCGTCTACAAACGGCCTCTGACCATATTGAATGTAGGAATAGACTATGAACTCAATGAGCATAACAGCTTTGCCCTAAACTATATGCTCAATCGAAGAGGAAATGACAGATATGATGAGGTTGACCGGTTTTTCGAGCCGTCTCACGATGTTGTGACCAAGCATATTTTGTCTGCAACTTATTCCCAGTCCTTTTTTGATCAAAGATGGCAAACATCTTATTTTGTCAAAGATTATATCAATTCCCTATCGATCAAGCAGTCTGATGATTTCACAATAACAGGTTCCGACAAAATAGATACCAATGCAACCAAGAATTATTGGGGGGCAGGAATTGGGACTCGTTATTCTTTCTCTGAGCCTATTGCCATAAAGGGATCATACGAGCATAGTGTAAGGCTTCCACTTTCGAGAGAACTTTTGGGTAATGGAACGACAGTCTATCCTAATCTCACACTAAGTCCGGAACAAAGCAACAATTACAATATAGGATTATTCGGGAATAGGTTGTCTGAAAACGGTATGCACCAATTGAGTTATGAAGCTAACGGTTTTATTCGCCATGTACAAAACTACATAAGGGCTACTGTTTCTGAACGAGAGGGTATGATGCAATACGTCAATGAACCGGCTATAGATGTGAAAGGTTTCGACTTGGAATTTTCATATTTTTGGGACAACAGGCTTCAACTGACAATAAATGGAAGTTGGAGTGACGCTCGGGATTTGAAAAAATACAAGACGGATGGCAATCCTTCTGCTACTTATAAAAACCGAGTACCAAACCGGCCTTGGATGTTTGGAAATTTCGATGCTTCATATACCTTCCGCCAACTTTTGGATAAGACTGACCGACTGAGGCTAGGAGTGGCTTATCAGTGGATCCACTGGTATTTCCTTAATTGGGAAGCTTTCGGAGCAGCATCTTCTAAAGCAAGGATTCCGACCCAGAATATTACAGATCTCTCATTGACTTATTCATGGCATAACGACAGATATAATATCTCTTTGGAGTGTAATAATGTCTTTGATCAACTTGCATACGACAATTATATGCTCCAAAAACCGGGAAGAAGTATTGCTGCTAAATTCCGAATATTCATTAATTAA
>CAZWJO010000076.1:3651-15336 GCA_964634905.1 uncultured Sangeribacter sp.
GCTCCAAAAACCGGGAAGAAGTATTGCTGCTAAATTCCGAATATTCATTAATTAACTCAACTTTCGCAAGCTCAAGTTGAAGGTTAATGGGGTTAATAAGGTTAATACGGTTAATGGTTTGAGAATTATTTGATTGATAGTGAAACTTAATAATTTATAAATTGAAAGGAAATGAAAAAATTTAGATTTCTTCTTTTGTCGGCAATGGCGCTGATGGTGGCTTTCGGAATGACAAGCTGCTCCAACAATGACGACCCCAAGAACCCGGATGATGACGATCCGACCATCATCCAAGACTATCATTTCGACCTTTGGGTTGCCCTTGACCGTCATGGTGGTATGGGACGTGACGTGCAGACACTTGTGCGTAGTATCAACTCTCTTGAAGCAGGACAGCCGGAAATTACTTTCCAAGGAACAGGCACGGAAGTAAACTCATTGCTTTCTCTTGAGACAATCCTTAAGGGTGCTTACTATTATCAGGTACCGGTATCGGGCGACCGTTTTGCCAAATATACCATCACTGACAATCGTATTGAGGTTATAAAAGAACGCAGATTCCAAACCAATACTTACGATACACGTAAATATACACATGCCTGGATTAACGACAATACACTCGTGATAATGGCTTCTAATGGTGATGGCGACAAGATTATCTGGACAAAACTCAATTCCGACGATATGTCAATTATTGCAGAAGGCACACTTGATGTCAAGATGCCGGAAGGTGGAGAATTGTTCACAACCTCCGGTATCCTTACCTATCGTGCTTCAGACAATAAGCTATTCTATTTCTACTATGCGAAAGGTGGTGGCAAGCGTGGTAAACGTGTTACTCCTATGATGACTGCTGTAATCAATCCGGCTACAATGGCAGTAGAAAGTGACACTCAATGTTTCTTGGATTGTGAAATGGTAGGCACTGCATACGGAGAACTGCTTCAGACAACAACTTGTATTGATGGCAATAACAATCTCTACATTGCTTGTAAAACTGAGGATGCAAACGGAAATGAATATAGCCATCTTTTGAAGATTCCTGCAAACTCCACTTCTTTCGACCAAAGCTATGACGGCTTTACGGCAGAAGGTAAACTCATCTCTATCATGTATGTGGGAGATAACAAGATTGTGGCATACGCTCGTGAAGATAAACTTGGAACTGATATCGATGCTTTCAGCCATTATTATACTGTAATCGATGTCGTTACTAAAGCAAGCACTCCGATAAAGTATAATGGTCAATCTTTGGCTTACAGTAGCGGCCGCTTCTCATCTCGTATGGCATACGTCAACCACAAGGCATACATAGGAGTGGATGCAGAAGGACAGAAACCGCAGATATATATCTATGATGTACAGAATGGTCAGACCTCATTGGGCGCGACTATGGCATCGGGCTACTATTTTGAGCAGATCAGAGTAGTGGAAAATGTGAAAAAGTAGATGTAAAACAGTTTTTCATAATTATTATAACGAAGTTGGTTAGTTTGTCAACTTCAATGTCTCTCGGGGCCGTGAGGTTCCGGGAGGCATACCCATTTTTAAAGATATGAAGAAGATACTCATTTATTTTACTGCTACTTTGGCATTGGCATCATGTAGAGGTCACAAGACTCCTGGCTCTGCCACCGGCAGTAGTGTGATTGTCGCTGACTCTGTGAGCATAATTCAGCCTGATTATGCCAAAGGTTTTAAAGTGAATTATCAAGATGACATGGTGCTTCTTGATATCAACGATCCGGAAAATAAGGAAGCGGAGCAATTTCATTTTGCACTTACCGACAAAGATTTCTCCGGTAAAGTGCCGGAGGGTTATACTCGACTCAACATCCCCGTTGAGTCCGCAATCTGCATGACATCACTTCAATTATCCAATTTCCTCAAACTTGATATACCGGAAAAGGTAGTGGGTATCACAAGCACGCGCCATCTTCACAACGAGAAGATGAATCAACAGTTGAAAGAAGGAAAAACCCACAAGATAGGAATAGAAGGAAACTTCGACAATGAGGTGATAATGGCGATCAATCCGGATGTGATTTTCATATCTCCGTTCAAGCGTGGTGGTTATGATGCAATCCGAAACGTGGATATACCAATGATACCGCATTTGGGTTATAAAGAAACTTCACCTCTGGGTCAGGCGGAGTGGATAAAAGTGATAGGCCTCCTGACCGGAAAATCAGCTGATGCAAACCGAGAATTTACCGGGATAGAAAAGCGATACAACGACCTGAAAGCAATGGTAGATACTGTAAAGCAACGACCGACAGTTTTCAGTGGAGAAATGAGAGGTGGAAATTGGTATGCAGTAGGTGGTAAGAGTTTTCTTGCCCAGTTATTCAGGGATGCAGGTGGCGATTACTTCCTGAAAGATAATAATGAATCGGGAGGTGTAACTCTCGACTATGAAACGGTCTATACCAATGCAGCCCATGCAGATTACTGGCGAATTGTCAACAGTTTTGATGGTGAATATAATTACAATGTGCTTAAAGAACAGGATAATCGGTATACCGATTTCGATGCGTGGAAGAACAAAGGGGTGATCTATTGTAATATGAAGGAAGTGCCTTTCTATGAGAGAATGCCGGTAGAGCCGGAAGTGGTTTTGTCAGACTTCATCCACGTGTTTCATCCCGATATTCTACCCGACCATGAGCCAAGTTATTATCATCTGTTAAAAAAATGAATAAGAGTAAGACCTCACTCCTGATGATCGGATTAGGGGTGTCCATCATAATATTTTTTTTACTGAACTTGCTATTGGGTTCAGTAAGTATCCCAATGGAAGACATTATAGAGATACTGTTGGGAAAGAAGAGCGACAATATAATTTGGGCCAATATAATTATGAAATCCCGATTGCCCCAGTCTTTGACCGCTGCCATGGCTGGAGCCGGATTGGCTGTCAGTGGATTACTGATGCAGACTGTGTTTAGAAATCCACTTGCGGGTCCTTCGGTTTTGGGCATAAGTTCTGGTGCAAGCCTTGGCGTGGCATGTGTAGTGCTACTGTCTGGGAGCATAGGTGGACACACTTTGAGCAAATTAGGAGTTATTGGGGAAGTGACTATTACGCTATCGGCTATAGTGGGATCTCTGCTTATAATGGCTCTCATCGCATACGTAGCTCAAAAAGTAAGAGGCAATGTCACATTGTTGATCATGGGCGTTATGATCGGATACATAGCAAATGCTATAATCGGCGTGCTGAAATTTTTCAGTGCAGAAGAAGACATACGTGCATACGTAATTTGGGGATTAGGTAGTTTTTCACGAGTATCCGGAGGACAGACCTACGTCTTCATAATGCTTATGGTCCTGATGTTACCGACTGCCTTTTTACTGATAAAGACTCTGAATTTATTGCTATTGGGAGACTCATACGCAAGAAACTTAGGCTTGAATATCAAGAAAGCTCGGCTTCTTGTCATAGGATGTTCCGGAATATTGGTAGCAGTGGTGACAGCCTATTGTGGACCGGTGATGTTTCTTGGTCTTGCTGTCCCCCATATCTGTCGGGGACTGTTTCAAACTTCCAATCATGCCACCATCCTCCCGGCTTCCTTATTAGGTGGTGCTTCTTTGGCATTATTGTGCAATCTGATAGCTCGAATGCCGGGATTTGAGGGTGCAATGCCGGTCAATTCAGTGACAGCTTTGGTCGGTGCTCCGGTAGTGATGTGGGTATTGTTCAAAAAACGCAAAAGTGAGGCATGATGCTAACGAAAGAAACTATCAAAGTGGTTGATCTCTCAACAGGATACCACAATAAGAAAGGAACCGCTGTAATTACTCGCGATATCAATGCATCCTTATACGCTGGCGAACTTACGTGTCTGTTAGGACCGAATGGAGCCGGCAAATCAACCCTATTGAAGACCTTGACAGCTTTTCTTCCCCCCGTGAAAGGAGAGATATTCATTGAGCAAAAACCATTGCAAGCTTATTCAGACGCTGATTTGGCAAAAGTGATTGGAGTTGTCTTGACAGAAAAACTTTATGTCAACAATATGTCGGTTGATGAGTTGGTAGGCATGGGTCGAAGCCCTTACACAGGATTCTGGGGACACATGAGTGATTACGACCGAAAGATAGTGACCGAATCGATTGAACTTGTCGGAATAGCAAGTCTCAGGGGTCGAATGGTACAGACTCTCAGCGATGGTGAGCGACAGAAGGTGATGATTGCTAAAGCTCTTGCACAGGAGACTCCTGTAATCTTCCTTGATGAACCCACAGCATTTCTTGATTATCCCAGCAAGGTGGAGATAATGCAGCTGCTTCAGCGTCTTGCCCGAGAGAAATTAAAGACAGTTTTTCTCTCGACCCACGACCTGGAGCTTGCCCTTCAGATAGCCGACAAAGCATGGCTTATCGACAAAACTCATGGGGTGACAATCGGAACTCCTGAAGAATTAGCTCTGAATGGCGACATCAGCCGATATTTCAAAAGAGAAGGTTTGGCATTCGATATAGAAAGTCGTCTCTTCAAAATCATAGGATTAGATAAATTATGAGAACTAAGATAACTGTAGTTGGTATCGGTCCCGGAAATGTCGGGGATATGACCTCCAATGCAATTGAAGCATTGCGAAAGGCTGATATTGTAGTCGGTTATAAATACTACATACCATTCATCGCTCCTCTTCTACGCGATGATGCAGTAATTATTCAGAATGGAATGAAGCAGGAGCAAAAGCGTATTGAAAAGGCATTTGAAATAGCCGAATCGGGCAAAAATGTATGTGTCATCAGTTCAGGTGACTCAGGAATTTACGGCATGGCTCCCCTTGTATATGAAATGCTTCGCAATCGGGGTTCAGATATTGAAATAGAGGTAATCCCGGGTATAAGTGCTTTCCAGAAAGCAGCCTCCCTTCTTGGCGCACCGATCGGACATGATTTCTGTGTCATATCTCTCAGCGATCTTATGACTCCGTGGGCATTGATAGAGCGGAGAATAAAGGCCGCTGTGGATGCTGATTTCATCACTGCCGTGTATAATCCTAAGAGCACTGGCAGATACTGGGAACTTTATAGGTTGAAAGAATTGTTTTTAGCTGGTCGTGCCCCCGACACTCCAGTGGGATATGTTCGCCAAGCTGGACGTGAGGAGCAAAAGGTCACTGTGACTAATCTTCTGGAATTTGATCCAGAGGATGTCGATATGTTTACCGTAGTCATTATTGGCAATTCCCAATCATATCTGTGGGATAGTCATTTCACTACTCCTCGAGGTTATTATCGGAATTCTGATGAAAAAGGTACTACTCCCGGACAATCGATAATGATAGAAAGTTTCCGCACCATTGAGAGAGAACTGGCTAACCCTGACATACCTCTCGACTTGAAGTGGCCGATGCTTCATGCCATTCATACTACGGCAGATTTCGAGATGGAAAATGTAGTCAAGGTTGATAGAGATGCTGTAGAAAAAATCTACCAATCATTGACCGAAGGAGATGTACGGACCATTGTCACAGATGTCACTATGGCAGCCTCTGGCATACGCAAAGGTGCTTTGGAAAGACTTGGAGTGGAGGTAAAATGCTATCTTAATGATCCTGCAACGACCGAGCTTGCAAAGGAAAAAGGGATAACCCGCACTCAGGCAGGAATAAGGCGTGCTGTAGCAGAGCATCCCGATGCTCTTTATGTTTTCGGCAATGCACCTACCGCACTGATGGAACTATGCACACTTATTCGCCAACAGAAAGCCCATCCATGTGGCATCGTGGTTGCGCCTGTAGGATTTGTACATGTCTGTGAGAGTAAACACATGGTGAAACCATTTAGCGCCATTCCAAAAATCATTGTGGAAGGAAGGAAAGGGGGAAGCAATTTAGCTGCCACTTTGGTTAATTCTATTCTTTGCTGGCCGGATGCTGAATTATTAAAACCCGGAAGAGATGTCTGAGAAAAAATTTAATGTAATAGGAATTTCCGATAATAGGGAGCAATTTTTTACTCCCGAAATATTGGACATCATTTCATCGGGGAAAATATTTTCCGGGGGAAGACGTCATCACGAGATCGTTGCTTCAATTCTTCCTGAAGATGCTGTATGGATTGATATTACAGCGCCCTTGGAATCGGTATTTGAGCGATATACTGAGCATGATGAAATTTTGGTGTTCGCTTCAGGCGACCCGCTTTTCTATGGGTATGCCAATACTCTGACACGAATATTTCCAAATGCTGATATAATAGTTTACCCAACCTTTAATTCACTTCAGCTTTTGGCGCACAAGATGCTTTTGCCATACGCAGACATGGTAAATGTTTCTGTTACCGGTCGCCCTTGGAAAGGTCTCGACGTAGCTTTGTTGGAAAATCGACAACTTATCGGTGTGCTTACGGACAATAAAAAAGGACCGAAGGAAATAGCATCAAGACTATTGAACTACGGATATGATAATTATATGATGGTGGTTGGTGAATGTCTCGGAAATGTTTCTGAGAGTGTAACAAAATATTCCTTGCAAGAGGTTGCCGGCCATTCTTTTAAAAATCCCAACTGCGTGATACTTCAAATGACTTACCTGCGAAAAAGACATTTTGGTATTCCGGAAAATCTGTTTGCGCATCTTGAAGGACGCAGTAATATGATAACTAAAATGCCTGTAAGACTACTGTCTTTGTCTATGCTTGACCTTGATGGACGTTCCGTTATGTGGGATATAGGTTTTTGTACCGGGTCAGTATCCATTGAGGCAAAATTGAATTTCCCGACACTTGACATAGTGTCATTTGAGAGAAGGAAAGAGTCAAGAACTCTTCTCGAAGAGAATTGCCGCAGGTTTGGAGTGCCTGGTATCGAAGGCGTGATCTCAGATTTCATGGATTGTGACCTGTCTCATTATCCCACTCCGGATGCTGTCTTCATCGGAGGTCACGGAGGTAGACTCGTGGATATGGTAAATCGAGTTTATAGTGTATTAA
Organism: uncultured Sangeribacter sp.; assembly: GCA_964634905.1. Classification (GTDB taxonomy): domain Bacteria; phylum Bacteroidota; class Bacteroidia; order Bacteroidales; family Muribaculaceae; genus Lepagella. Next base: position 10,606 of record CAZWJO010000076.1, read on the forward strand.
ATGAAAATGGAGTGATTGTATTTAATTCTGTCAGTGAAGAAAGCTGCAAAGCATTTAAGGATGCAGTTTCCAAATGTGGCGGGAAAATAGAGCAACAACATCGCCTATCCTTAGACAATCACAACCCAATAACTATCATAAAAGCAACGTAGTGAGCATGCTCCGCATGCGTCCTTAACCGACTAAGCAATGTGGAAAGTATGCTCCGCATGCGTCATTAATCGTCTTAAGGTATCTTATTTAGTAAAATTATGAAATACATAGTATATGTTAATGAGTCCGGCTATAAGCTGGCAACTATAATAAAAAGAGAACTTCCGGGTTTTACCCTTATCGAATATAAAGCATTTCCCAATATAGATAATGAAGACATAGAAGCAATAATCTTTATTGGTGCTTTAGGAATATGCGTGAGGATGATAGCCCCTATAATAAGTGATAAATACAAGGATCCGGCGGTAGTCTGCATTGACAGTTCAGGTCGCAATGCCATTTCTGTTCTTTCCGGTCATGTCGGAGGAGCTAATAAATTATGCGAAGAAGTAGCACATATTATAGGAGCATTTCCAGTAATTACCACACAGAGCGATAATAACGGCATCTGGGCACTTGACACATTGGCTAAGTGCCTCGGATATGTCTCCGATGCATCCCGCACAGAAATGAACCAAGCTATTGCAACTCTTGTCAACGGAAAACCAGTAGGTCTCCTTCTCGACATTAAAGACCCCGGGACTGATTATCTGGAGAGAACCCTGCCACCCAATGTCTCGATTGTCACAGATCGCAATCAGTTGTCAACATATAACTTGGTGATTGCCGTTACTCCATATATCTATAAGTCTGCAACTCCAATCCTGTATTATCGACCATTGGTACTGAATTTGGGTGTCGGATGCCGTCGTGGGTGCAATCCGGCCGGTGTGGCTGATTATATTAGCAAAACATTAATCAATAACGGTATAAGCCCAGAATCAATCAAGTCAGTTTCTACAATCGATTTAAAAAAAGACGAACCTCTTATAGCTGAACTCGCAAAGTGGAATAACATACATCAATGCAATATCTACACCTCTCATCAACTCTCAGATATCGAGGTTCCAAACCCTTCGGCAAAGGTTTTGGCAGTGACCGGAATTGCAGGGGTTGCCGAGGGTTGTGCAATCAAGGCATCAGATAATGGTAAACTAATTTTAGAGAAGCAGAAGGGTAAATTGAGTGATGATTCAGATTTCACTTTTGCTATAGCCCTTGACAAGGGGGCTCTTCGTGGTGGGCACATAGAAATAGTAGGTGCAGGTCCAGGTGATCCGGAACTCGTTTCTTTACGTGGAAAAAGGTTTCTTGAGAAAGCCGACCTTATCCTATATGCCGGGAGTCTCGTGCCGAAGGAGTTGACCTATTATGCAAAGCCGGGATGTGTAGTCAGAAGTTCAGCGTCAATGAACTTGGAAGAGCAATTTGAATTGATGAAAGAGTTTTATGATCGTGACAAACTTGTAGTGCGTCTGCACACTGGCGATCCCTGTATCTATGGTGCAATTCAAGAGCAGATGGCGTTTTTCGACCGATACGGAATGAGCTATCACATTACTCCGGGTATATCTTCTTTCCAAGCGGCTGCGGCGGCTCTGAAATCACAATTCACCATCCCGGAGAAAGTGCAGACCATCATCCTAACGAGAGGAGAAGGACGTACACCTATGCCGGAAAAAGAACAATTGCATAAATTAGCTGCATCGCAAAGCACAATGTGCATCTATCTGAGTGCAGGGATTGTAGACGATGTGCAGCGAGAATTGCTTATGGCATATCCTCCTGAGACACCTGTAGCTGCTTGCTATAAGCTGACTTGGAAAGAGGAAAAGATATATCGTGGTGTTCTGAAAGATCTTGCCCGAATAGTGCATGAAAATAATTTGACCCTGACCACACTTCTTGTAGTAGGCGATGCCATTGACAATCGGGAAGGTTTGTCACATCTTTACAATGATAATTTCAAACATCTTTTCAGAAAATGATACTTGTGTTTGGGGGCACGACTGAAGGGAGAGTGGCTATAAATACACTCGATGAAGGTGATGGAAAATATATTTACTCTACTTTTGGCGATAGCCAACAAGTAGAATGTGGACATGGCACCCATATCAGCGGAGCTATGACTGCCGATGATATGCTTGACGTCTGCCGTAATAACGATGTTAAGCTTATTGTAGATGCAGCCCATCCATTTGCCATCAACCTTCATAATACAATCGGGTCAGTAGCCGCAAAACTTGGTATTCCTGTCATAAGACTTGAACGCATCTATCCTGATATCCACGATATGGACATAGAATGGTGTGGCAATTACAAAGAAGCCATTGATAAATTAGAATCATCCTGTATCAATAGACTTTTGGCATTGACAGGGGTACAGACCATTCCTAAGTTGAAGGATTTTTGGGAAAGGCATGAGACATGGTTTCGTGTGCTTGACCGTAGGGAATCCATTGAAAAGGCTATAAATTATGGATTCCCAAAAGATCGTATTGTCTTTTATGAGGAAGATGACACAATTACTTTGATCGACAGATTAAAACCCGATGCCATAATAACAAAAGATAGTGGAACATCAGGAGGTTTTATGGAAAAGGTAGAGACAGCCAAGAAAAAAGGAGTTAGATTATTTGTGGTCCGTCGTCAAAAACTCCCTGAAGAATTTATAGTTGTTGAAGGAAGACATGGATTGCGCATGGAAATAGAGCGACTTTTGCCGGAATTTTATAAACTGCACACAGGTTTCACTACAGGATCTTGTGCGACAGCTGCAGCTAAAGCAGCTTTATGGGGATTGCTTAAAAAAGAAATACTTTCCGAGGTCAGTTTTAAGATTCCTGAGGGTGAGACAATGCACATGGAGGTTGAAAGTGTCGCTATATCTCAAACTTCAGCTACTGCGACTGTAATCAAGGATGGCGGAGATGACCCTGACGTAACTGATAAGAGTCGAATTTCCGTGACAGTCGCCTTTGCTGACCACAGTGGCATAAAGTTTCTTGGAGGACAGGGAATAGGTGTTGTGACATTGCCAGGATTAGGTTTGTCTATGGGAGAACCAGCCATCAACCCGGTGCCAAGAGCTATGATCGAACACGAACTGACGGCTTTATATTCCGGAGGATTAGACGTTACTGTTTCTCTCGAAAATGGTGAAGAACTTGCGGAAAAGACCTTCAATCCGAGAATAGGTGTGATAGGAGGAGTTTCGATAATAGGAACTTCAGGCATTGTCCGTCCATTTTCACATGAAGCTTTCGTAGGGGCGATACGCAGGGAGATGGAAGTAGCATTGGCTATCGGATGCGATAGGATAGTGGTCAATTCCGGAGGTAAGAGCGAAAAGTTTATGAAAGGACTATATCCTGAATTGCCATCGCAAGCATTTATACATTATGGCAATGCTGTGGGTGACACAATGCAGTTGGCAGAGGAACTCAAAGTACCAAAATTAACTATAGGACTAATGATAGGAAAAGCAGTGAAATTGGCAGAAGGCAATCTGGACACACACAGCCATAAAATCACTCTCAACCGTGATTTTTTAAGAAGAATTGCTTCTGAAAACGGCTGCTCTCATGATGCTATTGAAGCCATCGAAAAAATGAACATGGCCCGAGAACTATGGACAGGCCTATCTCCCTCCGATTCCGACCGCTTCTTCCCAGCCATCCTCCAACTATGCCACGCCCATTGCTCCGCCCTATTCATAGGACCCCTCCAAGCAGTACTCTTAGATGATAGCGGAGATTTAAGATATAAGATGTGAATTATCTCCCATTTGTCATATTTCTCAAAAAGCAATGAAACATGCGAGAATGCTTTATTCCTATATCCTCATGAGGTCGGTTATGGAATAAACTTTACTCATGTTTTCAAACGTGAAATACTGATCATCCAGTATCATCCATTCGTTTCTTTTAGCGACAGACATTCTTTTTATGTCAGGGAAAAAAGAAACAGGCACGGCTATCTCCCTCCCATCGGTGAGATATGCAAGCAATTTCCCTTTGAGCTTAGTAAAATCAAGCTTTTTAATACCTATAGCTATATTTTTATCCTTACACATTTTGATTAATCTCCTATATTCTTAATGATTGTTTTTTCTCCTTTGAAAGATTTTGATATCTGATCATTGATAAAATCCCAATGTTTAGAGATAGCATCAACCAGTAGTTTATTTTCTTTTGAAGATAGAGTAGAATCCGCTATTTCAACACATGGCACACCTTCTTTTTCTATCCATATTTTCGCTTCTGAATGCAGATGACGACCTCTCTTTCGGAAAACATGGACATGTCTCCGATTATCATTAATATCTAAAGGGATAGATACCAGTATAAACATCTTAATAAAAGCCAACTGTCCCATCACATTCTTTTTTGCAAAAATAACAAAATCTTAAATAATATCCAAATCTTTTCATAAAAAAGACATTGAACATTCAAAATTTCTGTTTTAACTGCACCCTCTAAATCCGACTACTCTCAGAACCAACCTAAATGCAGGATAATTCGTCTTATCGGTATCGATCTTATCGTACAATTTAAGCAGATTGCTATCTCTTTTGTCAAATATTTAATATTGAAATGATTGTATGAAATATCGAAGATACATTGTAAGAAATATCGAGGATACTTCGAGTCTGGGGAATTGGAGCGAGACGCGACTATTTCCAAAATGGAAACAGTC
>CAZWJO010000077.1:0-14836 GCA_964634905.1 uncultured Sangeribacter sp.
AGACTCCTGATGGAAAGGAGATCCTTACAAAGCTTATCAAGGAATGTGATATCTTCGTAGAAAATCTTCACCCGGGTGCAATGGATAAGCTCGGTTTCAGTTGGGAAGCAGTTCATGCACTTAACCCAAAATGTATCTATGGTACTATAAAGGGTTTCCCTCTTTCATCTAAGTATAAAGATCTTAAGGCTTATGAGCCTATCGCACAGGTTACAGCAGCAGCAGCTACAACAACCGGTTGGTTTGATGGTGAATACAACATCCCGACTCAGAGTGGTGCAGCCCTTGGCGATTCAAATACAGGTATGCACCTTTTGATTGGTCTTCTCGCAGCTCTTCAGCAGCGTAACAAGACTGGAGAAGGAGTCTACGTATATCAGTCAATGCACAATGCATGTCTTAACCTTTGCCGTATCAAGACTCGTGACCAGCTTACTCTGGACAAGATCGGTTATCTTACCCAGTTCCCACAATATCCTAACGGTCAATTCGGTGACTGTGTGCCTCGTGCTGGTAATATCGAAGGTGGCGGTGTACTTGGTTGGACTTATAAGTGCAAACCAGCTGGAGGTTATGACTCCGCTGTTGATGCTAACAACTACGTCTACATCATCCTTCAGCGTGGAGAAAAAGAATTCGAACTTGCTTGCAAGGGCTTAGGTTTCGAAGATTGGTTGACCAACCCTGACTTCAACACTGCAGATGCACGTGATAAGCACAAACAGGAGATTTACGCTCGTATTGGTGCTTGGACTGCCGATAAGACCAAGTATGAGGTTACCGAAATCCTTTCTAAATATGGCGTTCCTGTAGGTCCAGTATTGTCAACTAAGGAAATAATGACAGATGAGAGCCTCTATGATGGCAACACACTTGTGCGTATCAACCAAGGTGGAGAAATCGGCGAATTCGTCACTGTAGGATGTCCGTTCACATTGAGCAACTATCAGCCTACTTACGGTCCGGCTCCTGAACTTGGTGGCAACACTGAGGAAATCCTTAGCTCACTTGGATACACTGCAGAGCAGCAGGCAGCCATGAAGGCCAACGGAACAACCGCTCCAATGCCAAAGGCAGAAGCACCTGCAAAATAATGAAAATCACTTTTAGATCAGGTCTTTAAGGGGAGTTCCTTAAGGACCTGAACTTTAAAAATAAAACATGGGAAACATGGGAAACATGTAGAACATGTGGAACATGATAAAAAATAAACTAAACCACTATATAATCAAAAATCTACGTATTATGGAAAATACATCAACAAAGCCGGCAAATACTACCGCTCCTAAATTCCCCGAGCAAGTGACCGGTATGTATATATTGGCAGAAAGCCTTAAACGTCTCGGACTTATGGATGTCTATGGTCTGGTCGGCATACCTGTCACAGAAGCTGCATACGCTATGCAGAAAATTGGCATCAACTACTATGGCTTCCGTTTTGAGCAGCAAGCCGGTATGGCAGCCGCAACTCACGGATATCTTACAAAGCAACCGGGTGTACTCTTGACAGTTTCTTCACTCGGATTCCTCAACGGTTTGACAGCCACTACTAATGCAACTGTCAACTGCTATCCAATGATTCAGATCTCAGGAGCTTCTGATCCTCAGATGGTAGATATGGATATGGGTACATACGAGCAGCTTGATCAGCTCAATACCGCTCGTCCACTTGTAAAGGCAGCTTTCCGTTGCTCACACGCTAAGGATATACCTTCTGCTGTGGCCCGTGCATATCGCGCAGCAGTCAGTGGACGTCCCGGTGGTGTATATATTGATATGACAACTCCTGCACTTGGTGAAATCATGGATGCCTCTGAAGCTGAAAAGCTGTTCTACGAACCAGTAGACGTAGCTTCTCCAGTAGCACCTACCCAGAGTTCTGTAGACCGTGCAGTCGAAATTCTTACATCTGCAAAGCGTCCTGCAATCCTTCTTGGTAAGGGAGCCGCATACGCACAGGTAGACGACAAGATCAAAGAGCTTATCGAAACATATAAGATTCCTTACCTGTCAATGTCAATGGCAAAGGGTCTGATGCCTGATAATGGCGAATTGAGCGCATTGAGCTGCCGTTCGACTATCATGGAGAAAGCAGACGTAGTGATGGTGATTGGTGCACGTATCAACTGGATGCTTTCATTTGGCAAGGGGAAATGGAATCCTGAAATGAAGTTTATCCAGCTTGATGTGGAGCCTACAGAAATCGATCGAAATGTTCCTATCGCAGCTCCGGTAGTAGGCGATATGGGAGAATCTCTCGATATGATCCTCGCGACAATGAAGGGGAAGTCAATGCAGGCAGATCCGCAGTGGCTTGCAATGCTTCAGGCAGAGTCAAAGGAAAAGAACGCCAAGTTTGCTAAGCGTTTGACAGATGCCTCGACTGTAATGCCTATGACTCACTGGACAGCACTTTCAGCAGTGAAACCTGTATTGGAATCCAATCCGGACGTAATCCTTATCAACGAGGGTGCAAATACACTTGATGACACACGTGATTCAGTAGATATGTTCTTGCCACGTCATCGTGTGGACTGTGCAACTTGGTCAATCATGGGTATGGGTATGGGCTCAGCAATAGGAGCTGCAGTTTCAACTGGCAAGAAGGTCGTAGCAGTCGAAGGTGACTCAGCATTTGGTTTCTCCGGAATGGACTTTGCAACTATCTGTCGCTATAAACTCCCTGTCACAGTAGTAATCTTCAACAACGGTGGTATCTATAATGGTATCGGTGTTAACCCTTCAGGAGGGGATGCTCCAGCTCCTACAACACTTGATATCAATGCCAAGTACAACCTGATTGGCGAGGCATTCGGCGCAAACAACTATCGTGTTGACAATCCTTCCGACCTCAAGAAAGCACTTGAAGAAGCCATTGCATCTGGAAAGCCTTGTCTTATCGACGTACAGCTTGCAGATAACTCCGGTGCAGAAAGTGGTCACATCGGATATTTGAATCCGGCTCCGCTGATTGAGTATACAGTGTAATTTAGTATATCGGAGTTGAGCTTTTTTACCATAAAGCGCCTCTCCGAGGCTACTTAGATGTAAGTCTGGGACCCCAGGCTGAAGCCTGGGGTTTCTGCATTATATCAGGTCTCCGACCTGAATCTAATTAAAAATATTATTAAAATGTACCTTATAAATTAATTCTACTATGGATATATCGCACGTCATTCTATACGCCATTGTCCCGATTATAGTGGTAATGCTTGCGGGTTTTATTGCCGGTAAGAAAGGGGCGTTCACAGGAGAAGACTCCAAGAAATTCAACAAAGTCGTGCTCGACTTCGCATTGCCAGCCGCCCTCTTTGTATCTATTGTACAAGCCTCAAGAGCTGATCTTGTAAAGGATATCAAGCTGACCATCGTGTCTACTATAGGTATCATGGCCTGTTTCATGATAGTATATTTCGTATTTAAATACTGTTTTAAGAAGAATACTGGTGCAGACGCAGCAGTTTCAGCACTTATCAGTGGATCTCCGACAATCGGATTCCTTGGTTTTGCGGTGCTTGAACCTATCTTTGGAACCACCCCTGCAGTTGCACTCGTAGTAGCAATCGTTGGTATCGTTGTTAATGCCATCGGTATTCCTGTGGGACTTTCATTAATGAATGCATCATTGGAGAAGCAGAATCCCGGGTCTACAAAAAAGGAAAGTGCCTGGAAACCTGTAATTCATGCTCTTGAGCAGCCAGTGGCATGGGCTCCTATCTTAGCAGTGATTTGGGTTGTTGTCGGAATTCCATGGCCAAAAGAACTCAGTCCATCCTTCGACCTTATCGCTAAGGCAAATGCTTCAATGGCGGTATTCTCAGCAGGTATCACACTTTCAGCCATTAAGATTCAGATCAACTGGCAGGCTGTCCTTGGCTCGATCATGAAGATGATCATGATGCCGGCAGTAGTTTTGATCCTCGGTCTTGTATTCAAGATGGATCCACTAAACTTGAAGATGCTTGTCGTAGCAGCAGCACTTCCACCGGCCTTCTCAGGTATCATTATTGCTGATGAGTATGACACCTACGTAGCAACGGGTACGTCTTCATTGACACTTTCAGTAATCCTCTTTATCGGATTCTGCCCGCTATGGATATGGCTTACTAATCTTTGTATTGGAGCATTCTAAATTCAATTTTCGCAGGCTAAAGTTGAGGGTTAACAAGGTTAAACCATGTCAATTGCGTCTGCATAATGGAAAGAATTATAAATATAGAGTCTCAGGTCTCAACCTGGGACTTTATTATTGTCCCACTTTCGCTATCGTGAGTGGGATTGTATTATTTTATGTTAAAGAAGGAGGGAATGTCAGGAATTTTTTGTAATTTTGCCGCATATTATGCGACGATTTTTCTTAATAGTAATAGCACTGTCGTTTCTTGCTATCGTTTTGGCTCAACCGGCTGTAAGATCAGCGGTGAGAAACGACCAAATTTCCCTGTTGGATGCTTCCGGCGGGGATGAGCCGCAATTGCCGGAAGTCCTCGCTACCAATCTACCGGAAGGAGATACCTTAGTTGGATTGAAACCTATGTCTGAAAGCGTATTGCGTGCTCTTCGTGACAGCCTCGCCTCAGACAGTGTAGTAAAGAATCGGATAAAAAATGGAGGCATAGTCACGGATAGTCTCGCTGTAGATTTTGACGATATGGAAGCAATCAACAGCGATTCCGGAGAAGTAGAAGATTTTACGCGAGAAACGTTTGAAGATACCGACAGTATTGAAGATGATCGCACTTCTCTCACACGCATCAATCGCGAAAAGGTAGACATAGACAATAGCGTTACATTCTCAGCGAAGGATTCAGTCATACTTCTGGGTAATAAACTTGCATTTCTTTACGGTGATGGAGAAGTTGAATATGGAAGTTTCAAACTCAATGCCGACGAGATCAAGATGGTAATGGACTCAACGACAGTCTATGCCAATGGACGGGTGGACAGCGTAGGAGAACTTCAAGGGAAACCTGTATTCCAAGATGGAGGTGACACATACGAGTCAAAGACCATGTCGTATAACTTCAAGAACCAGCGTGGTTTCATCACCGATATCATAACAGAGCAAGGAGAAGGATATCTGACAGGAGGACGGTCAAAGAAGATGGAAGACGGCAGCTTCTTTGCCGAAGACGCTATCTACACCACCTGCGACGAACACGACCATCCGCACTTCTATATGAAACTGACACGAGGAAAAATCCGACCGGGTAAAGACGTTGTGTCCGGAGCTGCGTATATGGTGGTGGCCGACGTTCCGTTGCCTCTTGCTCTTCCTTTCGGCTATTTCCCATTCAGCAAGGAATATTCTTCAGGCATAATCTTCCCTACTTTCGGAGATGACTATAATCGAGGGTTTTATGCTCGCAATGGTGGCTATTACTTTGCGTTCAGTGACTATGTAGACTTGGCACTTACCGGAGAAATCTACACCAAAGGATCTTGGGGAGTTTCCGGCAGGTCGTCGTATAAAAAAAGGTATAAATACAACGGATCATTCAACATTTCCTATCTAACTACAGTGATGGGTGACAAGGGCCTTCCTGATTACTCTAAACAGAACAACTTCCAAGTTGTCTGGAATCACTCAATGGATACGAAGTCAAACCCGAACATGTCTTTTTCAGCATCGGTCAACTTCTCAACGTCGGGTTATACAAGAAACGACCTGAATTCATATTATTCTAATTCGTTTACAGAGAATACGAAATCGAGTACAGTCAACATGACATACCGTTTCCCCGGCACGAAATGGGCTGCAAGTGCTTCCACCAACATTAGCCAGAGGACTCAGGACTCAACTCTTGCCGTGTCATTTCCAAACTTGAACGTAACTTTGAGCCAGGTGGCTCCTTTCAAAAGGAAAAGAGCAGTCGGTGGTGAGAAATGGTATGAAAAGATAAAGTTGAGCTATAGCGGCCAGTTCCAGAATTCATTGACTGCGAAGCAAAACGTATTCTTTAAGAAAAGTTTGATCAAAGACTGGAGAAATGGCATCAGACATAGTGTACCTGTATCGGCAACATTCTCTCTGCTCAAATATATCAATGTCTCGCCGTCTATATCAATGACTGACAGAATGTATACATCGAAAATTAAGAGAGACTGGGATCCAAATAAATCAGCGGAAGTGCTCGACACTTGCTATGGATTTTATAATCTCTTCGACTTCAATGCGTCATTGTCTGCCGACACAAAGATATATGGATTCTTCAAACCTATGAAATTCCTTGGAGACAAGGTACAGATGATCCGCCATGTCCTGACACCGAGTCTTTCATATAATTACACTCCTGACTTCAGCAATCCAATGTGGGGAATTTATGGACAATATTCGTATGTCAACAATGCGGGTGATAATATAATACGAAAATATAGTTATTTTCAGCATGGTGTCTTCGGAAGTCCGGGGCAGGGGATGTCAAGTTCAGTCTCACTTTCTCTTTCAAACAATCTTGAAATGAAAGTGAAAAGCGACCAAGACTCCACCGGAGTGAAAAAAATATCTCTTATAGAGAATTTGTCGTTGAGTCAAAGCTATAACTTCGCGGCTGACTCCATGAACTGGAGTAATCTCAATACCTCAATTTTGCTCAGACTGACGAAAAGCTTCAACTTGAACTTGAGTGCCACCTGGGACCCCTATACATACGCTTTGAATTCAAATGGGCAGCCTGTAAGGGTCAACAAGACAAGATGGCAGGCTCATAAGGGGTGGGTAAAGTTGACATCTACCGGCACATCCTTCAGTTACACATTCAACAACAGTACATTTAAGAGAAAGAAGGACACAAACAGCAAGAATAATAAAAACAACAATGGCAGTGATGAATACGGCGATGACTACGAGGATGACGAAGACATGTCGTTGGCAGACAATGCACCATCAAAACGCCAAAGAGGGAACCGGGAGGAAGAAAAAAATAACGATGCTGATGGATATACTCCGTGGGAATGTCCATGGAGTCTATCGGTCAACTATTCAATCAACTATTCCGGAGTTGGAGGAGAGTTTGACTACAAGAAAATGGACTATAGAGGGAAATTTACACAGAATCTTTCCATTTCAGGCAATATCCGGCCTACAAAGAACTGGAATTTCTCAATGTCGTGCAGCTACGACTTCCAAGCTAAGAAAATCGCATACATGAACTGCAACATATCTCGCGACATGCACTGCTTCACTATGAGCTGCTCCATCATTCCTGTAGGAATTTATAAGAGTTTCAATTTTAATGTGGCTGTCAAGTCTTCATTGCTAAAAGACCTCAAGTATGACAAGCAATCGTCGCGCTTGAACGGCATTAATTGGTAGGCATGAAATAACGATTGAAATCCTAAATCGAAAATTTTATTTGGTAGTTTGGGAAAAGTTTATTAATTTTGTAAAGATTTTACCGAAATATGGCTCGACCTCTCAACCGGATAATTCAGGATCTAAGGCAGAAAGCAATGATACTCGCAATGCAGCGAGATAAAGCTACTGCTGAAAATGAAAGGCTTAAGCAAGAAAATGAGACATTGAAATCGCAACTTGCGGAATGTCGCCAGGATCTGACAACAGCAAGAATGGAAGTGGATTTCCTTACCATTTCGCATCGACTTGCAGACTCCCCTGAGAAAATTATCTCGGCGCGAAGAAGGCTACAGCGGTTGATCGCCAAAATAGACAGATGCGTCACTCTCCTCAAGGAAGACGCAGACATCAGCTGATGGATTCAAACGAGAACAAAATAAAGATAGACGTCAAAATAGGCGAAGAGTGGATCACCCTGACGGTACCTTTCTCCAAGCAGGACGAAGTCAGGCGGATCGAGACCGAGTTTAAACTCTATATGAAGGAATTGAGATCGAAGGTTCCTAATAAGGGTCAGAAAACTTATCTTGCGATGGCGGCATATCATTTTGCCTCCTATTATTACTTTCTCAAAGATCAATACGAGAAAGAGTCGGATGAAGCCGAAGATCTGTTGAAAGACATGTCAAGACTCTGTGGAGAAGACGACTTCATGGATGAAGACATTCTTTCAGGTGATTTTGACGTATTCTGACAACATATTTATAGCTGATATCTAACGTTTTCCTTCCCGCGAATAGCGCAGGAGGGATTTTGTGTTTACACGAAATGTAAACACAAGAGCAATGAACAAAGAATAAAGAATAATAAACAATGAACAATGAATATTGAACATTGAGTAATTAATAATTGGAAAGAAATATAGTAACATTATAAAAACAAACAATAGTTAGTAAAGATATGACAACAGCAATATGGATCATCATAGCCGTAGTGGCAGCTGTCGCAGGATATGCTTTTGCATCCTCGATGAGCAAAAAGAATGCCGTGAGCAGGGCTAACATGATTCTTGAAGATGCCCGTAAGGACGCAGAAGTTATCAAGGAAAAGAAGATTATTGAGGCTAAGGAGCAAGAGGTGAAGATTCTCTCTGAAGCAGAAAGAAATGCCAGTTCAAAATTGCAGAAAGCCCAGGCCTCGGAAGCGCGCGCGAAACAGCGCGAGATGCAGCTCAACCAGCAGCAGAACGAGCTTAATCGCCGTAAGAAAGAACTCGACTCCCAGAAGCAGAGCCTTGACACACGCTTGAACAATGCAGAAAACCTCGAACGTAGTCTTGAAGCTCGCAAGGGAGAAGTAGAGCATCTATATCGCCAGGCTCAAGAACAGCTCGAGCATATTTCAGGTCTTTCAGCCGATGAGGCCAGGGAGCGACTGATAGAAAGTCTGAAAGATGAGGCAAGGAGTGCGGCCCAAGGATATATCAACGACATTATGGACGAGGCTAAATTGACAGCCAATAAAGAAGCCAAGAAGATTGTCATTCAGTCAATCCAGCGCGTGGCCACTGAAGCTGCCGTAGAAAATTCAGTAACAGTATTCCATATAGAAAACGACGAGATTAAGGGGCGTATCATCGGCCGCGAAGGGCGCAACATCCGCGCCTTGGAGGCAGCCACAGGGATTGAAATCATCGTAGACGACACTCCTGAGGCAATCGTGCTTTCAGGTTTTGATCCAGTGCGTCGTGAAATTGCACGCTTAGCTCTACACCAGCTCGTTCTTGACGGCCGTATCCATCCTGCTCGCATCGAAGAAGTAGTGGCAAAAGTCAAAAAGCAGATAGAGGAGGAAATCAATGAGACGGGCAAGCGTACTTGCATCGACCTCGGTATCCACGGCCTGCATCCTGAACTGATAAGGATGGTAGGCAAAATGAAATACCGCTCATCATACGGACAAAATCTTCTTCAGCACGCAAGGGAGACAGCAAATCTTTGTGCTATCATGGCTGCCGAGCTTGGACTTAACCCGAAGAAAGCTCGTCGCGCCGGCCTTCTACACGACATAGGTAAAGTGCCAGACGACGATCCTGAAATCCCCCATGCAATTTTTGGCATGAAACTTGCTGAGAAGTATAAGGAGAAACCCGATATCTGCAATGCTATTGGAGCCCACCACGATGAAGTGGAGATGACTTCACTGCTTTCTCCCATCGTGCAGGTGTGTGATGCAATCTCAGGTGCGCGTCCGGGAGCGCGTCGCGAAATAGTAGAAGCATATATCAAACGTCTCAACGATCTTGAGCAGCTTGCGCTCTCATATCCGGGAGTGATTAAGACCTACGCAATCCAGGCCGGTCGAGAACTCCGTGTCATAGTAGGGGCAGACAAGATCTCCGATGAAGAAATTGAGAGTCTATCTGCCAACATAGCTAAGAGAATCCAAGACGAGCTAACTTATCCAGGCCAGGTGAAGATCACTGTAATCCGCGAAACCCGAGCTGTAGCATACGCTAAATAAAAGGAGTGTAGCCTATGGATGAAATAGAAATTCAACCACTTTCCGACACTGCCCCAGACATTGAAAGACCCTCCGGGTCAGAACCGAAGCCACTCCCAGACTGTACAAATTGTGCGGGTTGCGACTCCGGCTGTGGAAATGCATGTGGGAAAGATGGATGCACATCGGCAGATGGCGATGGTTGCGGAGGATGCGTGTCCCATAAGGTGATGGGTTGGAGGCGCGAACCTCGCGGAAAGCTTTATGCCACCAATTGGCTTGGAGATATCTCTACTTCAGCAGATTTCCCGGCTGTGCAGGTGCAGTTTAAGAATACCCGCGCCGGTTTTTACCTCAATACTGCAAAACTCAGTCTTGAGATAGGAGATCTTGTAGCTGTAGAAGCAGCCAACGGACATGACATCGGACAAGTGACCATGGTAGGGCCTCTTGTCAGGCTGCAGATGGTGAAAGCAAAAGTAGATCCTGATAATATTGAAGAATTAAAAAAAGTCTTTAGAAAGGCACGTCCAGCCGACATAGAACGCTTCAATGAGGCACGAAGCAAAGAGCACAGCACTATGATTAAGTCGCGTGCGATTGCAGAAGAATTGGGGCTGAATATGAAGATCGGTGATGTGGAATATCAGGGAGACGGTAGTAAGGCCATCTTTTATTATATAGCCGATGAGAGAGTCGACTTCAGAAAGCTGATACGAATTCTTGCCGAGGAATTTAAGGTGAGGATAGAGATGAAGCAGATAGGCGCTCGACAAGAGACGGGAAGAATCGGAGGAATAGGACCATGCGGACGTCCCTTATGCTGCTCAAGCTGGATGACACATTTCGTGAGTGTCGGCACCGGGGCAGCAAGAATGCAGGATCTTTCGATGAATCCTCAGAAACTTGCCGGTCAATGCGCTAAACTGAAATGTTGCCTGAACTTTGAGATAGATGCATACGCTGAGGCTGTCAAACAGTTGCCACAGAAAGAGACAGTGCTTCAGACGAAGGATTCGGAGTATTTCCTCTTCAAGACAGACATATTGACGCGGACTCTTACATACAGCACCGACAAGAAAATGGGTGCTAACCTGACTGTGATTCCAGCTTCAAGAGCTTTTGAGATAATCGCACTCAACAAGCAAGGCATCAAGCCTGATAAACTGACGGCGGAAGCAGAGGATTCGGAAGAGAGGAGAGAATATATCGACCTGACCGACCAAGATGCCCTGACACGCTTCGACAAGACAAAGAAAAAGAAACAAAAGAATAATAAGCAGGGTAATCAGGGAATCCAATCACAGAATGTTGCTCCCAAGACAGGCAATCAACGGCGTAATAAGCGTAAACAGAACAATAAAGATCAAAAGCCAAGCAATAATCAGACACATGACCCTAACGAAACTTAAGGAGAAACTGACCCATCCAATATTCAGGGTCATCGGGGAAACGGCCGATGACTTGGGGCTTGATGTGTATGTTGTAGGAGGTTTTGTCAGAGACATTTTCCTCAACCGCCATTCTGCCGACCTCGACTTCGTGACTGTTGGGAGCGGGATTGCATTGGCACGTGCCGTTGCTGACCGACTCGGCAAGAAGGGAAAACTCACAGTATATGCTAATTATGGCACAGCCCAGATACGCCATAAGGATCTTGAATTGGAATTTGTAGGAGCGAGGAAAGAGAGTTATACGCGTGATTCACGCAATCCGATAGTGGAAGACGGAACACTTGAGGATGACCAAAAACGCAGGGACTTTACAATCAATGCTATGGCTATATGCCTCAATAGCAGAAGATTTGGAGAACTTGTGGATCCTTTCGATGGTCTGACTGATCTCAAGAATAAAATCATCCGCACGCCTTTGGACCCTGACGTCACTTTTTCCGATGATCCGCTAAGGATGATGAGGGCAATTCGCTTTGCGACTCAACTTGAGTTTGATATCCTTCCTGAGACATTCGAAGGAATCAGGCGCAATTCCAAAAGAATCGACATAATCTCAAAGGAGCGAATCAATGATGAGCTTGGAAAGATCATTCGCTCCCGGAAACCATCCATCGGCTTCATGCTTCTTGATGAAAGCGGACTATTGGAGAGGATAATGCCGGAAGTGTTTGCACTGAAGGGAGTTGACACCGTAGGGGGAAGGGCCCATAAGGATAATTTTCTTCACACTCTAAAGGTAGTGGATAATGTTGCGGAACGTTCCGACAATGAATGGCTTAGGTGGGCAGCTCTTTTCCATGACATAGCGAAGCCAGTCACAAAGAAATGGGACAATAACCTTGGGTGGACTTTCCACAACCATAATTTCATAGGGGAGCGGATGGTGCCACGGATTTTTCAATCAATGAAAATGCCGCTCAACGACAAGATGAAGTATGTACAGAAGCTTGTCGGGCTCCACATGCGTCCGCAGCAAGTAGGGGAGGAGGGCGTCAGTGATTCCGGAGTCAGACGCCTCTTGACAGATGCCGGAGAAGATGTTGAAGACCTGATGATACTTGCAGAATCCGACCTTACGTCGAGAAATCCTGTAAAAGTCAAATCTGCTCTTGATGGATTTATGGCATTAAGAGACAGGATGAAGGAAATAATAGCAGGCGACGACTACCGAAAATGGAAAAATCCTATCAACGGCAACGAAATCATGGAGCGTCTGGGAATACCTCCTTCGCAAGAGATTTCAAGATTGAAGCAGATGGTCAAAGATGCGATCCTTGATGGCGTCGTTCCAAACGACCATGATGCAGCCTGGGAGTATTTAGTGGCTCATCGCTACGACTCTATCGATCAATGACTAAAAAGATAGAAATATCTTTATAATTAATATAATAATCTTGTTGGAATCTACGTTAATAAGCCAGAGAGATTCCATCGCAATATCGAGAGTGTTCTCCATTTTGAAAACAGAAACTTCTAAAACTTACGAATATGTGTGGAATAGTAGGATATGTAGGCGATAGAAACGCTTATGATATTCTTATCAAAGGATTACACCGTCTGGAATACAGAGGGTATGACAGCGCAGGGGTTGCACTTGTGAGCCCCACCGGGAAATTGAACGTCTATAAGTCACGCGGTAAAGTTTCAAATCTTGAAGATTACTGCCGCGATAAGGATACAGCTGGCGGCACAGGTATAGCTCATACACGATGGGCCACTCATGGGGAGCCTTCGGACCGAAATGCACATCCTCATTTCAGCGAAGATGAAGAAATTGCGCTTGTTCACAATGGTACAATTGAGAACTATAAGGTTTTGAAAGATGCACTTATACAGAATGGATGCAAATTTCAGTCGGAAACCGACACAGAAGTGCTTGTACAACTTATAGAATATATCAGGACTCACAACGATTGTTCGCTCCTTGAGGCTGTCAAGGAGGCTTTAAGGCAAGTGGTCGGCGCGTATGCTATTGCCGTAATTGAAAAGAATCATCCCGACACAATAATAGCCGCGCGGAAAAGTTCGCCACTTGTGATTGGAATAGGTGAGGGCGAAATGTTCCTTGCATCGGATGCCACTCCTATTGTGGAATACACCAAAGATGTTGTCTACGTAAAAGATAATGAGATAGCCATCGTCTCTAAGACCGAGCCACTGAAATTGATCAATTTGAACAATGAGGAGACGAGTGTGGATGTCAAGACCCTTGAATTCTCAATTTCTCAGCTTGAGAAAGGGGGATATCCGCATTTTATGCTCAAAGAGATTTTCGAGCAACCGATAACGCTTCGCGACTGCATCAGAGGCAGAGTAGTAGATGGCGGGAAGAATATCATAGTAAGCGGCATATTAGACAGCAGGGAAAAATTCCTGAATGCCAAAAGAATCATAATAGTGGCTTGCGGCACATCATGGCATGCCTCACTCATTGGGAGATATTTGATCCAAGATATGTGCAGGATTCCGGTTCAAGTGGAATATGCAAGTGAGTTTCGCTATAGCAACCCGGTGATAGATGAGCATGACATTGTGATCGCCGTCTCACAAAGCGGGGAGACAGCAGATACTCTTGCAGCCATTCAAATTGCACGAGAAGCCGGGGCATACGTATATGGCATTAGCAATGTAGTGGGCAGCTCAATTCCGAGAAACACAGATTCCGGCACCTATATTCATGTGGGTCCGGAGATTGGAGTCGCTTCCACGAAAGCATTTACAGGGCAAGTGATGGTGTTGACTCTTTTGGCGATGGCGATAGCCGAGCTGAGGGGAACCAAGCCCAAGGAAGAGTTAATAAAGATAGGCGAAGAGATCCTCAAGATTCCGGAATACGTCAAGCAGACACTTGAACTCAACGACCAGATAGAGCGTCTGTCGCTCATATTCACATACGCTCACAACTTCCTATATCTTGGGAGAGGCTACAGCTATCCGGTTGCGCTTGAAGGGGCTTTAAAGCTCAAGGAAATATCATATATCCATGCAGAAGGATATCCTGCTGCGGAGATGAAGCATGGACCGATCGCACTTATTGATGCGGAGATGCCGACAGTCATTATTGCACCCAACGATCATTTGTATGAGAAGATCGTCAACAATGTTCAGCAGGTCAAGGCGCGCAATGGAAGTGTCATTGCCATCGTCACGGAAGGTGATAATGAGATTAAGAATATCGCAGACCATGTGATAGAAGTACCAGCGGTGCCGGAATGTTTGACACCGATTATCACGAGCATCCCATTGCAGTTGCTGTCGTATTATATAGCGATCAACAAGGGCAAGGATGTAGATATGCCCAGAAACCTTGCGAAATCGGTGACAGTGGAATAATTGGTTTATTCTATTGATAATTAGTAACAAAAGTTAAAAATAAATGTAATCCGAAGCATACGGATGAAAAAAAATTGAAGTCCGTATGCTTTTTTTTACTAAAAAATTTGGTGGGATAAAAAAAAAGTTGTAACTTTGCACTCGGTTTCGGGATTGAACGCCACGAAAGGGCAAAAAAGAGTCTTGAAATCAATAAAAAATGCCTCTTTAGCTCAGTTGGCCAGAGCACGTGATTTGTAATCTCGGGGTC
>CAZWJO010000078.1:0-7812 GCA_964634905.1 uncultured Sangeribacter sp.
TGTCGGAAGGAGTGATTGGTAACAGTTCGAGCGGAATTGTGGAAGTGGCGTCATTGGGTGTGCCAACGCTCGATGTAGGCAACCGCCAAAATGGAAGGGAAAGAGCTATGAGTGTGATACATTGTGACGCTACAAGAGGAGCTGTAATGATGGGCCTTTCTGTCATCACCACTCCGATGATTAAGGGAATCTCCGCAAAAAAATCTAATCCATATTTTCAGGCGGATACACCGGGAGTCATGGTTGGAGCAATCAAAGATTTTTTGAAAAGATAATCATTTACTCACGTTTCGGATGTAACTTCGGATATTTTTATCGGTTATGCTCTGAAACGAATTTATCGCGCAAAGGAGCAGAGGGCTCGCTGAGAGGTCTCACGCAAAGGCGCAAAGGCAGCCCTACTATTATGCTTTTGTAGATAGCAAAGAGCGCAGAGGCTCGCTGGCTGCGCTCCGCGTCGCATGAATGAGGGAGACATTACGGGGAGTTCGCGACAGTATATATCATTCATACAAATTACGGACGCATGCCATCCCATGCGTCCTTTTTTTATATTTGCATATTCGAAAAATTATACTTATTTTTGCATCAAACGATAACAGAAAGCAATGAAGACATTATATTTGATTCCGGCGCGGGGTGGAAGCAAGGGGATTCCGGGGAAGAATATCAAGGATTTTCTTGAGAAGCCTTTGATTTGCCATACCATTGATCAGGCGCGGGCTTCCGGGGCTGAGGATGCTGATATCTGTGTTAGTACGGATTCGGAAGAGATACGGAAGGTAGTGGAGGATTATGGGCTCAAAGTGCCATTTATGCGTCCGGAGAGTCTTGCCACTGACAATGCGGGAACATACGGAGTTATACTTCATGCCTTGGAATGGTATCTGGAGCATGGCGTTGATTATGAACGTGTCGTTCTTCTTCAGACTACCTCTCCCCTACGGCGTGCCGAAGATATCAGGGGAGCTATAGCGGCATGGAAGCCGGGCATTGATATGGTGGTGAGCGTATGCGAGGCTGCTACTAATCCTTACTATAATGCTTTTGAGACTGACGAGCATGGGAATCTCCATATCAGCAAGGGAGATGGGCATTATACCCGGCGACAGGATGCTCCCAAGGTGTGGGAATATAATGGAGCTGTATATGTGATGGATGCTAATTCACTGCGCCGCATGCCAATGTCGGAGTTTCCCGTCAGACGGCCATATATCATGCCAGCAGACAGGTCTGTTGACCTTGACACTCCTGCCGACTGGTATCGGGCTGAACATTTAGCCTCGAGGTGATCGATAATCGGAATGTAATTAAATTTAGATTCTTATGGAAGCTCTTGGACGCATGCGGAGCATGCTCTATTACTTAGTTTGCCACTGAAAAAGTCTCAGAATGAATATTCTGGATCTTATTTTAGTGACATTATCGTTAATCGTTAATCGTTGATCGTTTTTTGCGTCGGGCATGGCGGCGATGGCGTTCGAGCATGGCACGATGACGGGCTGCTCGTTCACGTTTACGGGCGGCTTTTTCGTCTTGTTGATGTTGCTGATTCTCTCTGTGAGCTTGCTGTTTTTGCTGGCGTTCTCTCTTCACCCTTGCCTCGTCTCTGCCTTGAATTATGTGCTTCACATCTTCAGCTAAATTCTTGTCTACACCCATGTGCTTTAGAAGCCGAGCTGCCATCAAGCCACCTACATGCTCATGGCGAGGATAGCGCATTTTACCCGATTTGTCACGCACTGCAGTGCGAAGCATTCCTATATTACCGAAGAAAGCGGCTAAGCGCTGGGCCTCATCCTCTATGCCCTCTTCCTCAAGTTTAGCCACAGATTCAATAGCCATTTCAAGTAAAGACTTATCTCCCGGCTCGGGAATACACTCCGACATCTCACGCATCAACTGATTCATAAACTTCAAGCCTCCGATTTCAATGAGATTTCCAAGGGAATCCTTCACATTCTTTCCAAAGAGCATCTTACGGAACTCCGCGCTCCACCGCTCACGCGAGACAATTGCAAGCCTTTCTACACTCTCTTTCAACGCTTTCATGGTAGCCTCGTCAATCTTCCAACCAAACCGAGCTGCAAAACGCAGACAACGCAATATGCGGACAGGATCATCGTCGAAAGTCTCGTATGGATCAAGTGGAGTACGGATTATACCTTCCTTGATATCATGAATACCGCATCCGGTCATATCGAGAATCTCTCCTGTCTTTATGTTTCGGTAAAGAGTATTCACAGTAAAGTCGCGACGGAAACAGTCTTCCTCAATCGATCCACTGACCACCTCAGGGCAACGGCTCGTCTTATCAGTATATTTCTCAGCTCTTGTCTGCACTACCTCAATCTCTTCATCAGGGAACTTACGGAGACGAAGTTTTGCAGTTCCAAACTTACGGAATAGCGTTGGCATTTCTACCAAATACATACGATGCATGAGCCACATTGCAAAGTTGACACCACCATTCGGAATGTCGACAGCAATGTCAACGTCATGAATCGGAGCACCAAGAATTTCATCACGCACACAGCCACCTACGGCGTAAAGATGACCGTCCCATTTCGTGCCTTCTGTGATCTTTTTAAAATAATCTAATATCAAATGATATGTACTGTCTTTCATAGCTCATCAACTTGCTTGGACAGGAGAGATTTTGGTTCTTTTCAGGTGTTTGATCTGGTATGCGAGCATGAAGCCGGCTACAATAGTGGAGAGAAAGTCTCCGATTGGGAAGCAAGCCCAGACTCCGTTAAGCCCATAGATAGGAGGAACTATAAGCAAAGCCGGAATCATGAAAATCACCTGACGCGTCAAGGAGAGGAAAATAGACTTCGTAGCCATTCCAAGCGACTGGAAATAGTTGGTAGAGACAATTTGAAAACCAACCATCCAAAAACCCACCGTAGTTATATGGAGACAATTGACAGCACATTTTATTTGATCAGGATCTTGCATGAAGAGCTTTGCGATCATCTCCGCATTGGTAGCTCCGATTATTGAGCCTAAGGTTGTAAAGCAGACGGAAGTGAGTGCAGCAAGTTTCAGAGTGCGGAATAGCCGGTCGTATTTTCCCGAACCATAGTTATAACCCAATATCGGCTGCATACCTTGACAGATACCGATGACAACGAATACAAAAATCGTTACAAAACGATTGAACACCACCACTGCTGCAATAGCATCATCACCACCGTACTTAAGGAGGGATGTATTGACCACAGCATTAATGCAGCTACCTGCAATATTAATGAGGAAAGGAGACATACCGATATAAAGAATCGAAGTGATGATCCGCCAATCGAATTTGAAAGTGCCCCTCTCAAAATGAAGCGTACTTGACTTCTTGAAGAAATGCGACATTACGAATAAAGCAGTCACTACCATAGAAATATCGGTCGCTATAGCAGCGCCCTTGATTCCCCACTTGAAGCCGAATAGGAAAAGTGGAGCCAAGATTGAGTTAAGCCCGGCGCCAATCATATTGGTCCACATTGCCTTCCCCGGATATCCCGACGCACGCATGACATTATTGTAGCTGAAGGTAAGATTCATCAACACCATACCGGGTAGCACCCATGTGAGAAACTCCTTAGCGTATGGCATACTTGCTTCGGAAGCGCCAAAAAGTTTCAGCAGAGGTTCGAGGAAAATGGCGAAGGCCGTAGTATATAACACACCGATGAGGATGGTGAGTTGAACTGAGTTGCCAAGTATGACTGCAGCCCGATGATGGTCTTTTTGTCCGAGGACAATAGAGATCCGAGTAGCGGCACCGGCTCCGATCAGCATGCCAAAGGCAGTACCAAGATTCTGCACAGGGAAAGTCACAGCTATACCAGCCACTACATTTGGATCATCAATGGCATGCCCGATCACAATGGAGTCTATTATATTGTATAGCGCCATCACCACCGTTCCTATTACGGCGGGAAGACTATATTTTAAAAGAATCTTACCAATTGGGGCCGATGAAAGCTCTATCAATCTTTCGTCAGAGGGATCTTTTGCTGCTATCACATTCGTATTATCACTCATTTCTTCTTCTAATATTTATAGTGGATTCATATTTATAAACAATCACAAAATTTTATTGTTATAAAGATATACCACAAAAATTCTCCGAATGTTAATAAAATAAGATTCGGGACAGAACTATAGAGACATCAAACATAATCAAAAAAGACAGAAAAGACAATGAAAATCAAAGCATTATCTTGTGTATTTCTTGCAGTGCTCATGCTCGTGGCAGGATGCAATACGACAAACTTAGGTAAAGGAGCAGCCATTGGCGGCGGGGGTGGCGCAGCCCTTGGAGCCGGCATAGGAGCTCTGATAGGTAAAGGTAAAGGAGCTGGAATCGGCGCAGGAGTAGGAGCAGCTGTCGGCACTGCAGTGGGCGCTATCATCGGCAAGCACATGGACAATCAGCAGAAGAAACTTGAGGAAGAGCTCAAGACTGCAACTGTAGAGAAGACTGAAGTGGAGGGTGTACAGGCCATAAAGGTTACATTCCCCGGAGGAATTCTTTTTGCGACCGGAAAGTCGAATATACAACCTGCTGCACAAGACGAACTAACTGCATTTGCTCAGTCACTGAAGCAGAATCCACTTACTGATGTAGCAATCGGAGGATACACTGACGACACAGGCACCATGGCAGCAAATACCAAAGTGGCCGACGCACGCGCAAATGCTGTAAAGGTATATCTTGAAGGCCAGGGAATTGCAGGCGACCGCATCGAAGCAAAGGGTTATCCTATGCAAGATTATGTTGCAAGCAACGACACAGAGGCAGGACGCGCACAAAACCGCCGCGTAGAAATCTACATCTATCCTTCTGAAGACATGGTAAAAGCCGCTGAAAACGGTGAACTCAATTAATCAAATTGAGAATCTTATGATTCTCATGAAATAATACATCCATCCTGTAAACTTTAGATTTGCAGGGTGGATGGTTGCATACATATTACATTCAAAAGCGATCACCATCCTGATTTTTTACAGTATGAGACCTAACCGTTACCCATTTCTTATTTCATTAGCTGCCATCATTATAGTGATTTTCTGCTCCCAAAGGGCAGAAGCTCAGATTCTTGTGCCTCAAGGAGTGACCGAAAATACAGATTCCATCAAAAAAGCGATGGATATAGGGCCATTCTTCGGGCTGTATAAAGACAATTATTTTGCATTGGGCACAGATCCTTTTCACAAACCCAATGCATATAATTCAGGCATAAAATTTCAGATTTCTATCTCGCAGCGCCTAACAAATGCCACTTTGCCATGGGGAACATACTTATATCTATTCTTTACCGAAAAAGTATTCTGGGAAGTATTCCAAAACTCAATGCCAATGAGCGATCTCAATTTCAATCCCGGTATAGGATGGAGCAAACCATTTTTCATCAAAGACAGGTATTGCGGCAAAATGACCCTCATTTTAGAGCATGAGAGCAATGGTAAAGATGGAGAAGCCTCCCGATCATGGAATAAAGTGTCGCTGGCAGGCAGTGCATTTGTCACCGAATGGCTTTCAGTGCATGCAAAATATTGGTATCCGATTGTAGACGGAATGAACAATAAGGACATTCTGAAATATAGCGGAATATTCCAGATGGGCTTCCAATTGAATTCTAAAGACCGCCGATGGACTTTTGCATCAACATTTGTAAAACGACAAGGATGGAATATGAATTGGAACACTAACATTCAATTAGGATGGCGCATCCACAAGGAATCAAACCAATATCTCTTCTTTGACTTCTACAATGGATATGGGGAAGGCCTGTTGGCTTACAATCAATTCCACAATAGATTGCGCTTCGGAATCCTTATCAGACCGACACTTTTCTCCGAATATTAACGAGCGTATGCCCCGAGTGTCGGATTGCCCCATTCGAGGCGGTTTATTCCATCCATATCTATGAGGCATTGAGGAGTAACATAATCGGGATTCCCGGCACTTATTGCCGGAGAATCTTCTTTAAGTCGATAATTGAAGTAATAATCATTGCGTACGGTTTCAAATAACGGGTCTTCATTCCACAGGCATGAGATGAAATGATCATCGTCTGACCCTCCTACTCCAAGAAGGACATTTCGCAGATAGACATCCGTACCAGCAAGATCCCCGGGAGTGATCGGAGAAGTCATTCCATAGATGATGCAATTGTTGAAGTTTGCTTTTATTAATGGATTCGAGATGCCGGAACTGTCTTCCCATGAAAGATGCGATAGAGTTAAAATAGACTCCGGTGAGATTGCGAAGAGATAATAGTTAGCCATCGTGCATTGTACAAAATCGTGTACACCACCACGTAGATAAACAGTGGCTTCCCCGGCATCAGAAAAGCAACAGCCGTAGGCGTCTACCCAAGCATGCTCCGACCTCAGCACATTGCCTTGAGAATTATGGAGCCATGAATTGACGATTGTCAGTTTATTTCGGTCAATTACACCGCAGCTATCAACTACAACGCCGTGAACTGAAGATTGCATTTCAACGTATTCCATACGGTTGCCAAAGGATTCCGGACCGAACCTCACGCCTTGCCATTGGCCTGCGAGTATCTCGTAGCCAGTATCAGGAAGCACATTATCGAGTCTATCACCTCTCATTTCAATAAATTTCCCCAACTCCCCAAGAGCAAGCAGACATCCATCTATCTGGAGTGTCCCCTTGTCGTGGAAAAGGAGCCTGGTACCGGGATTCAGAGTTAAAGTCGCTCCTTTGGCAACCCGCAAAGTATCAAATACCACGTATGGCACTTCATCAGTGAAAGTGACGTCAGAATCTAAAGTCACCCCACGAAGACGCCTAACATTCTGGCCGTAAGCTTCGAGAGTGACCGTCTGAGTCACCCCATTGGTCAAGAAATCCATCATTCCTTCCACTTTGAAGGGGCGTGGATCATCATTTTGATTGATAAAGCATTCTACGAATACAAAAATCGAATCGTTGGCACGGATTTCAACATTCTCAAATTCTTTTCCAGACACGCCATCGACATTCATCGAGAACACGCCGTCATCATTCCTCATCCTGATGCTTGAAATATTAATCGACTTTGATGCTTTATTGAAGACTTTAAGACGCGCCGTAGGGGTTCCGATATCCGTAAAAACAGTATCAAATCTTAGAGTGTCGGTAGAAAAAGAAAGAAAATCGGAGGGTGAATCCGTAAAGTCATCAGAAATACACCCGGTCCAAAAGGCCGAGGCAAGGAAGGATATAAAGAAAAAAAAGAGTATTCGCATTGTTTTCATATACGAAAAACGTCAAAAATAACGTATTTATTATATATTCGACTTTCGCAAGCGAAAGTCGAGGGTTATGGGATTAAAAGGTTATATGGTTAAGATGGGAATGAGAAATGTGTGATTTATGAAATATATGATAGTGGCTGGAGAATCGTCGGGCGACCTACACGCTTCGCGGCTGATGAAAGAGATAAAGGCGAATGATAAAGAGGCCGACTTCCGGTTTCTTGGCGGTGATCTTATGTCACAAGTGGCAGGACACGAGCCTGAGATACATATCGAAAAGATGAATGTGATGGGATTTACCGAGGTGATAAAATCCTTGCCAATGGTGCTTTCCAATCTCAAACGAGCGAAGGCCGTATTGAAGGAATATAATCCGGATGTGCTTGTGCTTGTAGACTATCCATCGTTTAATCTCAAACTTGCTGCATACGCACATAAAATTGGAATCCGCGTAGACTGGGTGATCGCTCCAAAGGTATGGGCGTGGAAAGAATGGCGAATACCTAAGCTAAAGAAATATCTTACTAATCTCTACAGCAT
>CAZWJO010000078.1:7912-9727 GCA_964634905.1 uncultured Sangeribacter sp.
GGAAAGAATGGCGAATACCTAAGCTAAAGAAATATCTTACTAATCTCTACAGCATTCTCCCTTTTGAGACAGCCTACTTCAAGAAGCATGGTATGGATGTGCGCTATGTGGGGAATCCAACTGTGAAGGAAGTGGAAGAATCATTAGGACACATCCCTCCCAGAAAGCACTTTCTTGACCGCCAGGGCATCTCCGATAGTCGCCCTATCATCGCAATTCTCCCTGGCTCAAGAAGAGCTGAAATCCGTAATAATCTTCCGTTGATGATTGAAGCGGCTAAGAAATTCCCTGAATATCAATATATCATAGCGGCAGCCCCTTCCGTGCCTGAGAAGTTCTATCGCTCTATAGCCCAAGACACCGGCTTGCAGCTGGCATTCGGAGCTACCCATACATTGCTCAAATATTCTGCTGCTGCCATCGTAACTTCGGGCACTGCCACATTGGAGACGGCTGTCATAGGGACTCCGCAGGTGGTATGCTATCGGGGAAATGGATCAAGGTTCACATACGAAATAATGAAGAAGATATTAAAGGTGAAATATGTTTCTCTTCCTAATCTGATTGTCGGGAATAATATCGTAACTGAACTTCTGCTTCATAACTGCACATCCGAGAGGATAGCCAGGGCACTTGGGCCATTGCTCCAACCTTCTCCTCAAAGAGATTGGCAGCTGTCAGGCTACCGGAATATGAAGAAACGTCTCGGGACAACCGATGCCTCAAAAATCGCAGCTGAATACATTTGTAAAATTCCACTTTTGCAAGCAAAAGAGGAGGGTTAAGAGGTTATGGGGTTAAAAGGTTATATTAGTTTTAGTCTTCTGGTCGCGCTGATGATGCTCCTTGCGGGGTGTGGGACAAAGAAGAATACTGCCATTTCAAGGAATTGGCAGGCATTTTCCACACGCTATAATGTCTATTTCAATGGCAATGAGCATTATAAGGAGACACTGAAGACGATGGAGGATGAATATGAAGACGACTTTACACGACTCCTCCTCACCCATCCTGCCGATGCACGTGCTGACGAGACTATGCCCAAGCCCAAAGGAGACTTCAAGCGCACCATCGAGAAGATGCAGAAGGCTATCCAGCTCCATTCTATAAAGAAAAAACCACCTAAGAAGTCAGGCTCAGCTAAAGAGAAGGCTTTTCGCGCACGAGATGAGTTCAACCCGTTCCTTCACAATGCGTGGCTGATGCTCGGCAAAGGCCAGTATTTCAACGGCGACTTCATGGGAGCTGCCGCAACATTTATGTATATCTCACGCCATTTTGTGTGGCTGCCGGATGTCGTAACAGAGGCTTTGCTTTGGCAGGCAAGATGCTATGCAGCCCTCGACTGGACGTATGAGGCTGAGAATATCCTTATAAAAATCAAAGATAAGGACTTGACGAGTAAAAGTCTTTGGCATCTCTATGAACTTGTGGAGGCATCATATTTACTGAAAGCCGGACGCTATTCGGAAGCCATTCCATTCCTGCGCGAAGCGGCACGAGGGTCAAGTGGAGTGCAGAAGCATAGGCTTTATTTTCTTCTCGGTCAGGCATGTCGTCAAGCTGGGAAGGACGATGAAGCTTACGAAGCTTTCAAAAAAGCCGGGAGTGGAGTCTCTACTCCTTATCGTCTGAAGTTTAATGCAAGAATCAAGCAGAGTGAGGTGTATCGTGGAGCAGACATATCGAGGGAAGTGGCTGCCCTGAAAGCAATGACCCGATACCAGCGCAACAATGAATTTCTCGACCAGATATACTATGCAATAGGGAATCTATATCTTTCAAGGAAAGACACTGCGCAAGCCAAGGAAAACT
>CAZWJO010000078.1:9827-14703 GCA_964634905.1 uncultured Sangeribacter sp.
GCAATAGGGAATCTATATCTTTCAAGGAAAGACACTGCGCAAGCCAAGGAAAACTATCGACTCGCTGTAGAGAAATCCACACGCGATGGAGTCGACAAAGCTTTTGCCAACCTGGCTCTCGGTGCTATCTATTTTGATGAGAGAGAATATACAAAAGCTCAGCCTTGCTATTCCGAGGCTCTCCCTCAGATTCCCAAGACCTATCCCGATTATAAGCAGATCGCCAAAAGATCGGACGTGCTCGACCAACTTGCTGTCTATGCCGGAAATGTTGAGCTCCAGGACTCTTTGCTCACTATTGCTGACCTCCCGGAGGAGAAACGTCAGGAATGGGCAGACGAAGAAGTGAAGAAGCTTAAGCAACGAGAAAAAGAGGAAGCGGAGGCGGCTGCCCGGGAAGAAGCTATGGCAAACCGTCCGCAAGGCAACTCCCCAATCGACCAGCAGGGGGGAGCCACAGGCATGCAATTCAACGCCGATAAATCGTGGTATTTCTACAACAACACCACAAAATCCGCAGGAAAAACTGAGTTCCAACGCCGTTGGGGTGCACGTAAACTCGAGGACGACTGGCGACGTCGCAACAAGACTTCATTTGCTTTTGAAGATGAGCCAACATCCGAAGATGAGGGATCCGAAAATGAAGAAGCGGAGAACGGAGCTGATGGTGAAGGGAAAACGGAGGGCAAGGATGGTGAAGTGGACCCGGCTACTGACCCGCATTATCCTGAATACTATCTCGCGCAGTTGCCTTTGACCGAAGAGGAGAAAGCGACAGCCGGCGATGTGATCCAAGAAGGTCTTTACAATATGGGTATCATTTTGAAAGATAAACTTGAAGATTTCAAAGCAGCTACAGAGGAATTCGACAAGCTTCTAAATGACTATCCCGACAATGTATATCGCCTTGACATTTACTATAACATGTATCTAATGGCAGCCCGAAGTGGTGACACTAAGGGAATGGAACTTTGGAGAAACAAAATATTAGCTGACTTCCCCGACAGTCCTTACGGAAAGGCGATGGAAGACCCTGACTATTTCGAGCGTCTCAAACAGATGCATGCCGTGGAGCAACAGATGTATGCCCAAGCATACGCCGATTATCTTGCCGACAAGAATGCCGAAGTACATGCCATCACACAGAAGATGGAGGCAGAATATCCTCTCTCTGCCATCATGCCGAAGTTTGTCTTCATTGATGCCCTCTCCTATCTTACGGAGGGAGACTATGACCAGTTTAAGGAAAGACTTACGGAATTGCTGAAGAAGTGGCCGGATACGGACATGACAGATGTGGCCGGAGCGATGCTTAAAGGTATCAACGAGGGTCGCATACCTAATTCAGGCTCTACCAACACACGAGGAATGATCTGGGATATCAGGCTTTCATCTTCCGACACGCCATTGGATTCTGACGGTCAGCCAGCTAACTTCGAAAGAGATCCGAACGCTCCGCAGTATTTCGTATTGGCTTATCCAAGGGATGAGATCAACGGCAACTTGCTGCTGTATGATGTGGCGAGGTTCAACTTCTCAAGTTTTGTCGTTAAGGATTTTGACCTGGAACCGATGAGTTTTGACAATGTCGGTATTCTGGTGATAAAAGGATTCACGAATTTGCGAGAGTTGGAAAACTACCGTAAAGTTATGGTAAACCGAGACTTCCAGCTTCCGGAAGGTGTGCGTCCGATCATGATATCGAAGTATAACTTTGAACTTCTGCTTAAGGAAGGGCGTTCTTTTGAAGAGTACTTCCGCTTCGAAGAGAATGCAATGGCGGAAGAAGCCGTGGAAACTGCCATGGAAGGAGAGTCGGAAGAGTCAGGAGAGTCGGAAGAGTCAGACCCATCTGAAATCCCAGATGAATCCGAGTCTTCTGAAAACTCTGATCCCTCTGAGATCTCCGAGCCTAATGAGCCCTCTGAAAACTCTGAAATCCCCGAGCTATTCGAGCCTTCAGAGAACTCTGAAAACCCAGAGAACTCCGAGCCCTCTGAGATCTCTGAGCATGGTGAGCCCTCTGAGACTCCTGAAACCTGATCCCTGAAACCAATACCCTCCAAGACTATGACAAAAATACTCTGGGCAGACGATGAGATAGATCTCCTTAAGCCCCACATAATGTTTTTAAAGACAAAAGGATATGAAATCGTGACTGTCAGCAACGGTCAGGATGCCCTTGACACACTCGATTCAGACAATATCTCGCTCGTATTGCTCGATGAAAACATGCCGGGACTTTCCGGACTGGAGACATTGCAGCGCATCAATCAGTCGCACCCGGATGTGCCAGTCATTATGATCACGAAGTCGGAAGAGGAGAATATTATGAATCAGGCTATCGGCAATAAGATAACCGACTATCTTATCAAGCCTGTGAATCCTATGCAGATTCTTCTTTCCATCAAGAAAAACCTGCATAGTGCCAAGATAATAGCAGAACAGACTTCTACCGGATATATGCATGAATTCCAGAAGATTTCATCCGACATTAATTCAGCCTCTTCACTTTCTGACTGGATGGATTGCTATCGGCAACTCGTCTATTGGGAGATGAAACTTTCTGATTCGGAAAGCAATATGGATGAGATGCTTCTGATGCAAAAGCGTGATGCCAATTCCAATTTCGCGAAGTTTGTGAAGCGGAATTATGAATCGTGGATCACGTCGGAGCGCCATCATCTGATGAGTCCGGATATTTTCAGCCGCCGTATTTTCCCTCTTCTTGATGCAGGGGAGAAGGTATGCTTCATTCTCATCGATAATTTCCGTCTTGATCAGTGGAGGTCGGTGCAACCATTGCTTTCGGAGTTTTTCAATGTGAATGAGGATATGTACACCACTATACTTCCTACTTCTACACAATATGCGCGAAATGCCATCTTCTCCGGGCTGATGCCATTAAAGATAAAGGAGATGTTTCCTGATTTATGGGTAGAGGAAGATGAGGATGAGGGTCTGAACAATCATGAAGAGGAGCTGATTGCGACAATGCTTGAGCGTTATCGTAGGAAGGATAGATTCACTTACACGAAACTTAATGATTCGCAGGCATGCGAGAAGTTTTTGACCAAGTTAAATTCTATCAAGGATATTCCGCTGAATGTCATTGTGATGAACTTCATTGATATGCTGAGCCATGCCCGTACTGAGTCTAAGATGATTAGAGAGTTGGCTAATAGCGATGCCGCATATCGTTCGCTAACAGAGTCATGGTTTCGCCATAGTTCAGCGGCAGAGATGTTTCGCCGCATAGCAGAGTTGGGATATAAAGTAGTCCTGACTACTGACCATGGCACAATTCGCGTTGACAATCCGATAAAGGTGGTCGGAGACCGCAATACCAATACCAATCTCCGCTATAAGGTAGGGAAGAATTTAAACTACAATCCGAAACAGGTATATGAGATAAAGGATCCGAAAAAATATGGTCTTCCATCGCCCAACCTGTCGAGCACCTATATCTTTGCGACAAACGAAGACTTCTTCTCCTACCCCAACAACTACAACTACTATGTGCAGTACTATACCGGGACATTCCAGCACGGAGGCATTTCCCTTCAGGAGATGCTCGTTCCGCTCGTCACCCTCACTCCGAAAAGATAAGGAAAGCGGCGATAGCTCATCTTTAGGATGGCTTCCGCCGCTTTAAAGTTAGGATTGAGTAAGAGTTGGGTTATCTTGGGTCGGTCACTGAGCCTGCAATCAGAATGGCATCAGTGGCAGGATTCTTTATCATGTATAGGAAGGGCCTGTTGAAATCTATAATAACTTCTCTCGTAGTATCGTTTATATTAGCTGTACACATTCCCTCGACTTCTGTCACAACCGCCAGTTCCGCACCTGTCTCGTCCACCTTGATGGAAGTTTTTTGAAGTGTTTTCAGTCCGATATTTCCCAGTCCCATTGGAGACATGTCCGCATCCGACAATGTCGTGATTCCAACCGCATTGAGCAGTTGATCCAATGTTATCTTTGACTCATTTCGGAAAGATGGCATTGTCATCGTGACTCTATAATCAGAGGAATTGGCTATAAGCTCCTCTTGCTTTGCGGGAGTAAGATATTCTATGAGTTGCGAGATGCTCATCCCTTCCTTTGGAAGGTATAGATGCATATAGTTGTGACAATCCTCAAACGGCAGATAGACTGCGTCTACCATGTCATCGTAGGCAAAATCCGTCACAAGGTGATTATACATCATCGGGACCTTTATATCTTCTCTTGTCGCATGGAAGGTTTCGAGCTTAGTGCTGTCCCTATAGAAATAGTGCTCCCAATCACCCTTGAAATACACGGTACTCGCTCCGATCATCTCCATTTCTTTATAGTATTCCCAGCTGTTGTCAAGAACGGATGGGATTTTTCCGTTAGTGCTTTGGGAAACCCATTTGTTGATCTTGCTTACCGTCGATTCCTTGCTGAAATCCACTTTCTCGACTCCGGCATTGAATACATCTCTCATTGTTGACGCAAAGGATGAGGACACCTTGTTATGTTTGGCAACCCAGAAATTATTATCGATCGCAATACTGGAACCGTTTTCGTCATAAGGAAGATAGCGCATGAGTTTCTCAAACACTGAGTTAAGGGCCGAGACATCATCTGATCTCAGGGCAGACATTATCTGGTCTTGAAGTTCGCCAGCGCTTCCATTTGCCAACATACCGAGGAGGATCGAGACACTGACGGGGGAGACGTTGAATTGCTCGTCGCCAGCAATCTCACTCGCCTTCGTCATAAGCTGATGACTGAATTCGTTGATGCCTTCCATGGCTTCCTTATCGCTTCTTGTCAACTCTATATACTCCGACATTTGCCACTTGGCCTTATATTTATTAGACGAGGGCTCGTCGGATGTGCACCCTGCAAG
>CAZWJO010000079.1:0-14698 GCA_964634905.1 uncultured Sangeribacter sp.
ATAGAAGATTTTATTGATAAAATATTTGGTTGTTTCAGATTTTTTTTGTACATTTGCACCACGATAGAAATAACTAATTTTTTATGCTTTACATTATGAAAGCAACATCTGGAGACAACTCGGTCATAGACCGAGTTGTTTCATTATGTTCTCCATTTTAGTATTTATGCGGTCGTTTGCAAGATTACCTATACTTCCAAGGTGGGTATGGTTGACTCCACGATGCGGTCGGTATGTCCCATTTTGTACATCCATACCAATTTTCTTGTATGCGTCGCGGAATGGCATACCTTCAAGGACAAGGCGGTTAACATCTTCGACAGTAAAAATGTAGTCGTACCGATTATCATCAAGAATATTGTCTTTGATGCGTATTTCACCGAGCATATAGGTCGCCATGTCAAGACACTCAATAAGTTCAGACGTGGCCGGGAAGAGAATATCTTTTAAAAGTTGAAGATCTCGGTTATATCCCAAAGGCAGATTAGCTGAGAGAAGAGCTATTTCATTTTGGATAGCTTGAAGTCTGTTACATTTTCCTCTCATTATCTCAAAGACATCCGGATTTTTTTTGTGGGGCATTATACTCGATCCGGTAGTCAATTCATCGGGGAAAGATACGAAACCGAAATTGTTGCACATCCACAGGCATACATCCATGGCAAGGTGTCCAAGTGTCGATGCTATAGCTCCAATTGCCGCAGCCACAGCTCTCTCCGTCTTTCCTCTGCTCATTTGCGCCGCCACTACATTATAGTGTGGATTTGCGAAATGGAGCAACTCAGATGTCATTTCTCGGTCAAGAGGGAATGAGCTTCCATAGCCTGCCGCCGAGCCCAGAGGATTCTGATTGGCGATATTGTATGCTGCAGTAATCATCTGCATGTCATCAGTAAAAGATTCAGCGTAAGCACCAAACCATAATCCGAATGATGATGGCATTGCAACCTGAAGATGGGTATAACCAGGCATAAGTTTATCCTTATGCTTTTCAGATAGCTCGATTAGTCTATCGAAAAGATGTTTGATGCTCTCAGCAATATGTTTTAACTCGTCGCGGAAAAACAGTTTCAGGTCTACAAGAACTTGGTCGTTGCGCGAGCGGCCGGAATGAATTTTCTTGCCGACGTCCCCGAGTCGTTCGGTAAGAAGGAATTCCACTTGTGAATGGACATCCTCTACACCCTCCTCT
This sequence comes from uncultured Sangeribacter sp., assembly GCA_964634905.1. Taxonomy (GTDB): domain Bacteria; phylum Bacteroidota; class Bacteroidia; order Bacteroidales; family Muribaculaceae; genus Lepagella. The sequence goes on from CAZWJO010000079.1 coordinate 1,193, forward strand.
ATAGTAAATTTCCCTCCTTCTATTTCTTCTAAAATTTCTTGAAGGGCAGGAAGGAGCAGTTCAAGTTCTTCCTTTGACAGCAGACCGATTGACTGAAGCATTCTGATGTGTGCCATCGAGCCTTGTACGTCATATTTTGCGAGTCGAAGGTCAAGTTCACGGTCTTGTCCCACAGTGAATTTCTCTATTGCTTTGTCTGGCTCGAAGCCCTTGTTCCATAATTTCATAGCTATTCAGAGTTTGAGAGAAGTTATTAATTTTGTATAAGTTTCAATGCCATCTGATATTTCAGACAGACAAACAAATTCATCTGCGGAATGAGATCTGGAGGATTCCCCCGGACCCATTTTGAGTGAAGGAATACCGTGCATGAGAGCCATGTCAGAGGTAGTAGGAGAGATGAATGGTGTTTTCCCAAGCGAAGTTGCAGCTTTGACGAGAGGGTGATATGTGTCGATGACAGAAGCATGGACGCGAGTGGATCTTGGTGTTATCTGACTCCATTTGACAGTTTCTCTCAATAACTCCACTGTCTCCTCATTAGTGTAGGCATCGGTAGTGCGCACATCGACAACGTAGGAGCACTTGTCAGGGACTACATTGTGTTGCGTTCCACAATTAATCATGGTCACACTAACTTTGATTGGTCCCAGAATATCGCTTGTCTTTTCAGGAGAAAAGATTCTGAGGGATTCTATATCTTCCAATGCTCTATAAAGGGCATTTATTCCTTCATTTCGTGCGGCATGTCCAGCTTTTCCCTCTGTTACACAGTCAAGGACAAGGAGTCCTCGTTCAGCTATAGCGGGTTGCATCCCAGTGGGTTCTCCTACAAGAACCATGTCTGGAGTAAGCCCTTGTTCTGCAAGATGAGGAAGAAATGCTCTCATACCCAGTTCCCCCATGACTTCCTCTGCCGCGGTGATAGCAAGCAGTAAATTCACTGGTAATGAATCGTTGTCTTTAAGCGAAAGGAATGTTGAAGCCAAAGCAACTCCTGAGGCACCGGCATCGTTGCTGCCTAAGCCGTAAAGCTTATCTCCTTCTATGTCTGGACTAAAAGGATCTCGAGTGTATGAAGTAGAGGGACGGACTGTGTCATGGTGCGAATTAAGCATCAGAAGAGGTTTCGTGGCATCAAAAATTGAAGAAAGCACATAAACGTTATTGTGATATCTTTTGACATCACCTGCACCCTTCTCCTTTAGCCATTCTTCCCAGATGTCTGCGGTTGCATCCTCTTCTCTGGAGAAGGAAGGAGTCGAAATCAGTCGTCGTAGAAGAGTAACGTAGTCAGGAATCATTAGTATTTAATAATAGTCTAACGGATGACAGTCCCGGTATCGGAAAGGAGACTCTCGGCCTTACAGATTCTGACTTCTTTGACCCCTTTTGAGGCGGATTCGAGTGCATTTGTAAGTTTGGGAATCATTCCTTTGGCAATGACCCCTTCCTCCTTTAGACTCATGAAATTCTCTTTTGTGATGATTGGAATAACCGAATCTTCATCATCTACATTAGCGAGAACACCAGCCTTCTCAAAGCAGTAAGTGAGAATAGTCGGTGCTATTCTTGACGATCCGATTGCAACTGCTGACGCTACTGAGTCTGCGTTACAGTTGAGAAGAGTGCCGTTGCCATCATGACAAATAGCGCAAACCACTGGAGTTGCTTCAGCTTCGAGAAGGATTTTGATAAGAGAATCATTGACATCCTTGGGGTCTATGTCTCCGACGAATCCATAGTCTATTGGATTTGCTGGACGACGAGTGGCCTTAATAATGTTGCCGTCGGCTCCTGAAAAACCAATAGCATTGCATCCTTCGGCCTGGAGCATGGCCACGATTCTCTTGTTGATTAGTCCTGCATAAGTCATAGTTACAATGTCGAGTGTAGCTCTATCAGTGACACGACGACCTTCAATCATATTAGTCTCAATTCCCATTTCCTTACTTAGTCGAGTGGCTTCTTTGCCTCCACCGTGAATGAGAATCTTTGGCCCTTCTAAACATGAAAAAAGCTTGACAAAATTTGCCAATGCGGCAGGATCATCAATTACGTTCCCGCCGATCTTCACAACGTTTATTTTCTTTATATCCATTAAAATCAATGCAAAATGCAAAATGCACAATTTATATTCTCATAAAGACTATGCTCTTAGACTTATGCCTTAATAAGATACAATCAAGAATTTAAGCTCTCAAGAAGACGTTTAATGACTACTTGGGCTGATATCTCTCTGTTGGCAGCTTCAGGAATCACAATACTTCTATCAGATTCGATAACATCGTCGGTAACTATCATATTCCTTCTGACAGGGAGACAATGCATGAAAAAAGCATTGTTTGTCAGTGCCATTTTCTCTGCATCCACAGTCCAGTCGCGGTCGGTTGAGAGTACTTTCCCATAATTGGGATCAGTGTATGCCGACCAGTTCTTAGCATATATGAAATCTGCACCTTCGAAAGCTTTCCGTTGGTCGCATTCTATCTTTGCTCCCTGTGTAAAAGCCGGGTCAAGCTCGTATCCGTGAGGTTGAGTGATTACAAAATCATAGTCAGCGGCTATCATCCATTCAGCGAAAGAATTCGGAACGGCCTGTGGTAGAGCCCTTGGATGAGGTGCCCATGTCATCACAACCTTGGGGCGTTCTTTAGTCTTATATTCCTCGATCGTGATTAAGTCTGCAAAACTTTGGAGAGGATGCCTTGTGGCAGCCTCCATGCTGAAAACAGGTTTGCCGGAATATTTGATGAATTGGGAAATTACTTTTTCCTCATAATCATCTTTTTTATTTGTGAGACCGGCAAAAGATCGTACACCTATAATATCGCAATAGCAACCCATTACAGGGATTGCTTCGAGAAGATGTTCTGCTTTGTCTCCATCCATTATGACTCCACGTTCAGTCTCAAGTTTCCATGCACCCTGGTTTACGTCAAGTACTATGACATTCATGCCGAGATTCATAGCTGCCTTCTGCGTGGAAAGACGTGTTCTTAGAGAAGAATTGAAGAAAATCATAAGAAGAGTCTTATTTCTTCCAAGACCAGTGAAAGCGAATTTGTCTTTTTTTATGAGGGCAGCTTCGGCGAGAGCCTTGTCAAGCGGGCCAATATCTTGTACGCAAGTGAATTTTTTCATTTCAATATCAAATTTATCATTTACCTGAAAATCTTACATATTGTCAATATGACAACATGTCAACTTGTCTTTATGGCCTTTTTCAGTTCTTTAATGAAGATTTCCGCATCCTTTTTTGATAGATTTAAAGCTGGAAGGAGTCTGACTGTCATCTTTCCAGCTCCCCCTGTGAAGATATGATGGTCGAAAAGAAGCTTTTTGCGCAATTCAGATCCCGTAAATCCCTCGACTTCAAAACCGATCATAAGCCCGCGTCCTCTTACTTCCTTTATCTGAGGAATCTTCTTTAGCTCTTCAATCAGGTATTCACCTGTGGAGGCCGCGTTTTCAATAAGTTTCTCATCTTCCATTATATCAAGGACCGCAATTGCAGCTGCACAAGCAAGATGGTTGCCTCCGAATGTTGTACCGAGCATTCCTTTCTTTGCCTCTATTTCTGGAGAAATGAGAACTGCTCCCATGGGAAATCCATTTGCAATGCCTTTTGCGCATGTGATGATGTCAGGCTTGATGCCATGATGCTGATGAGCGAAGAATTTTCCAGAACGTCCATATCCAGACTGAATTTCATCGAGAATGAGCAGGGTTCCGTTTTTTTTGCATTCCTCAGCAAGAGCGTGCATAAATTCTGTGGTTGGTTCGTAGATTCCTGCTACTCCTTGTATACCTTCGATAATTACAGCAGCATATTCTTTTGTTGAAAGAGCTTTTTCTATTGCTTCAAAATCATTGAGGGGAACAAAATCTACATTATCAGTCTTATTAAATGGAGCTTGAATAGCAGTATTATCAGTGGCAGCTACCGCACCGGAGGTGCGTCCGTGAAAAGCATGGCTGAAAGCGAGAATTTTGCTTCTGTCGGTTGCGAACGAAGCTAATTTCATGGCATTTTCGTTGGCTTCTGCTCCTGAATTGCACAAGAAGAGAGAATAATCGTCGTAGCCCGATAGCTTCCCAAGTTGATCAGCCAATTGATTCTGAAGGGAGTTGATTACTGAATTGGAGTAAAAACCAAGTTTTGCCACCTGATCAGCAACAGCTTCTACATATCTCGGATGAGAATGTCCCACTGATATTACAGCGTGTCCACCATAGAGATCCAGATACTCTTTCCCATCTTCGGTATAAACATGATTGCCCGAACCTTTTACAGGTTCTATATCATAAAGTGTATAAACATCAAATAGCTTCATATTCTTAAAATGCTGAGGGTTTTAGACGAAGCCCGGTGGTCTGGTCAATTCCGAGCATGATATTCATATTCTGCAATGCCTGGCCGGAAGCGCCTTTTAGCAAATTGTCGATGGCACACGTAATAAGAAGCTTTTTACCATGTTTCTCCACATGGAGGATAGCCTTGTTAGTATTTACTGCCTGTTTGAGATCTATAGGATTGTCACTGACAACTGTGAAAGGTGCATCTTTGTAGAAATCTTTGTAAAGAATTACGGCTTCTTCTTCACTGAGGGGGCAATCAAGAGTAGTCACGGCAAAGATGCCTCGTGGAAAATCGCCACGTATCGGCACGAAGTTTATTGTCGAAGAGTACTCCGGTTGAAGTTTCTTCAGGGAAGCGCCGATCTCAATCAGATGCTGGTGGGTAAATGGTTTGTATACAGAAATATTGTCGTTACGCCAGCTGAAATGAGTGGTAGCTCCCGGTTTAACACCAGCACCGGTCGAGCCGGTCAGGGCTGTGATGTTGATGTCTCCGTCTTCAGGAAGAAGATGAGCCTTGGCGAGAGGAAGAAGAGAAAGTTGAAGTGCTGTCGCAAAGCAACCTGGATTAGCAATTGAATCAGCCGCTGTTATCTTATCAAATTGTAGTTCGGGCAACCCATAGACATATCCATGAGACTCATCTCGAAAATCTTGTGCAAGATCAATGACTTTCAGACCAGCAGGACGAGTATTTTCTTCCCAAAACTTTTTGCTCTGTCCGTGAGCAGAACAAAGGAAGAGGATATCAATATCTTCAAGAGGATGGGAATCAGAGAAAACCAGGTCAGTTTCTCCCAAAAGACCACCATGGATATCTGCGATGGATTTACCTGCGTTGCTGGAGGAATGTACAAATTCAATGCTCACTTCGGGATGATTGATGAGCAGGCGGAGGAGTTCACCGGCAGTGTAGCCGGCGCCCCCTATAATACCAACTTTTTTCACTCTGACTTTCCGTTTTTGACCTGGTTGTTGTGATATATTTTCATCTGGTTGCCGAGGATCTTAGTGAAACCTTTCACATCGTCGGCCGTCCAAGCCTTATTAACTTCACCATATTCGCCGAAGTCGGTCTTCATCAAGTCAAATGGGGAGTCAACTCCTACGAGTGTATATGAATAGGGACGGAGAATAAGTTCAACTGTGCCTGTGACATTACGCTGGGAGCTTTCAAGCATTTTCTCAATGTCGCGCATAACTGGTTCGAGATACTGCGCCTCGTGTAAGAACATGCCATACCAAGTTCCCACTTGGTCTTTCCAATACTGTTGCCACTTTGTAAGAGTGTGCTTTTCAAGCATCTTATGGGCAGCGATAATGAGTATCGGGCCTGCAGCCTCGAATCCTACACGACCTTTGATGCCAATAATGGTATCACCAATGTGCATATCGCGGCCTATTCCGAATCGGGAGCCGATGCGTTCAACTTCTCGTATAGCCTCAATTTTATCTTCGTATTCCTTCCCGTTGACAGCAGATATTTCACCTTCCTTAAAAGAAATAGTAAGCTTTTCGGGTTCAGTGGCTGTGATTTGGGAAGGATATGCGTGTTCAGGAAGGGTCTGTTCGGAATGGAGCGTTTCTTTGCCGCCGATTGAAGTGCCCCATAGACCTTTGTTGATAGAGTATTCCATCTTCTTGAAGTCGGCCTCGTAACCATGCTTCTTCAGATAATCAATTTCATAATCACGTGTCAAGGTCAAATCTCGAGTGGGAGTTATAATTTCAATTTCCGGGGCAAGGATTTGGAAGGTAAGGTCAAAACGGACTTGGTCATTGCCCGCTCCTGTCGATCCGTGAGCGATAGCGTCTACTCCGAGTTTCTTGGCGTATTCAATTGTTGCTATAGCTTGGAAGATACGTTCGGAGCTAACAGAGATAGGATATGTGCCGTTGCGAAGCACATTGCCAGCGACCATGTATTTTATGCTCTTATCGTAATAGTCCTTTGTAACATCAAGGGTAGCGTGGGAAGCGGCCCCAAGACGTTTTGAACGGTCGGCTATGTCTTCGAGTTCTTTTTCAGAGAAACCGCCGGTATTTGCTATGGCAGTGTGAACTTCATATCCGAGTTCTTCAGATAGATATTTGACAGCGAAAGAAGTATCAAGACCTCCTGAGAAAGCCAAAAGGACTTTCTTTTTATTGTTGTTTTCAGACATTTTAAGATTGTTTTCTATTCGTGAAACAAATTTACTTTTTGAGATGGAAGAGGCGTTTTATTCCATTTCTGACCTTGATCATGTATGGATTTGCCTGTTGGTCGGCTGGAAGGGGCTGTTTTGGGTCGAAGAGCATACCAGTGCAAAGACACATGCGTCGGTTGTTTCGCTGCAAGATATCGTAATTCTTGCATCCCTGGCAACCCTGCCAGAACTCCTCGTCATCTGTCAGCTCTGAGAATGTAACTGGTTTATACCCCATTCTTGAGTTCAGTTTCATGACGGGGAGGGAGGTCGTGATAGAGAAAAGTTTCGCGAACGGAAAGCGAAGTCGAGCCAGCTCGAAGGTTTTCGTCTTGATGGCGCCGGCAAGGCCAAGATGACGGTATTCTGGGTCGACAATCAGTCCGGAAGTCGCAACGAAATCTCCATGGCCCCAGCTTTCGATGTAGCTGAACCCGACGAGACGGTCGCCATGAAGAGCCACCACGCTTTTACCGCTCGTTATCTTCTGAGCGATATATTCCGGGGTTCTCTTAGCGATGCCTGTGCCACGCTGAAGGGCTGATTCATAGATCAGTCTCACTATCAGTTCAGCATGCTTGGCATCCTCTGGTTCAGCAAATTTCACTGTAATACCGTTGATTTGCATTTTGTTGAGATGTTACCGAAAAATTGTTTAAATACTGAGTTTGCCCGTCGCGCAAGCCATGGCTCTCCGTACGCCAAGACCCTTTATTTGTTTGAGTGGGGCAAACAATTTGCAAAATTACAAAAAATATTTTGAATAAATCAAATTTCGCTTGTAAATTTTACTTTTTCATACAATTGATATAAGTTAATCTCCTCTATAATATAATTGGAGATAACAACGGGCTATAAAATCATGGAAGCGAGAGACTAACTGAGTGTCATCACTTCCCGGGAATTTAGCATCCGGCAGCCAGCCCTTATCGTAAATGTATGAAAGAAGATCGTGAGGACACACTCCCCTCTCTGTCAAGAGCTCAATGGCATGTAAAGAAGCATATTCTTTGTCATAGAAATGATTTGAGGGAGCCTTTAAGCATCTGCATATATTTGGAGCTACGAGAAGTCCCTTTTCAGGATTAGCCATTAAGACAAAGTCATGGCAATCCTTTAGTTGAGCAAGGTGTTCTTCCCCTGGTTTCCAACCGAGAGTATCGATGAGATATTCATTGAAAGCTTGGTACCCTTCAATAAATTTAACTGGTTCGCCTCCCGTATCAGCAGTGAGACGTTGAAATGCAGGATGAGTAAGTTTTTCCTCCTTCTTCTCTCTTCGCTTTGAAAGTTTATGGTTGATTGTCAAGTGGACCCATTCTCCAATATAAAGAGCGAGAGGACCTGTAGGTTCTTTCTTCACTGCTTCTTGAATGGCATTTGCAATTTCCTCATTTCCTTTACCAGCTTCTATCATTTCATCCACAATATGATTTGCAGTAAGGGCAAACGCAGGACGAAGAAGCCAACTATGAAGATAGAGCCAACTGCCAAGTTTTAAAATCATTTCATGATCTTCTTCAGCATAAACGTCAAGTTCGTGGGCAAGATGATATCCTGCGGGTATCGGCGAATCTTCATAAACGTTTTCAAGCTCCTTATACCAGGCATCAGCCAGAGTTACGATATCTTCGGCAAAGGGATAGATACATCTGTCGTCGGAATACATTGCAATTGCATACCAAACAATAAATCCTATATCCTCACGATTAAGTTCATAATCTATGTAATCATCAGTGACATTAAAGAATGGAACGGGAGTTCCGTATAATCGGCGACATTCATCAATGAATCCATGCCAAAGTCCGGCATCGGCAATCATATCTTGATAATAGCCAATGATGCATAAAGCTGCTCGTTCAATTAAGGCGGAATGAAGACCCGTAGCTTGACTGTTTTTTTCAGCTATTTCGATCAGTCGGTTGGTAAGATCGAAATAAAATCTATCAGTGGAAGTTTCTTCAGGACAACATGGTTGTGCGAGAAGGAAAGATTCAAATTTCAGCATATTACCTCCGTCAATTTTGATTGAGGGACTGTAATCTGAGTTCCATCTGTCATATTTTTGACAGTGGCGGTTCCTTCAGCGAGTTCAGTATCACCGATCATGACAACACATTCGACCCCTTCAGAATTAGCGTATTGCATCTGCTTCTTCATTTTAGCACTATCTGGATACAACTGGGCAGAAATTCCAGCTTCACGAAGAGTTTTTACACATTTCATTGAGGCAGCCGCCTCATCTTTTCCAAAGTTAATGAAAAGGGCTTTTACGCTGCCCGTGATTTCTTTTGGATATAGGCCGAGTGAATTTAGCACATCATAGATACGATCTGCACCGAATGAAATGCCTACTCCAGAAAGACCAGATACTCCGAAGACTCCTGTCAAGTTATCGTAGCGACCGCCTCCGGTAATAGAACCTATTTCAACGTCCAGGGCCTTAACTTCTATGATTGTTCCTGTGTAATAATTAAGACCACGTGCGAGAGACACATCAAGCACAACATCACATGAATGGCCAAGAGTTTCAAATCCTTCGAGAACCTCTTTCATTTCCTCAACACCTTTCATTCCAATCTCGCTTCCCGCAAGGATAGATGATAGTTTTTCAAGTTTTTCATCATTCGAGCCATCAAGTTCAAGAAGTGGGCGCAATGATTCTATAGCCTTTTCATCAAGGCCTTTCTCCCGAAGTTCCGCATTGACATTATCGATACCAATTTTGTCAATCTTATCGATAGCTACAGTAATATCTACAATCTTTTCTGCTTCTCCTATAGTTTCAGCAATGCCTGTAAGTATCTTACGATTGTTAAGATGTATGCATGTTCTTATGCCGAGTTTTCCCATAACATAGTCTATAAGGGACAGAAGCTCTACTTCATTGGAAAGAGAGTCAGAACCTACTACATCGGCGTCACACTGATAAAACTCGCGATATCTGCCCTTCTGCGGACGGTCGGCACGCCAGACAGGTTGAATCTGGAAACGCTTGAACGGCATTTGTATTTCGCTGCGATGTTGTACTACAAAGCGAGCAAACGGTACCGTCAAATCATATCGAAGTCCTTTTTCACAAAGCTCATTGGTCAATCGGGGAAGATTACGAGCCTCAAAATCTTCCGGCTTCACTTCTTTAAGGAAATCTCCTGAGTTTAGGATTTTGAAGAGTAGCTTGTCTCCTTCTTCTCCATATTTACCCATTAAGGTAGAGAGGTTTTCCATAGCGGGAGTCTCAATTTGACGATATCCGAAAAGTCTGAATGCTTCACGGATTGTATCGAATATATAATTTCTACGCGCCATCTCCACTGGAGAGAAGTCACGGGTGCCTTTCGGAATACTCGGTTTCTGTGCCATATCTTATAAATGAATGTTTCTATTTGATGAATTTATATTAGAGTTAAGATTGAGCGCAAGCCATCTTTCTGAATTCCGAGGGTGAGTAACCAGCTAAATGCTTGAAATACTTTCCGAAAAACGATTGGTTTGCAAAGTTCAACTTGTTAGATATCTCTTGTATAGTCAATGCTGTCTCAGCAAGCATAATTTTAGCTTCCATAATCACATAATGATCGATAAGTTCACCAGCAGTATGCCCGGTGATGTCTTTTGCAACTGCTGAGAGATGCTTTGGAGTCACACAAAGCCTGTCGGCATAGAAAGAGACACTTCTTTCTGAGCGGAAATTCATCAGAACTTCAATAATGAACTTTGAAAGAATTTCTTCTTTTCGAGTCTGAGGCTTCTCTACTCCATCTTTTGAGACATAATGTTTTTCAATGATCTCACAAAGAAGCGCTTGAATCAGATTACTAACTTTTCTCCTTTTAAGAGGAGAATTAACAGCCTTAAGTTTCTCTCCTATAATCCTCATATACTCTTGAATATCTAAGGAATTTTCTTCGGAGAGAAGACTTATTGATTCAATAGGATTATGGATAATCAACGGAAGGAGATTGGAAATCTTGGGCATTATCGATTCAATCATTTCAAGATTGCATCCAATCGCCTTTATCTTGACGGGACCTTTTGAATGAAGTGAGTGCACATATTGGTTAGGATTAAGAAGCATCAGGCTATTTTTACTGAAGCTAAACTTCTTCATACCTATCCCCACTTCACCTTCACCTTCGATACAGAGGGCAATTGTAAGACCAAGAACTCTAATTGGAGCTTCCGTACGGTTGAGTGCACTGTCTACTTCATAATACACTGCGTATGTCTCAGGATTTTTATTACCTGATTTTCTATCGAAATATCGGGATATATCTGAGATATCGTATGTTTTATTGAAATCTGAATTTGATTTATCTGTCATTACTTATGATAGTTTTACAGTGTATATTAAAGTTCAAATGATAATCTTACATTGATTTGACGACGTGTCAAATAATTTGGGACTGCATATTTTATACCATTTACATCTGTCACCCAATAGTATCCACTTACGTTTGATATATCGAAAAGATTAAATACATCGAGAGCAAGTGATATGTCTTTGAAGTGTCGCCAGAAATTATAAGGTCTCACTCCTTCTTGCTGTCCACCAACAAGACGATAAGAAAAACCTATGTCAACACGCTTATATGCAGGAGCTCTGAAATAATTTACCGAGCGTGAGACATGAGGAGCTGTCATTGTAAGACCATCGGAGAAAATTCCACGCAAGGAGAATTTAAGTTTTGGGAATTTTGGGAAATAGTCTGTGAAGAAGAGTCCTACTGAGTATCTCTGGTCGCTTGGTAAAGGAGTCTTCACACCGTCGAGATTCTGCTCAGTGTTCATCAAAGAGAATGATATCCAGGAATCGGAACCTTCAACAAATTGACCGAAAAGTTTCATATCGAGACCCATTATGTGGCCCTTTGAGTCGTTGATACCGGTGTATTCTACCTTCAGATTATCATACTCGTAAGATATTAACCGAGATAACGCTTTGAAATAAGCTTCTCCTGTCAGTTTAAAAGGACGGTCCATTGCCCTGAAAGTATAGTCTGTGCCGAGAATGAATTGAAGGCTTTGAGGCGACTTAATGTTTCTGTTAAGCTGGATGAAGCCATTTCCAAGTTCATCGGTGACCGTGGCACGATATTCCTTATAAAAAGGGGATTGATAGTAAAGTCCGACAGCTGCACGGAATGTCAATTGATTATTATTGACAGGTGCGATACTGATGTTAGCTCTTGGAGAGACGAGGAATTCTTTGTTGAAATCCCAATACGACAAACGGACTCCCGCATTCAGTGTTACGTAGGCTTTGGACGTTTCAAAATAGAGGGCATCTTCGGCGAAGATAGCAAAGCGGTTGGCTTGCATGTCCTGGCGAGACGAAAGATTGTAGATAAGATGTACTCCTTCTGGTTGAGTCGGTAGAGAATAACCGGCAGAATCACGCCATTCCCATTCTTTGGATCGGTCTTTGAAGGTTTCGTGCTGGTAGGTGATTCCGTATGTTATGTTATTGTTTTTTATTCTCGTAGTTCCTCTTAAAAGAGCTTGAACAACCGAAGCGCGGAGACGATTTCGGGCATGTTCCATGTATTTACCGACACCGAGTTCCCCTCCTATTCCCCCTTCTCCACCAGTTCCGGCTTGATTCAGCCAGTATTCACCAGAAATGTCGTAACTTACAAGTTCATCAGTCAAGAAACCGGAAAACCCAAGGGTAAAAGAGGAGGCTCGATTTTTTTTGAAAGTAAAGCTTAGAGAACCAAGGTAGGTTTGAAATTTATCTTTTTCTTCTCCATCGAAATAGACTTTGAAAGATTTTGCATTTTCGGACGTTCCGAATGTAGTTTCACGGTCTGTGGGGGTGAAATTGTAATTATTTAAGGCGATGTTTCCAAGGAAATTCACACTAAACTTATCAGAAGCCTTATAAGTCATGTTGGTCTGATAGTCGAAGAAGTTCGGATCGTACTCCCCTCTCGTCTCGAGACTGCTTAAGAGAGAATTATTCCTTTTATATCTGACACCATGAAGCATTGAAAATTTGCCTGAATTCGTACCTAATCCAAGGGAAGCACCCATAAGGCTACCTGTTACTTTCAGTTCAAAAGATTCAGGATCTCTGTAAGCAATATCAAGGACGGAAGACATCCTGTCGGCATACCTGGCAGGGAAACCACCTGAAGAAAATTTCAAATTTCCCACCATATCGGGATTGATGATCGAAAGGCCTTCCTGCTGTCCGCTTTTCATCAATTGAGGACGATAGATTTCAACTCCATTTATATAGACTGAGTTTTCATCGAAAGTACCTCCACGGACAGAGTATTGGGAAGACATTTCGTTGTTAGCATTGACTCCCGGCATAGTGGCTATAACAGCCTCTACGCTACCACCGCTTACGTCTGGAGATAGTTTAAACGACTCTGCATCGAAGGTTTGCATTCCATTGATGTTGCTTCTGAAACCTTCCACTTGCACCTCGTCGAGAAGTTTGGTGTCGTTATAAAGACGAGCATTGAGAGTGACATCACCTTTGGCATCAAGAAGGACGCGTTCAACCGTCTTGAATCCGATGCAACTGAACACAACAGTAATGGTATCGCTTTCAGCGACACTTAGGGAATAGCGACCATCCAAATCAGTGTTGGTACCTATTGCAGTGCCTTTGATTTGGACTGTTCCAAATTCTATAGGTTTGTCTTCGCCGTCTACTACTTTACCAGAAATTTTGACATTCACAGCGAATGCAATCAAGGAAAGAAGCATGAGAAATGAAGACAGAAAAAGTCTTAGTTTAATCATACTTAATTATAACGCAAAATTCGCATAGAATTGTATTTGAATTGGTCAATTTTTCCGAAATAATAAAATGGGAATATATCATTTATAAGATTTATATAATTTATAAGATTTATAAGAATATTTAAAAAAAGCCGAATCCCGTTTGGGGATCCGGCTTCTTAAGGCGGCGATTACCTACTCTCCCGCTTTCGCAGTA
>CAZWJO010000080.1:0-14612 GCA_964634905.1 uncultured Sangeribacter sp.
TTTTACCATCAAAAAAATGGCTTGCTCAGCTATTGCATCCAGGCACATCGCTCGGAGGTGCACGGCCAAAAGCATCTGTCATTGATGAGGATGGTAATTTGACTGTCGCTAAGTTCCCATCCCGTAAAGATGATTATAACATCGGACTGTGGGAGCATTTCTGCCATACTATGGGGCGTAAAGCCGGATTGAATGTTGCAGAAACCAGTGCAATACCAGGAGAAGATTATCATATCTTACTTTCTAAGCGTTTTGACCGTGATGAGAACCATAAGAGAATACATTTCGCGTCGGCGTTGACACTCCTCGGTCTCTCCGATGGAGACAACGCATCGACTGGCTATGGATACCCTGACATTGTGGACTTTATTATTCAACATGGAAGCAATGTCGAGCAAAACTTAGAAGAACTATATGGGCGTATTGCATTCTACATCATAGTCGGCAACTCTGATGATCACTTCCGCAATCATGGTTTTCTCTTGTCTCGCAAAGGATGGGAGCTTTCCCCGGCATACGATATCAATCCGACACTTTCACATAATCAAAGTCTCTTGATTAACAGATCGACAGACGAATCAGACCTAAACATTCTCTTGGATTCAGCAGAAGATTATATGCTGACATTTGAGAAAGCTAAGACAATCATAGACAAAGTAAAATCAGCAATGAAATCATGGCGTAGCGAAGCCCGAAGACTCGGGCTGCCTCAACGCGACATAGACATGTTCGCCCCTCGCTTTGACAAATGGCTATTGTCTTAAAGCATATGCAAATCGCCTACTGCGACTCTCTCATTTGCGCCTATTCTTTTGACTGACTATATATTTTTGATCTAATGATAACACATTTGGCTGATTCAAAAAAAAATATTATATTTGTAGGTTGATTTATGTGATCCACCATTCAATATATTTTACATGGCACTACCGATAAATGTTGAAGACCTACTGGGGCAGAGGAAAGTTGAATCTAACAGAATTGAGTTTAAGAAGGGATGGAATCCGGATAGGATTTACCGTTCTATCTGTGCATTTGCCAATGATTTTGACAATATCGGTGGTGGATATATCTTGGTAGGGGTTGACGAAGAAAATGGAGTCGCTAAACGTCCGGTTTGTGGATTGCCTCTTGAGCAAATTGACAATATCCAAAAGGATATTACTAATTACAACAATAAGATTAATCCCTACTACCTTCCTCGTACTGAGCCAATGGAGGTAGATGGTAAGAATATTCTTGTTATATGGTGCCCATCCGGTATCAACCGACCGTATGATGTTCCTGAGTATATCACTTCCAAAAATAATCCTCAAAGGAAATGTTATATCCGCTCAGGTTCATCTACAATAGAAGCAAAAGGCTATGTGCTTGATGAGCTTCGGGAGATGGCAAACAGAGTGCCGTTTGACGACCGTGGAAATCCTGATATTAGTTTAACAGATATTTCCGGGGTGCACGTTCTTGATTATCTGCATAAGGTTGGCAGCAAACTGGCTAATGATTTTGACGGTAGCGGATTAGAATCAATTCTTGAGCAGATGGATCTATTTGTCGGGCCAAAGGAGAACCGAATGATAAAGAATGTGGCTGCTATGATGTTCTGCCCATCCCCGGAGAAATTCTTTCCTTATACACAAGTGGAGATAGTCATCTTCCCTGAAGGTGTGTTTGAAAATCCAAGGAACTTTATGGAGGTCCCCCCTATCCGTGGAACAGTACCTCAGATGATCGAGGAAACCATGCGCTATCTGCGCACAATGGTGATTCAGCTACACATCATAAAGCAGACTTCTGAACCAAGCAAACGCATATATAACTATCCTGAGAAAGCTATTGAAGAGGCTATATGTAACGCATTTTATCATAGGGATTATCGTTCCCGTACTCCAATTGTTGTTGAAGTGCAGCCATACGAGATCACCGTAACCAGTGCAGCGGGTCCTGATCGCTCCATTCCTATGGATGCTATTCAGAAAGGGGAGCGTATGGTGAGTCGTTTCTACCGTAACCGACGTCTCGGTGAGTTCTTGAAAGAACTGTCATTGACTGAAGGGCGCAATACCGGAATTCCAACCATCCAGCGAGAGTTAGCCCGCAACGGTTCCCCTGCCGCCACTTTCGAAACGGACGAAGACCGCCTCTCTTTTCTCGTCCGAATCCCTTGCCACGAAGGAGAAGAAGGTCTATCCCCAGCCTTTTTGTCTCCGCAAGCCAACACCAAAGAAAATCCCAATGACCCAGTAAATCGGGATATAGTCCCGATAAATGACCCTGCAAACAGGTGGAATGACCCTGTTAATAGGAAGGAACAGACAACTAGTAGCCTACCAGTTGTGCACCAGTTGTCAACTGCTACTCTACCAGTTCAGATGTTGATTAAGGAAGCTAGTCAAGAACCACTATCAGTAAATGATTTGGCTACCAAATGCGGACTGAAAGATATTAGGTATTTTAGAAAGGTGTATCTTAAACCATCATTAGAGATTGGTGCAATCGAGCCTCTATATCCTGCAAATCATCCTAAACAGAAATATCGTTTGACTCCAGCTGCAATGGATTGGAAGAAAAATTTGAAGTGAAAGATATAATAATGTTTAATGATCTTGACATACAGATTGAGGAGACTCTGAAGGCTTATTTGGCTTCGGGTGCCGAGGAGCAAGTGGATTATCAGAAGTTCTACCTCTACTCAATTGTGACACACTCCACTGCTATTGAGGGCTCTACTGTCACTGAAATTGAGAATCAACTTCTTTTTGATGAGGGCATTGCTGCAAAGGGTCGCTCATTGACTGAACAGATGATGAAGGAGGGTCAGAAAAGAAGACAAAGGAGAATACATCCAATCATTAGTTGATAGTCGCGAAAATGAAGACTCCTCCATTGCTCAAGACACAATGCTTCGACATCATATCGCCAACCTCAAACACAGAGTTTCAGAATACCAAGGAAATGACAATATCAATGAAGGACTGAACATCAAAAATGACGATGTAAGTATTGGTAATGACGGTGTAAAACAACTAAACAAAACTCTCCTAAAGATTTATCAGGCTATAGTCAACAAACCTGAAATCAGATATTCTGAACTCATGAAAATTCTCAATATTTCTGAATCCACCGTCACACGGTCAACCAGAGAATTATAAAAACTTGGTTTCATCAAGAGGGAAGGTTCAGACAAAACCGGCAAATGGGTTATTTTAAAATGAGAGGATTAGTAAATTCTTCAAAATCTGACTCAGTTCAAAGATCAAGCTGATAAAGGACATGGGTTCGCAATGTAGAGTTTTCAGGCAAGTTGGGATGCTCGAACTCTCCGACTTTTGTCATCCCTATCTTTTGCATTACTCTCTCAGACGGAACATTCTTTTTGGCAGTGAATGAGTATAATCTTGTTAGTCCTTTTGATCTTGCTAAATTCAAAACGGCCTTAGCTGCCTCTGTCGCTAATCCTTGATTGTGATAGTCTGCGTCTAATCGCCATCCTATTTCTACTCCTGGAGTAAAATCAGCATCAAAACCAATCTCATGCAGTCCGACATATCCAATAAATCTTCCAGTGGATTTCACTTCTACTGCATATAAACCCCAATTGTTCCGATCAAACTCTAATTGAATTCTGGAAAAGAATGATTCTGTTTCTTTATCAGTCAGGACAGATGGGAAGTACCGCATGACGCGCTCATCTTTGTTCATCTTCTTTAAACAAAGGCAAATCTTCCAATTCCCAATCACGTAGCACCAATCTGTCAGTCTCGGTATATTTCATATCCTATTCTTTATTCATTTCTATAATTTTTATTCAGTTATACCACGTAAGGTGCCTCGGCGAAGTTCTTCGGTTAATAATTCATAAATGTATGCAGGGCTCTCGATATAGAGGTCTGTACGCTTCTCGCAGAGCTTTTCGAATGTCTCTGAATTATGAAACAGAAGCAGAGCTTCTTCAAGTCCAAGGTTTTGGTCTCGCATAATCCATTCCACAACCCGGGTGGTGATGTATTCCACAAGAAATTCAAAATTATTGTTCGGCTGTTTCATATCCGTATTAGGTATTTTAGAGATTCTTCTGTAGCGAAGAAATACTGCGAATTGAGGTCTTTATAAATCAATCCGGCAACGACAGCATCCAGATCGATAATTTCCATATCATAAAGTCCGAATAGACGAGCCATTTTATCATCCGCCACCGGACCAATTACAATGTCGTAATCGTGACGGAATTCTTCTCCACCCTGCTTACGATTAGCCATTACTAATAATGCCCATTCCCTATCAGGATTCTCGAACACCTTCACTTTCATGCCAGCGGCACTTGCCCCATCAAGATCAAACTCAAATTCCGTTACCGTCGGAGTTCCTCCAAAGCGATCAGCAACTCTTCTTGACCAATACAAAGCCTGATCTTTGATATGGGTGGTGTAGAAACCCTGACCAAAATCCTTAAATTTCTTGCCTTGCGACAAATCAATGTTGACTATAGGCTGATTAGAACCGTGATATAAAATCATGACACAGTGCCTCCATTTCTTTGACAGATTGCCGCCATATCCTCTACACATTCTTGAAGAGAAAGTTGATGTTCAGCTTCATAGTTACGTATTGAGAAGTCAAGACCCTTGAACCGGGAGAGATAATTACAAGCCTCCTTCTTCGTCAAGTTGTATTTACGAGCAAACAAGCCAAGACTCATCACTATATAATGAATCACATCAGGCGAAACCGATTCAGTTGGCTTTAATTCAACACGTGCCGACACCCCCAAAGCATCAGACAATTTATTGATTGTAGAGAATGTTATAGCTCTACCGTTCTCAATCTTTGAAATTTCAGATTTAGTCACACCGACTTTCTCACCAAGCTGTTCTTGGGTGAGTCCAAGTTCTTTCCTGCGCTGTAGGAAAAGTGTCCCTATCTCATCAAATCTTTCTGTCATAGTGTTGCTTATTATAGAGTGCAAAGTTAATAAAAGTTTCCTACATTGGCAACATTCTGTTCAAGCTTTTATTGCATGATTCGGTAAAGAAAATCTTTAAATAACTATATCGCAAACCTCAACCGTAGAATTTTAGAGTATAACTAAAGTATAATGTATTTCGTCACTTCCGTAATTATTTCCACGGTGATGGAGTCTAGCAACCGGAGTGTTAAAAGATCGGGTGCACACAATGTGATTTCAAATCCTAGCTCTATATATTTGCCAGCTATTGAATAGATTTTGCCAGATGGAATAGAATGCTAAACCTACAGATGCTATAGGATTCAAAAATGTATTTAGCATCCATATTCCCATAGCAGTGTTTTTTTGAGCTAACATCTGGCCGCCGGCAATCTGATCTGCATATCTTTTTCCGATCATCTTTCCAAACGAAAATTGACATATACATATCACCAGTGAGATAACTCCTAACCATATTACATTGGCTAAATTACTGTCTAAACGTATTACAACAAAATCAATTGTCTGCCCAATAGTGACAAATAGGGCAAAAGCCCATAAATAAAAAGACCACTGTTTATATTTTGATATTTTCGCATTTAAATTGGGTAAGAATTTCTGCAAACACAATACCAATATAAAAGGCAATGCTATCACTACCGCAATCTTTGCAAATATCAGCATGAACATCTGTACAAAACTGGAGTTGGGAGTTGTGTCCATAATGATAGAAATATATATGGGCGCAACAATAGAAACCAATAGATTTCCTACAATGGTATATGTAGTAGTGCGAACAGGGTTCGCTCCCAACATTGCTGCCACAACCGTTACGGAAGAAGCAACCGGGCATAATACACACATCAAAGCGCCCTGAGCCAATACATCATCAGAGGTTAAGGAATATACCAGCCAATATAGACATATGCTCACTATGGCTTGAAAAGAAGCTATCCAGAAATCAAGCTTTGAAGGACGCAATGACGAAAGACGAACACCCGAGAAAGTCAAGACAAGAATAGAGAATATTACGTATGGCACAACGACTGACAAAGACGAGCATAACTGCCGAAGGAAATATCCTAATATCAATGCGATTGGAAGGACAAGACTTTTATATTTTTGCATTTCTCTACTCAATTGGAGGAACATCCCGTCAAGGTAACTAAATCTTTGTTAAAGGAATCTTTGTTGAGATACGCTCGTCTATATTCAGTCGGCGAGCAATCGTTTAATTTTCGGAAGGCGGTGTTAAAACAACTAATAGAATTGAATCCGCAATCTAATGCAATTTGGAATATAGGACTATCGGTAAATAGCAAATCTCTTTGCGCATGATTAATTCTTTCAATCATAACTTGTTTCATTACTGAATGATTAAAAGCTTTGTTAAACAAAACGTTAGCATAATCTGGAGTAATTCCGGCTGAATCTGAAATGTCTTTAGCTGTAATATTTTCTGAATAGTGGCGGGCTATGTAGTAGGTCATCTTCTCTATTTTATTTGTAGTGGCAATTGGGGAATCTTTGACTTGTGTCAATATTGAATACTCCTCAGCAAACCTCAATAGACGTGCCTGTATTTCATGGAGAGAAGCGTGATGATCTGGATTTGTTGTAATATCTCTTTCCCAACAAGAAAACAGATAATTATCATACGTATTTGGTATTTCAGAATTATCTATCAGTATATGGCCAGATAAAATATGATTTATCATTTTATCCGGTAATCCCCATCTAAGAAAAACCGTAAGGGGAATAGTACATACAAAATATAAATCCTCATTTTCAAAATCCATAATTCTATGTGGCACTAATCCCCAAAACATCACAATACGTTTTTGGGGCAAAGTGACAATACCATCCTTGAAAAAGTATGAAATTGCTCCTGAGTTAATATAATTTAGTTCGATCTCGTTGTGTCGATCTATTTTGGGCATCCTTCTTGGAATCCACTGCTCACAAGTCAAACCATAAGGCTTGAAATCAACCCTGGCACTATTAAATGTTTTATATTTCATATTAATATCGGAAATCAGATAGAATTGATATGAATTTAGGTAGTAATATCGGAAATTATTGTGCAAATTTGCAAAAAATTAATGAAACATACAAGATGAATAAGATTTTATTTAATAAAATTGCTTGGATAATAGCAATAATACTCGTAAGTGGCTCCCCTTTTAGAGTCTTGGGATTAGAAAAATCACGCCTTATAGTGACCACAGACTTAGGAGGAAGTGATCCTGACGATATTCAGTCAATGATCCATCTTCTTGTATGCTCTGATCGTATTGATATCGAAGGGCTCATAAGTTCACAGGCATGGGTAAATGATCCTGATAAGACTCCTGCTTTGCAGTCGACAGTGGATAAATTCGTATCTGTGCTTCCAAATATGCTTGTACATTCTGCAGGCTTTCCAACAGCAGAGTATCTGAAATCCATTGTGGAGCGCGGTCAATCATTGGCTCACATGGACGGAGTTGGTGACGGCATGGATTCGCCTGGGTCAGAATTAATAGTAAGTTCAATTATAAAAGATGATGACCGACCAATATGGTTGGTTGCTTGGGGAGGTATGAATACGATAGCTCAAGCTATATGGAAGCTTCACAATACTTTTGATGAAGATTTATTTAGACATTATCTTTCAAAAATCAGGATATATGATATATTAGGTCAAGATGATGCCGGAGCGTACATAGCAAAAACTTATCCGGAAGTTTTATATATAAGAAATAAGGAAGTATATGGTTGGGCTCCAGATGATGAGTGGACAAGAGACAACGTACAAAGCAAGATGCCGTTAGGGCAATATTATCCTAATCGCATTTGGGCTACCGAAGGGGATTCGCCCTCTTTCCTGTATGTTATAGCTAATGGACTTAATGAGCCCGAACACCCTGATTATGGGGGATGGGGAGGCCGTTTTTCTCTGGAAAAAATCAAAAATATCAGAGGCATGGATTTTATCCAACGCAGTGGGAAAGATGAATCTGTATATGGTGATTATTATATGATCGGTAGCGCGCCTGAAGGTGTCCAGGCAATAAAGAAATGGGAGGATCATATCCGTAATGATTTTGCAGCAAGAATGGCTTGGAGTCAAGAATCCAATTATGAGGATGCTAATCATCATCCAGTAGTCGTTGTTGATGGTATCAAAGAATTGTCTCCGATTCGTATTGATGCCACTCCAGAAGAAATTATACGTTTGTCCACTTCCGGCACCTACGATCCGGATAACGACGATCTTGTTTACTCATGGTATGTTTATGAAGAACCCTCTACTGGAAATGTGAAAATTGAAAATGCAGATTCAAAGGATTGTATAGTCAAGATTCCAGAAAACTCTGTTGGTTCAGTTGTTCATATCATTCTTGAAGTGACAGACAACGGAGTTCCACGACTGACTTCCTACCATAGAATAATAATCTCAGTTAAGCCTTAAAAAAATAATTAAGGAAACACTTATCAGAGAAAATATAAATTACTCAATTTTCACAAGCAAAAGTTGAAGGTTATAAGGTTAAAGGGATATTACTTGACTAAGAAAATATAAATATATATGCCTTTAAATTGGCTGATCTAACCCCATAACCATTTAACCCATAATCCTTAAGTTGAGCTTGCGAAACTTAAAAATTATATTATTCCAATTCTCCGATTGAGCGGAGGTAGTCAATGTAGTTGATTTTGAATTGTGTGCGGGCTTCAATGATATTGGAATAAGAAGAATGCCACTGTGATTGTGCTTCAAGAAGATCTGTCAGGGTAGTCAGTCCTACTTCATACTGCTCTTTCATGATTCGAAGGTTTTCCTCCGCCTCATGCATAGCAACTTCCGCATATTTCACCAAATCGTACCCGGTCACTAAATTGCTATAGTTTTGGTTGACCTCCAACTCCATAAGCCTCTTGTTTCGGGCCAAAGTCAGGGATGCATTCTCAACCTCAATCTTTGCTCGACGCACTTTCTTTATGCCCTCACCCCAATGGAAAAGAGGCACCTGAACCGAAAGAATTCCCATAAAACCGTTGGCCTTAGTGTTGGAAGTAAACGGAACATAATTTCCCATTTCATCTTGCGTCCAACCTTTAGTCTTTATGTTGCCATAGGCATTCCAACCGAGTTGAACGCCTACGGTCGGGAGAAAATCTGCCCTCGCCATCGACACTTCCTGCTTCTTTATATCAATATTTTTCTTCAAAAGCGTAATTTCAGGGCGATTGGATATATCCATTCCTTCAGATGGAAGATCATACGTTTTACTAATTTCCTCAATAGGGACAATAGGAACTGTATCCGCCACACCTATTACCCTGCAAAGAGCCATTCTGCACAAATCTGCACCGGATTTTGCCTGATTAAGCCGATATACTATCTCGCTGCGTCGAGTCTTAACTCTAAGTAATGTCTGGCGTGAAGACATCCCTGTTTTCACGGCAAATTCTGTGGTTTCATATATGGAATCCATCATAGCCTGATAGGATTCCATCATATCCACCTTCGACAAGACAGCCACATAAGTCCAATACGACTTCTCCGCATCAGCAAGCACATCCATACGGGCTGCCCTCAACTGCTCCTTTGAAATTTCCTCACCAATTGAAGCCATCTTATTGGCTGTAGTTATCTTCCCTCCGGCATAAATTGGTTGGGTAAGACTGATACCTGCCATGTAAGTACCTCGAAGCTGCAATGTCATCATATCCATCATCTCTGATTCAGGAGCATAATACAATACATTGCCACTTCCTGAGATTTTCGGAAGATAAGCTGTTCGTGCTACGGCATGGTCAAGATTAGACCCAAGCACATTGTTTTCGGCAATCCTTATGCTTTCGTCGGTCTGCAATGCCATCTCACGGCATTCCTTCAGAGTCAGATCCAGGGCTTGAGCCTGCAGGATTCCGGCTATTATAGTCAAAGTTAATATTATATTTCTCATTTTTGTTTTACTTTAAAGAAAACTGAATATAATGTAGGCAAAAGCAACAAGGTCGCCAAAGTGCCAAGCAAGAGGCCTCCAATAATCGTCACAGCAAGCGAGCCATACATCGGATCGCTGATAAGAGGAATCATACCTGCAATAGTAGTGAAAGAAGCAAGAATGACCGGCATCACGCGAGATACAGTCGCTTTGATTATAGCCGGATAAAGTTCTACTCTTTCTTCCGTAGTCAAACAGGTTATTTCATCTACAAGAACTATTGCATTCTTTATGGTCATACCCATTAATCCCATCAAGCCCAGGATAGCAAGGAACGTAAAGGGGGTGTCGGTGATCAAGAGAGCCGGGACAATTCCGCAAAGCACAAATGGGAAACAGAGCAGGATCACAGCAAGTTTTCTCCAGTCATTAAACAGCAACAATAAGACAATCACCACAATGGCAAGCATTATTGGAAGGAAAGACATAATAATTCCTACAGCTTCTTCCGAAACTTCTCCTTCTCCCACAAAACGCATAGAGTATCCATCCGGCAAAGGGATTGCTTTTATTGCCGGCGTTATATCCTCAAGTATTTTTGCCGGCGTGGCATCGGGATTAGCAAAATCCGGATCGCACTCTGCCTCAATGACTCTTCGACCATTGAGCCTATGAATCATACCTTCGCTCCATGTTGAGTGAATCGAATCCACTACAGCCGATAGTAACGTCGTGTTAAACATTTTGTCAGAAATCTCATCTGTCGTCACAGATCCATTCATTACCCCTTTCATATCGTCTTCTGACACTGACATATTGAGTGTGGTCCATACCGGCAATGATTCGAGATCCGTGATTTTGCTCCCGTCATCGTTTCTTAGAAGCATATTTATTGGCACCACCTTGTCGTTATCGTATATGACTCCTATTGTGTAGCCATCAGTGGCAGCGAGCATGGCATTTCCGACATCGCTTCTATTGATACCGGCTAATGTTGCAGAATATGGAGAATAAGCCAAGCTGACGGAGCGTTGCTTACCAAGCCAGTTGTTTTGCACCGATAGCGGATCCACATAGCGGCATTGACGCATTATAGCTTCAGCCTTAGCGCTAAGGGCACGCAGTGTATCAGCATTCGGACCTGCGAACTCCACTTCCACTGTATGCGTAGTGGAAACCGACAGATTATAACGCCGCGCCCTTACGTATGCATCCGGAGCGATGGCTCTGATTTTTGCTATCATTTCATCAGATAGGCGCCTGACTGTCTTAAAATCTTTGCAATCAATTATAAACTCTGCATATTCCTCGCCCCCGGATGGTATGGGCCTGACGAGGCAATATCTTCCCGGAGCTCCACCCATGCTTATTGCTACGGATTCCACACCCTTGTCGGCTTTAATACTATCCGACAATAAGAACATACGCTCCCTTATTTGGTCAGGATTGCTTTCTATCGGGAAAGTGCATTCTATGACAAACTGGTCATATTCAAAATCCGGGAAAAAGATATTTCTCAAATAACTCATTGACCATACAGAGACGCCCAATATTGCAACTGCACCGGCGACTGATATCCATTTATGCTTGATTAATACCACTACTAATTTCTGGATCAGTCTCTGAATAGGATTAAGATTTAGTTCTTTTGTCTCTTCAGAAGAAGTATTGACAGGACTAAGCCAAGCATCTGAGCATACCGGCACCTGAATCATTGCCAAAATCCAACTTGCGAGTAGACTGACACATATCACAAGGAAAAGATCTCCGGCAAATTCTCCTACAGTCCCTGTTGTCAGATAGATAGGAAGGAATGTAGCAGCTGCTATAATGGTAGCGCCCAAAAGCGGCAATGCAGTCTTCTTCACCGTGTTGTATAGATAGATTTCCCGACGCAATCCACGCTTGCGGTCGTTGATAATTCCATCCATAATGACCACAGCATTATCTACGAGCATTCCCATAGCCACAATAAATGCACCCAAGGAGATACGCTGTAATGTTGTGCCGATAGCTGAAAGTATGGGAAAAGAAAGGGCTACTGTAAGTATCAGTCCAAAACCGATGATAAGTCCTGCCTTCCATCCCATAGCCAACAGAATCACAATAAATACGATTGCAATTGACTCCAATAAGTTTATCATGAAAGAAGATATGGCAGTATCGACGCGCTCAGGCTGAAAAAATATCTTTTTTACAGATAATCCTGCTGGTAGGGATGAAATCTCATTGTTTACAATCTTATCCACCTCTGCTCCGACAGCAGGCACTACAGCATCTTTCTCAAGCGCAACAAGAATTGTGACGGAGTTTTCCTTTTCCACATAAAAGTCTCCGGAGCGTGGTGAAGATTCATGACGTGAGACGATTGCAAGATCTCCAATCCTGACTTTGTTGCCGTCGGGCATCGTCACTAGCAAGTCGGAGATCTCTTTTTCCGACATTGCTCCCTCTTCGACATTGACCGTGATTCTATCTGCTCCGTTGTCTATTTTACCGGCATTAATGACTTTTGTGGATGATTGTAGCGTCTGTGCCACCAACATGGGCAATAACCCGTTTCTCTGAATCATTGCAGGAGTGAAAATAATGTCCATAACCTCCCGCTGCACTCCTCCTATCGAAACCCGCTTCACTCCCTTTATGCCCATTATTTCCCTACGCATCTTCTTTGCATAGTTCTCTATTTCAGTGGTTTCATAACCATCGCCACTGATAGCATAAAAGATACCATACACGTCCATCATGTCGTCGATTACAATCGGCGACATACATCCCTGTGGCAATGAAGATTCGGCATCAAGAACTTTCCTGCGTACTTGATCGAAATACTGTTCTATCTCTGCATTAGGCACTTCATACTGAAATTCCACGCCAATCAGAGCTTGCCCATTGCGGATGTCGCTTTTTATTTTCTTGACATCGGGCAGAGTGCGGAGCCTGTCTTCAAGTGGGCTTACTACATCTCTTTCTATTATCTCCGAATCAGCCCCGGGATATAGAATTAGCACTGACGCCTGCTTGACTGTCACAGCGGGATCCTCGAGTTTGGGCATACGCAGGAAATATAATACTCCGGCGAGCAATATGATGACCATCGCCGACCAGAAAAGGGTACGACGATTCATAAAAAATTCTGCAATCCGCTTCATAAGGCTATGTGCTTTATTTCTTCGTCCTTACCAAGTATCCTAACCTTCTGATGGTCCGTCAGATGATGGACTCCTACAGAAACTATCTCGGTGTCGTCTGCCAAGCCGTCGACCCATGAATACTTTCCTTCAGGAATTCCAATGATAGTGACCTCATTGGCGGTCAAAGTGGAGTCGGTACGATTTATTTTCCATACATAGGTCTTGCCATTTCTCTCAAATAAAGCACGGGAAGGAATTTTCTTATAGTCGTTATCCGTCTCAGGATTATAGAAAATCTCAACGCTCATGCTCATTCCGGGAAGAATAGTGCGGTTGGAATCCGGGATGCCTAATCTTAGTTTGAAAAGAGAATTGTTGTCTCCGTCCGGAATAAAACCAATAATATCAAGTGGGATTTCCTTATCTCCTGTAGCAGGAGTCTTGCCAATGCATCGTATGATTTTGTCTCTGTTAGAATAAGCCGACGCAGGCAATGCCACATTTGCTTCTACACTTGAATTATCTACAATCTTATAAACAGGAGTTCCTGCTCCTACCATCTCACCTGTTTCCATAAACTTTTCAACTACGTAGCCGGATATGGGAGATACAAGTTGGGTATAGGAAAGATTGTTTTTTGCCAGATTCATTTGAATTTTCAATTGTTCGATTCCGGCTACTGCTTTTTCATAGTCATTTTCAGAAATATTATGATGACGATACATTTCCTCAATGCGTTTCATTTCAGAGATCAACTGATTATACTGAGTCTCTATTTGCTTTACTGATAGCGCATAGTCTGCGTCATCCAGATAACCTATAACCTGACCTTTTTTCACATAGTTGCCTTCATTTGCTGTTAGACGCTTGATCTGACCACCGGTCTTAAAACCTACGCTTACGCTTTTCCCTTCTTCGACTGAAGAAGAATGAATTGTGGAAATCGGAGTGCCATTTGCCTCTGGAATAAAGGTAAATACGCCAGGGCGTGGGTCGGTTTTGGAATCTTGATTGCGCCTACATCCACATAAGCTGAGGATAGACAATGCGATGATAAGTATGAAATTTACTTTAGACATATCGTTAAAAATTTTTGTGCAAAATTACTCAATTAGTGTCGGTCGATACTTATCCATATTATTTATTTTATGTTCTAAATCAATCATAATTTCTCGTTTTGAGAAAAAATGGCTATATTTGCAGTCCTATTTATAACTCACCTTTCGCATGCGAAAGATAGTTGAGCTTGCTAAACTTAAATTTCTATGGCTTATACAAAGGATGAATTATATACGATTGTCAACACTTCTCTGCTAAAGAAATTGGGCGACAATGCTTCTACCTTGTCGGAATTGCTATTGTTTGACAATATTGATGGTTCCAGCGAGGGCGCTGACGCGGAGTTTTTCTTTTCGCAAAAGCTGATTAAGCTCGGTGCTGATATGATATTGATATGTTTGACGGGCGGCCTTAAGTATATGTCAGATTGCAACCATTCTATCAACCTACAACCGGGGCAATTTGCCTTTCATAAGGAAGGTGAAATTATAGATTTCATTGAAGCAGATATGGAGAGCAAGGTCATTTTGATTTCAC
>CAZWJO010000081.1:0-14500 GCA_964634905.1 uncultured Sangeribacter sp.
CTTTTCATCATTTCCGACTGTCAATGTGCCGGTTCCGTTATATACACCATTACCTTTTAATCCGGCAAGTTTCATATTGCGAGACTGAGCATTGAAGGTCACTCCGGAAGATATGTTGAGAAAAGCCTTTGGCATGCCATAGTCGTTGTCCCATTTAAAATCGGGATCATAATTGCCACGTTTGTAATAACCTGCTATGAGTTCTCCTTCGAAATCGGACCAATTACCTTTAAGATCACAACGTACCCCGGCAGCATAAACTGAGAGCGTGCCAGATCCTGTAAGCTTTCCAGTGTATGAGCATCGGGAATCAAGATAGAGCGATCCTCGGTTGCCTTCCGCTATATAATAATTGGTGGGGTTGTTGCTGTAAGTCTGCATATTGGCCGGATCCCAAAGCGCACCGTTGACGAATTCCACAGTGGGCGGAAGAGAAATGACATCATTAGTCTCGGATGCATTTACTATTCCTTCTTCAATCACCAATCTATTGATAGAGTTGACTTCCGGAAGATTTAGAGTTCCCTTGCCTCGTTTAAATAACTTCTGCCCAATTCCACCTGCCGTCATAGTGGAAGTTATGGTCATTGATAAGGCACCGGGCACCTCTATTGTGGCATTTCCGCTTTGCATGGAAATTCTCTGTCCGATTGTCGTGGTCGCATCTACAGCAAGAGTAGCGTCGTTGTTCAGATATATTTTAGAGTTTATATCCGAGAGGGCACCCAAGTCATTGCCGATTTTGTTTGCAAAGACTCCTGCGATCAGTTTGCCACCGTTGATGTAAGTTCCTCCGGTGAAGCTGTTGATGTTTTTGATTGTCAGAGTGCCGGTTCCTTCTTTCACGAGTTTAGCTTCCCCTACAATTTCCCCGTCTCCAGAGAGTGTATAATCAGTCTCACTGTTGTTGAAAGTCACGGAAGCCGGTTGAAGACGTCCGTTGATTATCACATCAGTCGAAAGAGCGGAATCATCGAAAATAACTTCATCTCCTGGCACAAACACATCTTCAGAGCCAGACTCCGGATTCTTGAATGAATCGGAGTGATCGAGATCCCAGGTGGCAGTTTGTCCTCCCATCCAAGTCTTGATGCCAGGCTGATAAGCAGAAAGCTTGACATATAACTTGCCATTCTCGTAGAGGAGTTCCTTTTTCATATCTTCCATGCCAAGAAGAATAATATCGGAAAGATTCCCTTCGATTTCCCCTATTTCTCCGATAAGATATTTCCCGGAGGGTAGGGTAGAGGTGGCGTCTGCTGGATGAGCATTGACTTTAATAATTGGCTGGAGATATTCAGGACCATTGGTCCAGTCTTTCTTTTCAATAATGAGTTTAGAGGCATTGATCTTGTCGATAGACTCGTCGGCAAATGCATCAAGTTCCACGATTGATCCGAAGCCCAGTGTAAGGGTTCCGGTGGAAAGTTCGCCTGGAGTGGCATCATTGCCAAGTCTGATCACCGATGCATAGTTCATATCGATCCCGGCAGGAGCGTTAAGTTTTGAAGTTTCAAGCACTCCAAATCGGTTGAGCCATATAGGACTTTCTGTCAGGGTTCCGTTGATGGCGAAAGTGCCAGCCCATACTTCAGTCTTTCCGCTATAAGAATGTGTTCCTTCAGGCATTAAGAGTATGCCGTCGCCCTGCTTGATAAGACGCATGTCGCCTCCAAAAGAGCCTTCTGTGATGGTGTGGATAAAAGTTTTGGAAGTGATGTTGGAGTTGCTATCGTGTCCTTCCACCCAAGTCGGGGTGTTGACAGTAAGTATAGCAGGAGAAACGCCGTCGGATGCAGACAAGGTCATGTCGCCCATTTCGCACACTATGACGTGCTTTCCATTGAGTGAAGCGTCAATACCCCCGTTATTGGCTACCTCATGTCGTCCTGTCATAGTAAGCGGAGCCGGAGGCACTGTAATGTCCTCAAACGCGCTTAGAGCAAAGCTTACGTGAGGGGGTTGATTGTAGCCACACATCTGCCAGTTCATGGCATTGCGGTATTGGTGGTCGTACCATAGGGAGTAAATACGATATTCCGTAGGGAAGTCGGTAGTGTAAATTCGAATATTGTTGTCGGCGTCGCGCATGATGTATTCCTCGCGCCAATCGCCAAGGATATCGCCTTGGAAGCAAGGGGTTCCTTTGGTGTCATTATTGGTTTTGCTTCCTTCAAGAATTGCAATTTTTCCTTTTCTTGGCTTATAAATGGCGCCGGCAGTATTCTTTCCGTTGCTATAGTCAAAAGATTCATCGCAAAGGTCACCGTCCCAGAAAACCCGGAAGTTTTGGGAAATGGAGACCGTAGACTTGTCATCTCCGACAATTGCCTTGTGTGAAGCACCTCCAATTAGAGCAGGGTCGTGGGCAGAGAGACCTTCCGATCCGGGATATTCATCGATGAAATTGCCCATCAATGATCTTCCGTCGTCACTTCCGCTGAGAGTACGGTAGTAGATTTTGGAAGTGGTGGCATCCCGGTAATTGTTGCTGGGGTTATCCTCATTACATGCAAAAATCTCCTGTCCATGAATATAAGGATCGAAATCGCCGCAATGCTGGGCATCCCCGTGTCCAAGACCGGTAGTGGAGAGTCCAAATCCATTATCGTCGATCACCATAGATCCGAATACAATTTCATCACGTCCGTCCCAATCAACGTCTGCAATTCCGAAATTGTGATAGCCCTGACCATGCCAGGCACCTCCCGGATCTTTCCAACGCCAACGTTCCGTCAATTTATGTGATTCAGGATCTATGTCGTAGGCGATCATCTTGTGTTGGGTATATATTCCTCTTGCCAGAAAAAGGCTTGGCTTGCGTCCATCAAGAAAGGGGGCACCAAAGAAATATTTCGACGAGCGGTGGCCGTATCCATCTCCCCATTCTTTGTTGACGAGATCGTCGTAAGCGCTTCCGCTTAGAATGCCGGTGGGGTTGTTTTCGGGCTCTACACGTATCAATGGAAAGTCGATGCATTCGTATGGTTGGCAAGTTTCTCCGTTGGCATAGATGAGGTATTCCTTTCCCCAGTGCATAAACCAATGACCCTCAGGCCAAGCGTCTCCACGGTAGTTTATATCAGGGTCGCCAACATTATATATCGTGCCGTCAGCTTGGTGGATTACGGTGCCATCCGCTGCTCTGAATACCACTTCCGCTTTCCCATCATTATCCCAATCTGTAGCGAAAATATTTATCTCGTTGTTGTGATAATCTCCCATATTCGGACCGCAGTTGATCCACCATTTTACTGAACCATCAGGCTCGAGACACTCGATGACGGTGAAAATCCCGTTGTCGCCATTGTGGAAGTCGGGAGATTGATTATCATATTTAATGATGATCTCAAGTTCTCCGTCGCCATCTACATCGGCTACTGTGGCGTCGTTAGGAATAAGGTCAGCTCTAATCTCCTGATGATGCTGAGGTTTTATGGTGGTGTAGTTTTTTCCCCACGCCTTTACCGGAGTGCATGCTTCCCCTTCGATGCCGTTGATCACGGGGCATATCTTGTAGGTATCCTCCGCAGTGCCGAATGAGTCTTTAAAATTGGATACTTTCAGAGGGATATCATTAAGTTTTGTCGAGCCGCGGTAGATATTATACTCTGTGCCATCCCACTCTTCGGCATTGATACGCCAAGAGCAGAAGACACCGTCGTCTGTCTTCATGGCTACGAGTCCCCGACCGAGACGATCGGTCACACGTTGGGCAGACACGGTCGGTGCGATAGCCAGCGAGATGCCCAAAGCAAGTAGAATTCGTTTGTTCATAATGTAAGTTAAAAAAATTGATTATAGGTAAAATATTGTCAAATGATAATGCTTGCGCAATCAATGCAAGTTTACTATAAATTATTGTGATTTGCAATTATTTTGCGTATTAATTTGTGAAATTCAATTATTATGGACGCACTGAAGTTTGATACCTTAATTTCTGTAATTTTTGGCTCGCTTATTTGTATATATCAAATTTTATTATTACACCTTATCGCAATATCATGCATGGCACTGCACATGAACTTAAGATATCCAGATCGAATAACTCATGCACGCTATATGTGCAGAAGTAATACAGGGCAACGACGGCGTTCATCTGGACCGACGAGCATATCCGAGCACTTCCTCATCTGCTTCATTGCTCTCCTCATCTTCCTCATCCATCTTCGTAAGGACTTACAGGTCGGATGCCGGACTATATATATTTCCTATATATATAAGGTGTCCTATCCGCATGACTTAAGTATGGACTCGAAATATTACTTTTAAGTATACATCTAAGTCCATAATTGTTGATATTGTTCATAGGGACGGATGACTAATGCATCCGAAAAGTAAATAAACGTATTCAAAGCGGTCGGACGAGATGTGCGTCTCTACAAGACTGTGACATATAATATGTTTTATCCGCTGAATCTTTAGCTCGAGAAAGAAGAAGTTAAAAAATATGTTAAAATTGAAAAAATTACGACAAATAATGAAATTTTATTAAAAATAATTTGTAATTTTGCAGGTAATTGACCTGATAATGCCTAAGTTTATGACGGCTTTTAACATATTTGAGAAGTTTTATAGACAAGAATTATGAACTTTTAAAATCTTTTAAGAAACGTCATTAATAACTTAAATTTCTATGGAGCAATAAAACAACAATAATAACTAACCACATTCAACTAATCATGAAATACGAAAACAATCAAGTTTTGTCTGTATTGAAACGAATGCAGAGAGGCAGCCGACTCCTGACGGCATTGTTGTGTCTCTTTGTGTCGTTGGCGCTTTACGCCCAGGAGACAGTGGTGAAAGGTACTGTACTTGATGACCAAGGTGAGCCTCTTATCGGAGCCACTGTTATGGTTGCCAAATCTACTATAGGTACTTCCACCGACCTTGACGGTAATTTCTCCATCAAATGCAAGCCGGGTGCAAAACTCGTGTTCTCATACGTAGGATACGAAACTCAGGAACAACCGGCACAAGAAGGTATGAAAGTTATACTGAAAGAAGCTGCTTCGATGCTGGATGCCGTTGAGGTTGTAGCCTTCGGTGTCCAGAAAAAAGTGACAATGACAGGTGCTGTGTCTTCTATCAAAAATGAAGATTTGACACGTACCCCGGTCAGTTCTGTCACCAACGTGCTCGCAGGTCAGCTTTCGGGTGTATCTACGGTGCAATACTCTGGTGAGCCCGGCTCTGACGCAGCCGATATCTTCGTGCGCGGCAAGGCCACTTTCGACAAAGACAACGCCAAACCTCTTATCCAGGTAGACGGTGTGGAGCGCGACATGTGGGATATCGACCCGAACGAAATCGAGTCTATCTCCGTGTTGAAAGATGCTTCGGCTACCGCTGTGTTCGGTGTGCGTGGTGCCAACGGTGTGATACTCGTAACCACCAAGCGAGGTCAGGAAGGCAAGGCGAGAATCGATGTCTCTCTCAACTTCTCGGCTCAACAGCCCACAAAACTCATAGAGATGGCCAACTCTGTGGAATACGCCAATTTCTACAACTATGCGATGACCAGCGACGGAGCAGCAGCCCCATTCTCAAATGAGATCATAGCCCGCTTCATAAACGACGAGTCAGATCCCGTCAAGAGATACCAGAACTCCATCCGCTTCCCCAACATGCGCTGGACAGACTATATTTTCAAGAAGACCACTTTCCAGCAGCAGCATAATGTTAACATCTCAGGGGGTAACAAGAAAGTACGCTATTTCGTGTCGGCAGGTTTCTTCAGCCAGGACGGTATCTTCGACCAGTTCGGCAGAGATGACTATGCTTTCGACTATCGGTACAACCGTTTCAATTATCGTTCGAATCTCGATATCAACGTGACGCCCACCACCACCATTACCCTCAACGTGGGTGGCAAGATCGACTCATCGGCCAAACCGCGCACCGGGCAGGGTGCAGCCGGTATGGTGAAGGCAATCTACGAGGCGACTCCATTCTCTAGCCCGGGCTTCGACGAACTGGGTCGATTCATCGGCACGAATGTCGATCCTGACTACAACATCGAATATGATGAGAACGGCGAAGCCCGCCCGGTGCTTCTCCCCTTCACTGGGTCACAACCTATGACCTACGTGACATATCAGACAGGTGCTTATCAAAAAACAGCCAACACAATCAACACCGACCTGATAATTGATCAGAAACTTGATGTCATAACAAAGAACCTCTCCCTGCGTGTAAAGGGAGCTTATAACAGCGGCTTCGACCAAACAAAAGAACTCACCGCATCAGCAGCCACCGTGACCCCGCGCATGATGCCTGACGGATCAATGGAATTCCTCACCAACTCTTTTGAAGAATCTTCCAGTTACAGTGTTTCAGGCAAAGGATACTGGCGTAACTGGTATGCTGAGGCAGGCTTGAACTGGAACCGCAGTTTCGGTAATCACGATTTCACAGCCCTTGCGCTCTATAACCAGAGCAAGGAATACTATCCTAAGACATATTCCGACATAGGCCGCGGCTATATCGGCTTTGTAGGACGTGTCACTTACGCTTACGACAACCGCTATCTCGCTGAGGTCAACTTCGGCTACAACGGCTCAGAGAACTTCGCTCCCGGCAAGCGTTTTGGCGCATTCCCTGCAGGATCTATCGGATGGGTCATCAGCAATGAGAAATTCATGGAAAACCTTCACCCCTATCTTTCGTTCTTCAAGATCCGCGCCACTCTCGGTAAGGTAGGAAACGACAAAATCGGCGGCAGCCGCTTCATGTATCTCGCAGACCCGTATGGTGTCAACGGCGGAGCTCTTCTCGAGCGCCCGAGCGGAGAGAATCCCTACGGCTACAACTTCGGTACTGGCAACGGTGTCTACGCAACTCAGCCCGGTGCGTGGGAAATGTCGAAAAATAATCCCGACATCACTTGGGAAACATCAGTGAAGCAAAATTATGCTGTGGATATCCAGTTCTTCAACGATCGCCTGAAAACCAGCTTCGACTATTATAAGGAGCACCGCGACAACATCCTGCTTCAGAACTACGCAGCTTCCACAGTGCTTGGCTATAATCCCGCGATGACCAACTACGGTATTGTTGACAGCTGGGGATGGGAACTCAGCGTAGGCTGGAACGACATGGTAGGACACGATTTCAGCTACTGGGCGCGCTTCAACCTCTCTTTCAACGACAACATCATCCGCCGCGACGGCCAGGCACCGCAGACTTATGACTATCAGAAGACAGTGGGTCACCGAATCGGTGCTCGCTCGCAGTATCTCTTCTGGGGCTATTATGACGACACTGCTGCCGAGAGATATGAAGCTGAATATGGCCAGCCTCTTCCCGCTCAACTCAAACCCAACGACAAACTGAATCCCGGAGATCCTATCTATGTTGATCTCAACGGTGACGGCAAGATCGACAGTAATGATGCCAGTCGTGACTTCGGAAAGACCGACGACCCGCGTTACATAGCAGGTCTCAATCTCGGCGCAAGCTGGAAAGGACTGCAATTTTCAGTTCAGTTCACAGGGGCATGGGACGTGACGCGCAGCATCGACGGCTCGTTCCGTCAGCCTTTCTACAATTCAGCCAAGAATGATCAAGGCGGCCTTCTGAAGACTCATCTATTTGACAGCTGGACCCCAGAAAACCCCAATGCCGAATATCCGCGTCCCACCATCGCCTACAAGAGCCATACCTATGCGGGAAGCACCCTATGGGAGAAAGACGCGAGCTATTTCCGCTGCAAATCAATGCAGCTCGCTTATAACTTTGACATGCCATGGCAAAAGAAGATCGGCATAAAGAATCTTCAGCTCTCATTCAGTGCCTACAACCTATTTACCGTATCGAAGTATAAATGGGGCGACCCAGAGAATCGCGCGAGCAGCTCTCCTGACTATCCACTCACCCGTACATATACCGTAGGTCTGAAGGTCGGTTTCTAATTGCATTAAAGAAAAAGAAACGAAATCATGAAAAAAATATTTCACAGCATATTCGCTCTCGCACTGGCAGCAATCGGCGCTACCGGCTGCACCGACGAGGTGCAGGTAGGCAATGCCTTTCTCGACAAGGCACCCGGCGGCACGATGAATCTGGACTCAATCTTCTCGAATCCGGACTACATCAACCAGTTCCTGACAAACATATACAACAAGCAATACTACGGTCTGCCCTACAACCAAGACAAGAATCAGGCTGCCGGAGTCTACAATGGCAAACTTGATGCACTCACAGACTTGTATCAACTTCACTGGGCAGGTTCCAAAGTGTGGAACTCATACTACACCGCTACGATGTCATCAAAGGAAGACCCTCTGATCTCATATACCAACGACTACGTTTGGAAAGTGGTGCACGAAGTGTCAGTCATGAAGGAAAACATCTATCGTGAAGATCTTCACCCGAACATGACTGACAAGCAGAAGGATTATATGGTGGCCCAGGCCAAGGCAATACAGGCCTTTGAATATTCCATTCTTCTTCCCCATTATGGTGGGCTCCCGATCATAGAGAAGACAATCTCCGACGCAGGGGAGATCGTCAATGATGAATATGGAGAACGTCATATCGGCGAACGATGCACATTCGAGCAGACAGTCGATGCAATCGTGAAATGGTGTGACGAGGCTGCTCCTTATCTCTACTGGGCATACAACGGCAATGATGATGAGACCAGTTCACGCCAGACAGGACGTTGGACCAAAGCCGGCGTGATGGCTCTGAAAGCACAGGTGCTCTGGCTCGCAGCCTCACCTCTCTACAACTCAAACGAGGCTTACATGGGAGGCGAATCCGAGGCTGAACAGAAAAACCTCGTATGGTATGGCAACTACGACCCCAAACGCTGGGAGCGTGCACTTGCAGCCTTTGAAGACTTCTGGAGAGAGAACGAGAAGAACGGTAACTATTATCACTTGTATGAGGCATCGAAAAAAGACGTCAACGGGTATCGCCTTGCATATCGCCGAGGCTATATGTTTGACGATAGCCCCGAGAATATCCACTGGACAAAGGTAGCCGGTATTTTCGGAACTCAAGGAGCATATAGCTGGCTCTCATGG
Source organism: uncultured Sangeribacter sp. (assembly GCA_964634905.1). Classification (GTDB taxonomy): domain Bacteria; phylum Bacteroidota; class Bacteroidia; order Bacteroidales; family Muribaculaceae; genus Lepagella. The sequence continues at coordinate 9,036 of CAZWJO010000081.1, forward strand.
AACTGGGTTGAGAACGGTGTGCGTCGTCTCGTATATTCTCCCTCGCTGGAATACGTAGAGATGTTCCCATGGAGCGACGGTAAGCCATTTGACCGCGAGAAAGATTTTAAATATTCCCATTCTTATGATGATGCGAAAGACTCTAATATCACATGGGAGGTTTACACTTGTCTCAACGGCACGTACGACAAACTCTTCTACAACTACAAAGAAATTCGAGGTGGCTTCTCTAAGACTGCCTCACGTGACCCTCGTCTTTATGAGAATGTAACCGTCACCGGCACACCGGGACTGCTTACATTGCAATCGACAGACGGCACAGCCGGAGGCAATATCAAGGAGCTTTGGGTTGGCGGCCAGGATGCCGGTGCATGTGTCAAAGATCCGGCAGATTACACCGTCACAGAATCACTCACATCTTATTGCCCAACTGGTTTTGGAGCTTATAAATATGTGCTTAACCGCGACGAATGGTGGCGCGACCCCAACATGCACTGGAACGTTCTCACCATACCCGACATGCTCCTTATGTATGCTGAATGTCTTGCTGAATGTGGTAGAAACGATGAAGCCATCACGCAAATCGACAAAATCCGCTCACGTGTCGGACTGAAGGGAATCGTCAGCTGCAATACAGCACTCGACCTCAAGAACAACAAGGAGAACCTCATAGAGGAAATACTTCGTGAACGCGCCTGCGAGCTCGGAATGACCAATGCCCGCTATATCGACATGATCCGACGCAAGCGCACCGATTGGATGACTAAGAAACTTCACGGCTTGGCAACTTTCCGAATGATTAAGAACGCTCAGAACAAATGGGTGCGCCGCACAGCTCCCTGGTTTGGCGATGACAAGAACAGCGGTCAGGTAGAACCGGCTCGTTTTGAGTATGAAATCTTCGATCTCACGCAGGGTAATCGCGTATTCTGGAATATGGATAAGAACTCTAATGATCTGAAGAAATGGCTGATGATGCCATTCCCTCAGGATGAAGTCAACAAGGGCTACGGCCTTATCCAGAACCCCGGCTGGTGATAGCGATACTAACCAATTAACAACATCAGAAATCATATGAAATTCAGATATATTTTTCTAATGACTCTTGCCGCCGGGCTGTCTCTCCCAGCCACGGCCCAGGAAGCCGCTGACAGCATAGCTCCCGAGACTTGGCTTTCGCAGGAATACAACATCGGCGTAGACCTGGGTGTCACACGGGAGAATTCCACTGCCTCGGTGAGTGTGATCAAAAACGACGCCGTCAATGAACGCAGCGCCAAGAATATCGCCAACTCGCTGATCGGACACGGTAAAGGCCTCATCACCCTTGCCGGAAACGGAACGCTATATCAGCAAAATCCTACATTTTATATCCGTGGTCTTCAAAGCCTGTCGGGTAGCACTCCACTCATCCTCGTTGACGGTATCGAGCGTGATATCGATGCCATTGACCCGGAGGAAGTGCTCGAGGTGCAGCTCCTCAAGGATGCAGCAGCCACCGCTCTCTACGGCTATAAAGGTGCCGACGGCGTAATCAACGTCATCACCAAACGCGGTGAATACAACTCCCAGCATATAAAGGTGAACTATGAACATGTCTTCTCCAATCTCACCAACAAGCCCCGATTTGTAGACGGACTCACTTATGCCAATGCAATGAACGAGGCTCTCATCAATGAAGGCAGGGATCCACGCTACAATCAGCAGGACTTGGCAGCCATCGCAAGCGGACAATATCCCCACCTCTACCCGAATGTGGACTGGGTGGGCGAGACTTTCCGCAATCATGCAAATGGCGACCGCGCATCTGTTGAGTTCACAGGCGGAGGACAAAAATTTCGCTATTTCTCCATGGTGAACTTTCTCTATAGCGACGGCTTCATCAAGAACCACAACAAGAACGAAGGTTATTCTACACAAGATAAATTCATGCGCACCAACATCCGCATCAATCTTGATGTAGACCTCTTCAAATACACCCAGTTCAAGACCAACATCTTTACCTCCATAGGCGAGATGCAGTCGCCGGGCAATGAAGTGAATCTCTGGTCGCTCCCCTATCAGGTGCCGGCACTTGCTTTCCCTATAAGGAACGAAAACGGCCTATGGGGTGGCAACACAACCTGGAGTGGCGACCTCAACCCCGTTGCTCAGTCGACAGACGCTGCCTACTACAAAATCTTCGACCGCTCACTCTTCTTCAACGCTGAGATCGTTCAGGATCTTTGCATGGTCACCAAAGGACTTAAGTTCAATATCGGCGCAAGCTACGACATCCAAAACAACATCACCGAAGACCACTCGAAGAAGTATAATTTCGGTATGTCGAGCGTGACAGGATGGGAAAACGGAGCGCCCCTGTCATCTTACTGGCAGATCGACGACCAAGCAACTGCAATGGGATCGGGAGCAAGCCTCCGCAACTTCGGACGCCGTCTCACTGCATGGCTCGGATTCCAGTATGACAACACTTTCGCGGAAAAGCATCATGTAATGGCGCAGCTCAAGTATAATTACGATTATGAGAGCCCAATGGGAATCAATACCGACATCTACCGCCACAATGCCTCTTTCTGGGGTCAATATACCTTTGCCAATCGCTTTTCACTCGGTGTCGCTCTGGCTGAGATGGGCTCATCACGTCTGGCACCAGGCACGAAGTGGAGTTTCTCGCCCAACGTCTCACTCGGCGCAGTCATCCTGAACGATGAAGAAAAACCGGTCAATTTCCTGAAGGCCCGTGCATCATGGGGCATCCAGAATCTCGACCGCTTGCCGGGAGACAACGTATGGACATATTATCTCCAGTCTTACACCATCAGCGGTGGTGGTTACCCCTGGACAGAGAAATATGACGGTAGCGGTACTGTGACCGTCAACCAGCTCCCCATGGTCGATCCTTCGCATGAGAAGGTGGCAAAATATGACGTGGGTATTGACGCAAGTTTCCTCGGCTGCATCAACCTGACTGCAGACTACTTCTTCAATCGTCACTACGATATCTTCGTTGACGGCGCGGGAGCATACTCAAGCCTCATCGGATTCACAGCCCCCTTCAAGAATCAGGGTAAGATCGACAACCGCGGAGTGGATATTGAATTGAACTTCAATAAGAATTTCGGCGATTGGAACGTAATGGCAGGTGGAAGCTTCCTCTACGCAAAGAGCAAGATACTCGACATGGCGCAGGAACCAGTGGCCTTTGCTAACCTTGACCGTACGGGAGACCCTCTTGGATCAACTTATGGACTTATCGCAGAGGGAATTTTCACTTCTCAAGCAGAAATAGACAATTCTCCAACTCAGACATTTTCAACTGTTCGTCCAGGTGACATCAAATATAGAGATATCAATGGCGACAATGTAATTGATGCCAACGACGTGACAAGAATCGGCAAGAACTCGGTATGCCCCGAAATATTCTACACGTTCAACTTAGGTGCGGAATACAAGGGAATCGGCCTCGTGGCACATTTCCAGGGTACAGGCAACTACGGCTGCAACCTGTGGTCACAGGGCTACTACTGGGGTCTGATCAACAACAGCTCGCTCAGTCAGGAAGTGTATGACAACCGTTGGAGCAAAGACAATAACGTTGCAGACGCTCTTTATCCCCGCCTAAGTTCAGAAAGCAACGCCAACAACTATATGACCAGTACTTACTGGCAGCGTGACCGCTCCTATCTGAAGCTCCGCAACATTGAACTCTATTATAACTTCGACAGCAACCTGCTCGCCAAAACCAAGTTTATACGCAACGCGACTCTCTTCGTCCGCGGCGTAGACCTATGCAACATAGCCACCGGAGGTAAGGACAAACTGACGGACCGCGATCCAGAAGCCACCGGAATAGTGGCACCGACCTCTCGCCAGGTAGCAGTAGGAGTGAAACTCACTTTCTAACCTTTCACCATTCAAACCATAAAGATTAATGAAACTTAGATATATAATCAGCGGTGCCGCTCTTCTGAGTCTCTGCCTCTCCGCTTGCTCCGACCAGATGGACCACAAGGAGATCAAGATCAATGATGATGCTTTGATCAAGAGGGATTTTGAAAGCGTGGGTAAAATCACATCCAAGATCTATCAGAATCTTGACTACGATTTTGGCCAGATGTATGGAGGCGCCTCACTATGTTCCGCCACAGACGAGGCTGTCTATAGCCATGAAGGAAACGCCATCGAGCGTTACTACAACGGCTCATGGAACGCAACCTCAACTAATAGCTACACATGGAGTAAAGCATGGGAGGCAATAGGATATTGCAATCTCTACCTTGCCGACTATTCCGACCTTACTTTCCCGGAGCATAAGCTGGAGAAAGACTATCCCGATCAGATGATCAGATATGAGAACTACCAGTGGGAAGTACGCTTCCTGAGAGCCTACTATTACTTCCTGCTCGTGCGTCAGTATGGCGGAGTACCCCTGATCACTGAAAACCTCAACGCCGAGGAAGCCAACAATAAGCCGCGAGTATCGGCCGACGAAATTTTCGACTTCATCGACAGCGAATGTGATGCCATCAAGGATGAGATAATTCAGAACTATTCTGGAGCCTACAACTCTCTGGAAAACGAACCCGGACGTGTGAACAATCTCGGTGTGCTCGCACTCCGAGCACGCGCAGCCCTCTACCATGCCTCTCCTCTATTCAGCGAAGGGAAGACAGACGTGGAGATAAAAGCCTTGTGGAAACATGCTGCCGACTGCGGCAAAGCCTGTATAGACGAATGTAAAAAACGCAATATGACATTGGCTAATGATTATTCCATACTCTTTTCCAATACTAACTGGAATGATGCGGATGCCAACAAGGAAATAATCTTTGCTGCACGCGCTGGAGACAGTAACTCCTTCGAAAGGTATAACTTCCCCACGAGCATCCTCAATGCCGGAGGTGGCAACTGCCCAACAGAAAACCTCGTATCTGCCTACGAAATGAAAAACGGTCTACCAATTACTGATCAGGCTTCAGGATATGACCCTAAAGATCCGTATAAGGATCGAGACTCTCGCCTTAACGCAACTGTAGCTGTGTGCGGCGAGAAATGGCCAACCTCCCTTGAGCATGAAGGTCTCGAGCTATGGCTCGGCGGAAGCGACTCGCGAAGCGCTCAGTATGGCACTCCCACCGGTTATTACCTAAAGAAATATTTATGCGGCGACAACAAGATTTCCGGAACAGGACAGAATACATCAAAGCATACATGGATTCTGTTCAGATTAGGACAGGTATATCTTGACTATGCTGAGGCACTCTTCAACTATTGCGGCAACGGCTATGACACTCCCGACGGCTTCAACCTTTCAGCAGCTGCTGCTATCAATACAGTGCGTAAACGTGCCGGACAGCCTGAGCTTCCTACGGGTCTGAATGCATCCGAATTTGAGAAAAGATATGAGAACGAACGCTTCGTGGAACTCGCTTTTGAGGGTCACCGCATGTATGATGTGCGCCGCT
>CAZWJO010000082.1:0-14499 GCA_964634905.1 uncultured Sangeribacter sp.
CACTCGCACCTGAAACGAGCGCGTCTACCATTCCGCCACCTGGGCTTTGCGACTGCAAATTTAATGCTTTTTTTTCATTCCCGCAAATTTTTTCTTTAATTTTCTATTTTTTATTATATACAATGAAAAAGTGCTTCACAAATTTGTGAAGTTAAACTAAATTTTATATCTTTGCGGCTTAATTATGTGTCATGATTGTAGAATTTGAGGAAGAATACCTCCGAGACCTTTACAATAAAGGGAATAGCGGCGATAAAAAACATCGGTTCCAACCCGATGTGGTAAAACCCTACAAGAAAGATATTGACTATCTTAAATGGGCCTCAAAAAAAGAGGATCTATTTAGAATCAACTCTCTCAACTTTGAGGCTTTAAAAGGAGACAAGATTGGTCTATTCTCGATTCGAGCTAATGATCAATATCGAATTGAGTTCCGGATTTCAGAATCTTCAGAAGAGCAAATTCTTACAATATGCAGTATTGTTGAACTTTCTAACCATTATAGTTGATATGATAACCATACCAGGCGTTGATCCCACGATGATTGCCAACAATTTAGAGCCATTTGAACCAACCCACCCCGGGGAACTCATAAAAGATGAACTCGAAGCCGACGGCATCAGCCAAGCGAAATTGGCTGAAAACATAGGTGTAAGCGCATCATTGCTCAATGAAGTCATAAAAGGGAAAAGAGCTGTCAATACAGAATTAGCTCTGCTCATTGAAGCAGCAATCAACTTGCCCGCTGACCTTCTACTAAATCTCCAAGGGGCATACAATATGCAGAAAGCAAAATCAAATTCTTCTTTCATGCAAAAGTTATCCTCAATCAGAAATATAGCCTCAGCCTTATGAAAAATGGAAATACTCGATACTCTTAATGATTGGCTCTGGAGCTATCTGTTGATTGGATTGCTGCTGATAGCGGCTGTGTGGTTTACGTTCAAAAGCCGGGGCGTGCAGTTCCGGATGTTTGGTGAGATGTGGCGTCTATTAGCCGCCTCTGGGAAGAAGGAGGGGAAAGGAAAGGATGACTCCCACCATACTGTCAGTTCTTTCCAGGCTTTCGCTGTGTCGATTGCGTCGCGTGTCGGCACCGGGAATCTTGCCGGGGTAGCCACTGCAATAGCCATAGGGGGTGCAGGATCGATTTTCTGGATGTGGATCATCGCATTGTTGGGGTCTGCATCGGCTTTCATAGAATCTACGCTTGCACAGTTATATAAAGTAAAGGGTGAAAACTCCTTCAAGGGTGGTCCGGCTTATTATATACAGAAAGGTCTTGGCAAGAGATGGTGGGCAATTATTTTCGCTGTTCTCATAACCATCACTTTCGGCCTTGCCTTCAATTCTGTCCAAGCCAATACAATTACGGCTGCAAGCAAAGTTTCATTCGGATGGGATCCTCTCGTCGTTGGAATAATTATATCGGTATTGTCAATGATTGTTATATTTGGTGGCATCCAGCGCATCTCTCGTTTCAGCGAGATTGTAGTGCCTGTAATGGCTATCGCCTACCTCCTTCTTGCGCTCGCCATTCTAATAATGAACGTTACGAGAATACCGGATATGCTTTCCCATATTGTAAGCGAGGCATTCACAGGCAACGCAGCGCTTGGAGGAGGGGTTGGAAGCGCGATAATGATGGGTATTAAACGTGGACTTTTCAGTAATGAAGCAGGCGAAGGGTCTGCTCCTAACGTGGCAGCTACGGCTTCAGTAAGTCACCCGGTAAAGCAAGGATTGCTTCAGACACTTGCCGTATTCACTGACACACTGCTTATCTGCACATGCACGGCAATCATCATTCTCTTAAGTGGCATATACGAAAATGGTCAAAGTGGCATCGAACTGACCCAATCTGCCCTTGAGTCGGAAGTGGGAAGCGTCGGCTCTACATTCGTAGCTGTTGCGGTATTCTTCTTCGCATTCACGAGTATTGTCTCAAACTATTATTACGGCGAAACTAACCTCCAGTTTATTAGCAGCAAGAAATGGCCAGTTACAGCTTATCGTGTTGCTGTCGGAGGTATGGTAATGATCGGTTCGCTGACATCCCTTGAGTTCGTATGGGGGTTGGCTGACATTTTCATGGGACTCATGACTCTGTGCAATCTACTCGCCATCTTCCTATTGGGTAAGTATGCCATCATACTTCTCAAAGACTACCAAAAGCAAAAGCAAGAAGGTAAAAATCCTGTCTATCACCGCTCTACAATCCCAGAGATAGCCGACGAGACGGAGTGCTGGCCGAAATGAAACAACGATGTACGATTAACGATAAACGATCAGTTGAATGAGACTTCCTTGAATGCGTAGGTACGGACAGTTCCATCTTCAAGTTGAAGCATCATCGGACCATGGGAAGCAATGCCCTCTATTCGAGCTAAAAAGATTTCGCCGGTGGCAGTGTCTGCAAAAGAATATAGCTTGCCATCCCCTCTCCATAAGTGTTTCATAAACACTGCGTGCAGCTCATCACGATCCTTTAAATTCTCTATACCCCCCAACCTACGCTCCATTATATTGCTTACCTCCGTCTCCAACGCAGACAAATCGTAAGTCTTGCCTTTAATTTGCTTCATAGATATTGGATTAGGAGCATCGCTGAGAAACTCCGTCTGATTGACATTAATCCCGACACCAATCACAGAATAAGATACTCTTGTCGCTGTGATTGAATGGCGTATCAGAATGCCACAAATCTTCTTGGCGCCAACATAAATGTCATTAGGCCACTTGACTTTTGCCTCTATCCCATACCTTCTCAAGAAATCCACTACTCCGAGCGCCACAGCTTCCGACATGGAGAACTGTGCCATAGGCGGCAATCCCTCAGGCCTATAAAATATCGAAAAAGTAAGATTCTTCCCAGGTTGTGACTCCCAGGAATTGCCTCGTTGTCCCTGCCCGGCAGTCTGCGTATGCGCCACTACCATCACCGGAGCCTCCAAATTCTCCACTTCTCTTAAAATATAAGCGTTGGTGGAATCTATTTTAGCTAAATGTATTATTTTCATGTATCTTTTTGTTGCGCTTGGACGCATGCTGAGCATGCTTATCACTTAAGTTGACATTGAAAAGGTTAGCGATTGCTGGCATGGAGCTTACAAAGTCACTCTCCTACTCCCATCCTCAACCTCTTCAATCTGCACAAAGAGCGTATCATCCGGCAAAATATCCTCAATATTCTCCGTCCATTCCATCAGACAAAGATTGCCACTGTCCCAGTAATCTTCAATGCCGATGTCATACGCTTCAGCCGAAGATTCGAGACGATAAAAATCAAAGTGATATACTGTCTGACCAGTCTCAGAAGAATGATACTCATTAGCTATGGCAAAGGTTGGAGACGAAGCCTCATCATCCATCTTGAGCTGACGCATCATCTCAGCCACAAGCGTAGTCTTACCAGCACCCATCTTACCCCGGAGCGCAATAATCCGCCTCTCCCCTATCGCCTCAAGCAACTCCGCAGCCGCCCTTGGCAAATCATCAATATTCTTTATCTTGATTTCCATAATTATCAAATTAAACATTTTCACCATATAACCCTCCATTTTCGCGCATGAAAATGGAAATTTATAAGATTTATACTTCTTATATGATTTATAACACATATAATTTAATAACAATTTTCAGTAGATTGTTATAAAAAGAAAGAAGATACGCTCCCCAATCTTCTGAAAAAAGCATTATTCACTCAGAAAATTGAGTGGATATGGATTTTTTTTGCTAAATTTGCAAGTTAATACAGATATAACTAAATAGAAAACTCAATATAATGGCAAATCAGGAACTGAGCGAACAGGAAATAGTAAGACGCAACAGTATGCAGGCTCTCCGCGACCGCGGAATCGAGCCGTACCCGGCAGCTGAATATGTGGTTACCGGTCACAGCGAGGAAATCAAGGAGAACTTCAAGGACGATGACCCGGAACGCCGCGAAGTATGTGTGGCAGGCCGAATTATGAGCCGACGCATCATGGGCAAAGCCTCCTTCGTGAGCCTTCAGGATGCCGACGGACGTATCCAAGTATATGTCAGCCGTGACGATCTCTGCCCAGGGGAAGACAAAGACATGTACAATGTGGTCTTTAAGAAACTTCTTGACATTGGCGACTTCATCGGCGTGAAAGGCTACGTTTTCCGTACTCAGACCGGCGAGATTTCAGTACACGCACAGGAAATTACAGTACTCAGCAAGAGTCTACGACCTCTTCCAATGGTGAAGATGAAAGATGGTAAGGCCTACGACGCGTTCACCGACCCGGAACAACGCTATCGCCAACGTTACGTTGACCTCATCGTGAATCCCGGAATCAAGGAAATATTCCTCAAGCGAAACAAAATCTTCAACTCTATGCGCCAATTCTTCAACGACCATGGATTGATGGAAGTGGAAACTCCAATTCTTCAGTCAATTCCTGGTGGCGCTGCTGCACGCCCATTCATAACTCATCATAACGCTCTTGACATACCTCTGTATCTGCGTATTGCCAACGAGCTTTATCTGAAACGCCTTATCGTAGGAGGCTTCGACGGCGTATATGAGTTTGCCAAAGACTTCCGCAACGAAGGCATGGACCGCACACACAATCCGGAATTCACCTGCATGGAGGTGTATGTAGCTTATAAAGACTACAACTGGATGATGCGTTTCGTGGAAAACATGCTCGAAAAGATTTGCTTGGACGTAAACGGCACCACTGAAGTGAAGATTGGCGACAATCTCGTATCTTTCAAAGCTCCATTCCGCCGCGTGACGATGACAGAAGCCATAAAGGAACATACAGGCTTTGACATCACCGGCAAGACCGAAGAGGAACTCCGTGCCTTCTGCAAGCAGGAGAACATTGAAGTTGATCCAAGCTGGGGCAAAGGTAAACTCATCGACGAGATCTTTGGCGAAAAGTGTGAAGGCACTTATATCCAACCTACGTTCATAACCGACTATCCAATAGAGATGTCGCCGCTTACAAAAAAGCACCGCAACAATCCGGAACTTACCGAACGTTTCGAACTCATGGTAAACGGAAAGGAGCTATGCAATGCATACTCTGAGCTCAACGACCCGATCGACCAATACGAACGTTTCGTCGACCAGATGAATCTTGCCGACAAGGGTGACGACGAGGCTATGATCATCGACCATGACTTCATCCGTGCACTCGAATATGGTATGCCTCCCACATCAGGCCTCGGAATCGGAATGGATCGCTTGACAATGCTGCTGACCGGACAGACTGCAATCCAGGAAGTGCTCTTCTTCCCTCAGATGCGCCCGGAAAAGAAGCAAGTGAAGGCTGAAACAGAAGAGGGAAAAGAGGAAGGAAAATAATCATGGAGAGCAAAAACCATATATCGAAAGTAGCCGTTCTCGGTAGTGGAAGTTGGGCAACAGCACTTGCCAAACTTCTGCTCAAGAACTGCGACCGCATCGGATGGTATTTCAGAAGCGAGGAGAAAATAGAAGAATTCCGAAAGATGGGACACAATCCCTCTTATCTTACCGATGCAAGTTTCGATACCGACCGCATAGATTTTTCCTCCGACATCAATAAGGTGGCGGAAGAAGCAGATACTCTCGTAGTGGCAATGCCTTCTCCTTATTTCCTGTCTGAAATCAACAAACTTACTATCGACCTCAAGGGAAAGAACATAGTGTCGGCAGTCAAAGGTATAGTCCCAGACCGCAATATGATCATTACAGACTATTTCGAACAGGAATATGGTGTGTCACGTGGCAATATGCTCGTAATCGGAGGTCCATGTCATGCAGAAGAAGTGGCTCTCGAACGTCTCAGTTATCTGACAATTGGTTGCCTCGATACCGATAAGGCCCGTCAATTTGCATCCCGCCTTGCTTCTGCCAAGATGAAGACTATCATCTCAGATGATGTGGACGGAATCGAGTACGCCGCTGTCCTTAAAAATGTGTATGCCATCGCAGCCGGTATGGTCAATGGTATGAAAGCCGGTGATAACTTCATGGCTATGCTCGTCAGCAACGCCACAAGGGAGATGCGCCGATTTGTCGACACTATCTCACCGATGCCTCGCGACATCGACAAATCTGCCTACCTTGGCGACCTTCTTGTGACTGCTTATAGTAAATTTTCCCGCAACCATAACTTTGGCTCAATGCTCGGCAAAGGTTATAGCGTTAAGGTAGCTAAAATGGAAATGAGCATGGTAGCGGAAGGATACTACGGCACGAAGTGTATGTACGACATCAACGAGCGTTCCGACCTCCAAGTGGAGATGCCTATCCTCGACATGGTCCACGCAGTCCTCTATGAGGGCGTCAACGTCCGCCGCGCAATGAAAGAACTCTCCGACTCCTTTTCTTAGATTAACATCTTTATGATTTATCTAGATTCATCAAGATATATCTAGATTCATCTGAAAAATTCATTATATAACCCCGATCCTGACTAAAGTTAGGATTATAAAAATCAAAATATTATGAAAGCAATTAGTTTAGACATTCAGCATGCGGTATACTTCGCTGACAAGGAGTTTAACGCAAACCAACCAGCAGCCGTAGAGGCTATAAAAGACGTAAACACCGGACGCGCAGCAGGCAATGACTTTCTCGGATGGGTAAAACTCCCTTCTGAAACGGATCCGGCTCTCCTCGCTAAGATCAATGCGACTGCCGACCGTCTGAAAGAGAAATGCGAATATGTAGTCTGCATCGGAATCGGAGGAAGCTACCTCGGCGCAAAGGCTGTCATCAGTGCTCTTAGCAACAACTTCGCCGACTTCATCCACAATCCTGAACCAAAGCATGCAAAAGTGCTTTATGCGGGTCAAAACATCGGCGAAGAATACACTGCTGAACTTCAGGATTTCCTCAAAGACAAGAAATTCGGTATCGTAGTTATATCTAAATCCGGCACAACCACCGAGCCTGCAATCGCCTTCCGTCTTCTCAAGGCCCAACTCGAAGAGCAGATTGGCAAAGATGCAGCAAAAGATGTAATCGTAGCTATTACAGACGAGAAGAAGGGTGCTCTCCGCACTCTCGCCACTCAAGAAGGATACGAGACTTACGTAATTCCTGACAATGTAGGTGGTCGTTTCTCAGTTCTCACTCCTGTAGGTCTTCTCCCAATCGCAGTGGCCGGTTTCGATATCACAAAACTCGTCGCAGGTGCAGCTGAGATGGAAAAGGATACAACAGAACCAGGAGACTCCAATATCGCAGAGACTTACGCACGTGTCCGCAACGCTCTCTATCAGAGTGGCAAGAAGATTGAGATTCTCGCCAACTTCAACCCGAAACTTCACTATTTCGCTGAATGGTGGAAACAACTCTATGGCGAAAGCGAAGGTAAAGACGGAAAGGGTATCTTCCCAGCAGCAGTTGACTTCACAACCGACCTTCACTCAATGGGACAGTGGATACAGGACGGCGAACGCACTATCTTCGAAACTGTAATCTCTGTGAAGGAACCTCTTCTCCACAAGTACATTCCAACCGACGATCAGAACCTGGACGGTCTGAATTTCCTCGGTGGCAAGAAGATAGATGATGTCAACAAGATGGCTGAGCTCGGCACTATGCTTGCTCATGTCGACGGTGGAGTGCCAAACATCAAGATCGAGATCAACAAGCTCGACGAGTACACTCTCGGTGCCCTCATATATTTCTTCGAGAAAGCTTGCGGTATCTCCGGCTACATGCTCGGAGTAAATCCTTTCAACCAGCCTGGTGTTGAAGCCTACAAGAAAAACATGTTCGCTCTTCTCGGCAAACCCGGTTATGAAAAGGAGACAGCAGAAATACAAGCACGTCTTCAGAAGTAATTCATAATGCATAATGCATAATTCATAATGTATAATGCATAATGCATTATTAATTTGTCGCTGACCCTACGAGTGGAAAACTAAGTAATAGAGCGTGCTCTATTACTTATTTTGCAATTGGCATGTAGCCTCAGCAACTTTATTTCAAAAACATTACAGATGTTAAATAAAAGTTAATTAGACATATTATTTAAAATTCAAATGAACCTTACAATTGTCAGGCGTGTTTAATAGACGTAACTCGGACAGAAAGACGGGCTGCAAGACTGAGAGTCGGAAAGCATCCGCGGGTTACACCGAAAATGATTAGATTGATTAGTTTAATTGCTATAAGCGTTCTGAAAAAAAGTTGTTATTGTTGTTTGAATTAAAGGAATCAGGTCGACGTGAGTCGACCTCTTTTCTTTTTAGCCCCCATAAAGCCTTCCAAACACATAAAAGGAGAGAATAAACGAAATAAAGAGAGGAAGATGGATTGGAAATTGCGTATTCTCTTTTTTTTTATTAATTTTGCACTTTATATAAAAATCTACAGGACTGATGACAATTACATCATTAATCAGAACAAGAAACTGAAATGAGCAAATCTGGATTTTTCAAGTCATCCGCAATAGCTTCAATCGGACTTGCTATACTCCTATCGTGTGGAGCCGGCAAGAAAGCTGAAGTGTCTGATGAGACAAGTGACGCCACTTCAAAGGAAGCGACACCTACCTTATTTTCCGCTGACAGTGCTTACTCCTACGTAGCCCGTCAAGTTGAATTCGGTCCTCGTGTGCCAGGCTCCGAAGCTCACCGTCTATGCGGAGATTGGCTGGCTGAAAAACTAAACTTTTTCGGAGCCGATGTAATAGAGCAAAAAACAACCCTTACCACTTTCGATGGAACTAAGATACCTATGCGCAACTTTTTTGCGCGTATTAACCCCAATTCCGAAAAAAGAATCCTACTCCTCGCCCACTGGGACTGCCGCCCCTGGGCTGACCATGACCCGGATCCGCAAAAACGTATGACACCCGTCGACGGAGCCAATGACGGAGCAAGCGGAGTTGGAGTGCTTCTTGAACTTGCTCGCATCCTCCCTAAAGATGGTCCGGGGGTCGATATCCTTTTTTGTGATGCGGAAGATTGGGGAGAGGAGAGCAATGACGAAAGTTGGGCGCTCGGAGCAAAATATTTCGCCCAAAATCTCCCTATTCCAGGATATATGCCATCGGCTGCAATCCTTCTTGATATGGTCGGTGCTCCAGATGCTACTTTCATGAGAGAATATTTCTCCCAAATCGCGAATCCGGCTCTTGCTGATGAAATATGGACCATTGGAAAGCAACTCGGATATGAGGGAATGTTTGTCAATCGCATGGGTTCAGCTGTCAATGATGACCATTTAGAACTGATAAAAGCCGGTATCCCTACCATAGATATCATCGACTACCGTGAAGGGTCCGGATTCTACGACGGTTGGCACACTACTTCCGACAATATGAGCCGGATCTCCAAAGAGACTCTCGGAGCAGTCGGAAGCGTACTTGAAACTTACTTAAAAAAATAATCAGATCCCTACAGCCCTTAAGAACCCCTAAAGTCCCTAAGGCCATTAAAGACATTAAAGACATTAAAGACATTTACAATCAAAAATTTGAAATATATAAAGATATGAATTTTGTAGAAGAACTCACATGGCGTGGTATGATCCATACTATGATGCCAGGCACTGAAGAGCAACTAAATAAAGAGATGACAACCGCATACCTCGGCATTGACCCGACCGCTGACTCACTCCATATCGGACACCTCTGCGGAGTAATGATGCTTCGTCACCTGCAGCGTTGTGGACATAAACCCATCGCACTTGTTGGCGGAGCTACCGGTATGATTGGTGACCCATCCGGGAAAAGTGCAGAGCGTAATCTTCTTGACGAGGCAACTTTACGCCACAATCAAGAGGCTATCAAGAGACAGCTTTCCCGATTCCTTGACTTTGAAAGCGATGCTCCAAATAAAGCAGAGTTGGTCAACAACTACGACTGGATGAAAGACTTCTCTTTCCTTGACTTCGCCCGCGAAATCGGAAAGCATATCACCGTAAACTATATGATGGCTAAAGAATCTGTCCAGAAGCGTCTCAACGGTGAGGCTCGCGACGGATTAAGCTTCACAGAATTCACATATCAACTTCTTCAAGGTTACGATTTCCTTCACCTCTACGAAACCAAAGGCTGTAAACTTCAGCTCGGAGGTTCTGACCAATGGGGCAACATCACGACCGGCGGCGAACTTATCCGCCGTAAGGTGGGTGGCGAAGTGTATGCTCTTACTTGTCCTCTTATAACAAAAGCTGACGGCGGCAAGTTTGGCAAAACTGAGAGCGGCAACGTCTGGCTCGATGCTCGATACACCTCTCCTTATAAGTTCTATCAATTCTGGCTCAATGTGGGTGACGCTGAGGCTGAGAAATATCTCAAGATTTTTACATTCCTTTCAAAGGAAGAAATCGAAGCCCTTGCCGAAGAACATGCAAAAGATCCAGGTCTGCGTCCTCTCCAGAAGAAGCTTGCTGAGGAAGTCACAGTGATGGTGCATGGACGCGAGGCTTACGACGCTGCAGTAGCGGCAAGCAAGATTCTTTTCAGCAACAGTGCTGTAGAAGAACTTCATAAACTTGACGAACAGACTCTTCTTGACCTTTTCGAGGGTGTGCCAAGATATGAAGTGGCTCGTGAAGATATCGAAACCGGCATACCGGCTCTCGAATTCCTTGCAGAAAAAACTGCCGTATTCCCCTCTAAAGGTGAGGCCCGCAAGATGATTCAGGGTAATGGGGTAAGCATCAATAAGGAGAAACTCACCAACCCGGCTGCAATAATCGGCAAAGAGCATCTCCTCGGAGACAAGTATATTCTCGCACAAAAAGGCAAAAAAAACTACTACCTAATAATAGTCAAAGACTAATCATCAACATGTGCATGCTGCAATATAATATTATAAATGCATATCACTAAACATGAGTGAATTTTAATTATGCATTATGCATTATGAATTATGCATTCAAGTTAAATTATGCCCGAATTCGATATACACGGAAGCCAATCCACTCCCAACGGAAGCGACCGTGACATAGAAAAAGCTCTCAGACCGCTAAGTTTCGATGACTTTGCCGGTCAGGAGAAGATTGTGGCAAACCTGCGCGTTTTCGTGCAGGCTGCCCGCATGCGCGGCGAAGCCCTCGACCACACATTGCTTCATGGACCTCCGGGACTTGGCAAGACAACCCTCAGTAATATTGTAGCAAATGAACTGAATGTCGGATTCAAGGTGACGAGCGGTCCTGTACTCGACAAACCCGGAGACCTTGCCGGTATCCTTATGAGTTTGGAGCCACACGATGTCCTTTTCATCGATGAAATCCATCGTCTTCACCCAATCGTAGAGGAATATCTTTACTCTGCAATGGAAGACTACCGTATTGACATACTCCTGGACAAAGGTCCGGGAGCTAAGTCGGTGCAGCTTACAATATCCCCTTTCACCCTCATTGGAGCTACCACCAGAAGCGGACTACTGACAGCTCCCCTACGAGCCCGTTTCGGTATCAATTGCCATCTTGAATATTACGACCATGAGGTGCTGAAGGGGATTGTAAATCGATCGGCTCGTCTATTAAAGACAGGTATCATTGAGGATGCCGCTCTTGAGATTGCCCTCCGTAGCCGTGGCACTCCCCGTATTGCCAATGCATTGCTGCGCCGTGTCCGCGACTTCGCAATGGTAATGGGTGATGGGACTGTTGATCTCCCCACAGCTAAAATGGCTCTCGAAGCCTTAAACATCGACAAATACGGTCTTGATGAGATCGACAATCGAATTCTGACAATTATCATCGACAAATTTGGAGGTGGTCCCGTAGGGCTAACCACCATAGCTACAGCTCTTGGAGAAGACAGTGGAACAATTGAGGAAGTATACGAACCTTTCCTTATTAAAGAAGGCTTCCTAAAACGCACTCCCCGGGGTCGGGAAGTGACCGAACTCGCATTCCGCCACCTCGGTCGCTACCCAAAGACCGACACCCCATCCCTCTTCGATTAATACTTCTATAAATGCATAATGCACAATGCATAATGCATAATGCAAATTGACATAAACAGGTGAACTTCGTGCGAAGCTAATTATGAATTATGAATTAATTATGCATTATGAATTATGCATTATGAATTAAAAAAATGGCCGGAATAAAATCATTAGTTAAGGACACTGCTGTCTACGGACTTAGCAGCATAATAGGCAGATTCCTCAACTGGGGTCTCGTGCCTCTCTATACATATCTCTTCTCTGAAGCCGACTACGGTATAGTCAGCTATCTTTACGCCATAGTGGCTGTTGTCATCGTAATCCTTAACTACGGTATGGAGACTGGTTTCTTCCGATATGCAAGCAAGGAAGATGACTATGAGAAAGTCTATTGCACATGTATGGTCTCTTTAGCTACTACTTCGTGCCTATTTATTGCCATTGTGGCAGAATGCCTTTCTCCTATTTCCTCCGCACTGAAGCTTCCCCACCATCCTTCTTACGTTATGATGATGGCAGTCACAGTTGCCATTGATGCATTTACCAACATTCCTTTCGCATTCTTGAGATTCAGAAGGAAAGCTTGGACATTCGCCACAATAAAGTTGATTAACATAGGAGTCAATATCGGACTCAATCTCTTCTTTCTTCTTGCTTGCCCAAAGATTCATGAAAGTGCTCCACAATTGATATCATGGTTCTATGAGCCGCTGGGAGGGGCTTCATTCAGTGTGGGGTGGATTTTCTTGGCAAATGTAATCAGCACTCTTGTTGTATTGGTGTGTCTGTTGCCTTGGATGAAAGTCCGACATTTTGCATGCGATACTCTGCTGCTTGCAAAAATGCTCAATTATTCATGGCCGTTGCTTGTGCTCGGGGTAGCTGGTAACTTGAGCCAAGGCATGGGACAGATCATTATCCCTTATCTTTTCCCAAATAATCCCGAGGGAGCAAGGGCAATGGTTGGTATATATGGCGCAAACATCAAGATTGCTGTGGTCATGATGATGTTTACTCAAGCATTCCGTTATGCCTACGAGCCATTTATATTCTCCAAGGCAGCCCGGCAGGGGGAAGACAAAACGCAGGCTTATTGCGATGCCATGAAATATTTCGTAATATTTGGGCTCGCCATATTCTTAGGGGTAATGTATTTCCTTCCAATACTGAAGCATTTCATTTCCCCCGCCTATTGGGAAGGCCTTAGAGTAGTCCCTATCATGATGATTGCCGATATTTGCTTTGGAGTATACTTCAACCTATCACTATGGTATAAACTTACCGACCGCACTCGCTGGGGAATGTATCTGTCGCTTCTCGGATTTGTGCTTATGCTTGGCGGAAACCTTATTCTCGTGCCTGCAATCGGCATGCCAAACGGATATATTGGTTCGGCTTGGGCTGCTTTGATATCTTATTCAGGAATAATGATTGTCAGTTACTTGCTCGGCAAGAAGTATTATCCAATTCCCTACGAAGTGAAGCGCATCGGAGGCTATGCTCTCCTGGCAGCGGTGTTGTGGGGTATAGGGAGCTTTTGTGAGTTCCAATTTGCCATGTGGGGCACTTATATCATCCGCTCAATGCTTTTGATTCTTTACGTTTTGATGGTGATATATTTTGAAAATGTTCCTATTCTTTCCTCCAAATTGCACAAAGTCCTTCATAATATAGATAAAAAGACAAGCAAGTCATAATTTTTTATTACGATAATTTTGCGATACACAAATTTTATATTAACTTTGCACAATAAATACAAAACATTCGCAAAATATGGCTTCAGATAAATCAGATAAATATGACTTGTCGACTGTCAAAGGGCGACTGCTTACTTATTTAAAGGAAAACCGAATACCTCAGACAGAATTTTGCAAACGTCTTGGAGTTGCACCTACATATATAGGTGTGATCCGAAAGTCGATTCCCGCAGAGAAAATCAACCGTATAGCTTCTCTTTATCCAAATCTAAATCGCGATTGGCTGCTATATGGGGAGGGGGAAATGTATATTCAAGAATCTGCTGACCCTCGCAAGCTACTCCAAGAGGCGGGGTATCTTGTGCCACTTCTTCCCGTAACGGCATTTGCAGGTAATATAACTGCATGGTCGCAGTCTGTGAATGCCAATGAGTGTGAGAAAGTCATAAGTCCAGTCAAAGGAGTCGACTTCGCTATCCGCATCTCCGGCGACAGCATGGAGCCTGATTTCCATGATGGCTCTATCATTCTGATAAAAAGGATCGATGATAAAGCCTTCATTCCTTGGGGACACCCTATGATAGTGGATTCTTCTAATGGAGTTTTTTTTAAAGATGTCTTTCCTTCCGGAAGAGGCAAAAAGTATATAGAAGCTCAAAGCCTGAATCAAAAATACCCTCCTCTTGAGATTCCTTTAGATTGCATTCATGGACTCTATAGAGTGATCACAACCCTCACCACTTATTCTTCATATTGATTAAACTCAACTTTCGCAGGCTCAAATTGAAGTATCAGGTTGAGCGAAGCGAAATTTAAATAATATAATACAAAATGGCAGATTACAACCACATCGACATCGAGTCGCGCTGGCAGCAATATTGGCGCGACAACGAAGTCTTCAAGACTGAAATCAACA
>CAZWJO010000083.1:0-2582 GCA_964634905.1 uncultured Sangeribacter sp.
TGAACCGTCTG
The DNA here is from genome assembly GCA_964634905.1 of uncultured Sangeribacter sp. Classification (GTDB taxonomy): domain Bacteria; phylum Bacteroidota; class Bacteroidia; order Bacteroidales; family Muribaculaceae; genus Lepagella. Next base: position 12 of record CAZWJO010000083.1, read on the forward strand.
CATCAGTTTGACAAGGTGGAGATCGTGCGCATCGAGAAGCCTGAGGATTCGTATGCTGCGCTTGAGGAGATGAAAGACCATGTGCAGGGGCTTCTCGAGAAGCTTGGGTTGCCTTGGCATATTCTTCGTCTTTGCGGCGGGGATATGAGTTTCACTTCTGCCATTACGTTTGATTTTGAGGTGTATAGTGCGGCTCAGAAGAGATGGCTTGAGGTTAGCTCGGTGTCTAATTTTGAGACATATCAGGCTAACCGGTTGAAGTGCCGCTATCGTGGTGCTGATAAGAAGATACGGCTTTGCCATACTTTGAACGGGAGCGCGCTTGCGCTGCCTCGTATTGTGGCAGCCCTTTTGGAGAATAATCAGACACCGGAGGGGATAGTCGTTCCTGAGTGTCTGCGGAAATACACAGGATTTGAATTAATTAATTAATTAATTTAATGCATAATGCATAATGCATAATTAGCTACGCGCGGATAGATGATTATGAATTATGCATTTTGCATTATGAATTGATAATAAGATGGCTGGATATATTAGTAAGGAAGAGAAGTTGATACCGATTGAGGACCCTACGGGTCGTTGGTCGGAGCTGACGCTCCTTCCGGAATGGGAGGAGGATATCTACGATGTGTATACTGTGAAGAAGTATGGTAAGTGGATAATGCTGAAGGCCCTGAAGAAGGAGTATCGCGACGATCCTGAGTATCAGGCCATCATTGAGAAGGAGTTTGATGTCAGATATAATTTGAGTCATCCTAACCTTGTGGTCGTAAATGACTTTGAGGAGATTCCGGGAATCGGACGGGCGATCGTGACGGATGACGCATACGGATATTCGCTGCGTAGGCTTATCGATGAGAAGAGGTTGACGCCTAAGATTATCCAGCGTCTGACGACGCAGCTTCCTGATGCGATGGAGTATATGCAGGAAAACCATATCAAGCACCCTCCTATCACGCCAGATAATATTATCTTTACAGAGTATAATGAGAATCTGAAGTTGATCAATGTGGGGTATGACCATAGGGATAGGCTTGATCCTCAGGATACAAAGCAGGATATCATTGAATATGGGCGGCTTCTAAATGAAGTGTTGGATAAGTTGCCGGAGCAATTGCCTAAGTTACGTAGAGTGGCAAAAAGGGCTGCTGATCCGGAAGGTACAATCAATAATGTGCATGATCTAAAGTTGGCGCTTATTGAGAGGAGCAATACATCTACTCTTTGGGTGGTATTGGGATTCATTATTATGATGCTGGGGGTGCTGATTGCTATCACGATTAAGTGAAGAGTGGATAGTAGGGATAATAGGACTAATAGGGCTAATAGGACTAATAGGACTAATAGGGCTTATAGGGCTTATAAACCTTTAAACATCTAAACCAAAAATATGATTGAGATAAAGGAAATTGAGATGACGCCGTCGGAGCTGCGGAAGTTTGTGCAGCTTCAGATCGATATGTATGAGGATAATCCGTATTTCGTCCCGCCGTTGGTGAGCGACGATGTGGATACCCTCAACCCAAAGAAGAATCCGGCTTACGATTTCTGCGATGTGCGATGCTTTATGGCTTACAAGAACGGTCGGCCAGTTGGGCGCATCGCCGGAATCATCAACAATACGCTCAATGAGAAGCATGGGGCGAAGGATATCCGGTTCGGTTTCATCGATTTCACGGATGAGATAGAGGTATCACGCGGACTGCTTGAGGCTGTTGAGGCTTGGGGCAAGGAACGCGGATTGAAGCGTATCGTGGGTCCTCTCGGTTTCACGGACCTCGATTATGAGGGGATGCTCGTGGAAGGTTACGACCAACTGAGCACGATGGCTACCATCTACAATTATTCCTATTATCCTGAACACATGCATGCGCTTGGATATGAAAAAGATAGCGACTGGGTGGAATACCTGATGGAGGTGCCCGATGGTGTCCCTGAGAAGCATAACAGAATTTCTGAGATTGTTAAGAAGAAGTTCGGGCTTAAAGTCGTGAAGTTCACAAGCAAGAAGGAGATAAAGGAGAAGTACGGACGTGCGCTTTTTGAGCTTATCAATGAGGCATACGAGAAACTGTACCAGTACTCCCCTCTCACAGACAGACAGATAGAGCATTATATCGAAGTGTATTTAGGTCTTCTTGACCTTAGCCTTGTGAGCTGCATCGTGGATAGCGATGAGAAGCTTGTAGGGGTTGGAATCTGCATGCCTTCGATGAGCAAGGCGCTTCAGAAATCCAAGGGGAAGATGCTGCCGTTTGGATGGTGGCATCTGCTGAAGGGACTGAAGGGGAAGAATGACCGTGTGGATCTGCTGCTTATTGCTGTGAAACCGGAGTATCAGGGGAAAGGAGTCAATGCTCTGCTTTTCCAGGATCTTATTCCGGCCTTTATTAGGCATGGGTATAAGTATGTCGAGACTAATCCGGAGCTTGAGAGCAATTCTAAGGTGCAGAATCAGTGGGATTCATTTAAGAATTGGCAGCATAAGCGGCGGCGGAGCTATAGTAAGGAGATTGAATAGAATGCATAATTCTTAATTAGTCTAATTGGGCTAATTAGTCTAATTGG
>CAZWJO010000083.1:2682-14014 GCA_964634905.1 uncultured Sangeribacter sp.
TTGAATAGAATGCATAATTCTTAATTAGTCTAATTGGGCTAATTAGTCTAATTGGACGAATTGGGCTTATTGTACGAATTGGACGAATTGGACTAATTTGACTAATTGGGCTTATTGGGCCTATTGGACTAATTGGGCTTATTGGGATAAGGGATAATATATTGGAAAGATGAAAGAGAGTGCGGAAGATGTGAAGCCTTACAATGATAAGGAAGCTAAGGGGAAGCAGGTCGGAGCGATGTTTGATGCTATCGCTCCGGCTTACGACTTTATGAATACTATGATGACGGGGGGGCTGCATGTCAGATGGCGCAACCGGGCTCTGAAGATGGCTGCGGGGTTGCTTCCGCATGGGGCGCCGAAGATGGCTTTGGATGTGGCTTGCGGTACGGGGGATGTGTCGTTTCGTCTGCATGAGCTGTTCCCTAAGGCTCATATCACCGGGCTTGACCTGTCGGCTGGTATGCTTAAGATAGCTAAGGAGAAGTTAGATAAGATGGATGAATCGGTCCAGGGTGAGGCTGCCGCCTCACGGCAGTTAAAAAGGACTGCTATTGGAGAAGGGAGGTTTTCGGCTCGGGAGCATATCACTTTCATTGAGGGGGACAGTCTGAAGATGCCGTTTCCGGATGAGACGTTTGATTTGGTGACGGTTGCATACGGAGTCAGGAATTTTGAGAGGTTGGAAGATGGGTATCGGGAGATGAGAAGAGTTATGAAGCTGGGGGGAGTGATTTGTGTGATAGAGCTTTCGGAGCCTTCTAACAAGGCTATAAAGGGGCTTTATCGGGTTTATGCCCGGCATTTGATACCGGTTTTGGGGAGGATGGTTTCGCATGATGTCCGGGCTTATAGTTATTTGCCGGAGTCGATAGCGGCGTGTCCGCAGCGTGGAGAGATGACTGCTTTGATGGAGCGGGCCGGGTTTCGGGGGGCTTCGTATAAATCTTTGACTTTGGGAGTTATATCTATTTATTTGGCTCGTAAATAAATAGACAAGTATGAAATATTGAATTTACCATAAATCGCCTCTCCGAGGCTACAGTGCTTCTGATCTGGATACCCCAGACTGAAGTATGAGGTTTTGACATAATGGCAGGTCTCCGACCTGCTGATTAGTGGCTAAAGCCACTAACCAGTAAAAGAGGAGCAAATGCTCTTGGACGCATGCGGAGCATGCTTTCTTACGTTGGAAGGCCTTTGGCCTGGTCCCGCTCGGAGATCGGGACTTCCACGGGGACGCATGCGGAGCATGCTTACTACTTAGATTATGAATAGAAAGGAATTTGAGATAATGGCTCCTGTAGGGAGCTGGGAGTCGCTTGCTGCGGCGTTGAATGCAGGGGCGGATGCTGTGTATTTTGGTATTGAGGGTCTGAATATGCGGTCCCGGTCGAGCGCCAATTTCACTGCTGATGATATGGATGAGATTGTGCGCCGATGCACTGAGAAGGGCGTGAAGACTTATCTAACGGTCAATACGGTGATATACGACAATGATATGGAGTTGCTGCATAAAATCATCGACAGGGCTTATGCGGCTCATATTTCAGCTATCATTGCTTCTGATATGGCGGCGATACTCTATGCTCGCCAGATCGGCCAGGAAGTGCATATATCCACTCAGGTGAATGTCAGCAATATTGAGGCTGTACGTTTCTATTCGCAGTTTGCGGATGTGATGGTTCTGGCCCGGGAGCTGAATCTTGATCAGGTGAAGGCAATTCATGAGTCTATCGAGAAGGAGGGTCTGACCGGGCCTAACGGGAAACCGATTAGGCTTGAGATGTTCTGCCATGGAGCTTTGTGCATGGCCGTGAGTGGGAAGTGCTATCTATCACTGCATCAGATGAATTCTGCGGCTAATCGCGGAGCTTGCACTCAGATATGCCGACGGAGCTATACTGTCACAGATAAGGAGACCGGGGATCAGCTTGAGGTAGACAACCAATATATTATGAGTCCTAAGGATTTGAAGACTATTCATTTCCTTAATAAGATGGTGGATGCCGGTGTTCGTGTGTTCAAAATCGAGGGACGTGCGAGGGGACCTGAATATGTTAAGGAGGTAGTGGAATGTTATTCTGAGGCTCTGGAGGCTATCTGCAGTGGAGAATTTAGCGATGAGAAGCTTCAGGGATGGGAAGCACGGCTTGCTAAGATATTCAACCGTGGATATTGGGATGGGTATTATCTCGGACAGCGTCTTGGGGAATGGAGCGGGAAGTATGGGAGTAGCAGCACCCGGGTTAAGGAGTATGTGGCAAAGGGGGTAAGGTATTTTGATAAGCTTGGTGTCGGGGAGTTCCAGATGGAGAGCGGTGTGCTTCGTCCCGGGGATGAGGTCGTTGTGACCGGACCTACTACGGGGGCTATGATATTTAAGGTGGAGGAATTGAGGCTCACTACGGAGCCGGTGGCTGAGGTGAAGAAAGGGAATCGGTTTTCTTTGCCGGTGCCGGGGAAGATACGGGCGTCTGATCGGCTTTATCTTTGGCGTAACATCACGCAGAGGTAGCGGAGGGGCAGGGGGCGCAGAGGCTCGCTCGCATCGCTCCGCATTGCAGATTACTAATAGATGCGGGGGGAATCGCACACAGAGGACACACGGAGGGGTATTTTTCGAGATAGATTGAGTAATCTTGAGGATGGAAAGGATGTAGGGGGATTTTTTGAACTTATATGGGGGAGAGTTGTTGTAGTAGTAATGATGTTTAATTAAAATAAAAAAAACTATGAAGAAAATTAATCTGATGGCAGTTGGAGCTGCCGTTTTGTTCGGCGGAGCCGTACTCTCTTCCTGCACAGAGGACAATAACAAGATGATCGGTACATGGAGCTCATCAGCTCCTGAGACAGTGGTTCCTGCTATCGAAGGTGCTACTTCAGCTACAGCAATCACTACATTCGATTTCAGCGAAGGTACAGATAAAGGTAGCGGTCCTGTTAAATTGACTAAGGACTATACAGTTACAGCTCCCGACTCAGTGGGCAATGCAATCAACTATACAGTTAAGGCTTCTGTAGAGGGTAAGTGGACCCGCGAGGAGCAGGGTGATGATGATTATTATCTTTCTTTCGACCAGAATACACTTGACGTAGCTGGCGTGGATGCTCCTGACGGACTTGGCGCAGTGACAGCTAATTTCATTGGCAGCCTTGCTCAGTATTCTAAGATTGAGGATGTTGATGTGACTAAGGATGGCAGCGTGCTTAGCTTTGAGCTTGAGAGCAATGACATGAAGCTTTCTTTCACTAAGAAGTGAATAGTGAATAATGAATAGTAAAAGAGCCGAGTCCTTTGGGATTCGGCTCTTTTTTTATTAGCTTTTGGGTTCGACCTCTCCGGGGTCGAGAAGGGAGGGATTGCTTTTCCCTGGGCTAACGCCCAGGGTTAACAAGGTGATCAGCCCTCCGGGCTTTGTCGGACTAGTCAGACCAGTCGGACAGGTCGGACGAGTCAGACTTGTCGGACAGTGCGCACCACGCAAAACGTTAATATTTGTGTTGGATTTGGTGGAAGACGGGCTTCATCATGAAGGTGAAGGTGTAGTCGCCGTAGGGGAGCTGGTATTCTTGAAGAGGCCATGCACCCCAACTGTTGACGCAACCGAGTCCCATCTGAGATTTGTCTATGCAGACGTTGGTGTAGTCAGCCTTTTGAGCGAGTGAGCCGTGGCTCTGAGTCTTCTCGGGATAGTCGTCGAGGCTCTCTATGCTGTAGTTGAGGGCTGAGATTGAGAATGGCTGTGCAGCCAAGAATTCGAGTCCATTGCCTGCAGCATCCAGCTGTTTCCAATAACGTACGTCTGTCTTTGTACCGGTCTCTTGCTTGCGGATATATGGATAATATTGATCTGCAACCTTCTGATGGTATTCTCCTACAAATGTAGAATGGTTACGGTCAGAGTAGTTTTCAACCGGACCACGTCCGTAGTATTCAATCGCATCGAATTCAAGAGGCATTTGCATCTGCATGCCGAAGCGGAACATATTGCTTACCTTAGCATCTTTTGTGGCTTTGAAGTCTTCTGTAACGAGGACGGCACCTTCTGCATTGATGACGTATGTCATCAGGAGTGTTCCTTCCACACTCGGCATCTCATACTCAGCTTTTACTGTGACAGTATTGCTTGTATTGTCGGAGCTATGTGTGAGGAATTTGAGCTTCATATCAGGATTACGCCATGCTTCAAACCTGCGTTGTAGGCCGGCTCCAAAATCATTGTCGGTCGGAGCGCGCCAGAAGTTAGGAGCCAAGCGACCCTCTTTAGCCAAGAACTCTACTCCATTGACTACATATTTGCTTAAGAAGCCATTGTAGCGGTTGAATTCCATAAGGAAGTCGTCACCAACGACTTTCAAGAAAGTGGAATGATTGTCAAGGATTTCGGGAGTCTTTACTGTCTCGTTGGGAGCAGCCACAACATCAATGTTAAGAGTCTTAGGAGCCGGAGCATTGATAGCAAGCTGATCGCGGGCTACGGTATGCCCTGCCGGTAGCAGACCATCATTCTCCTTAAGAGTGTAAGCAATGTTGAGAAACCATTCACCGTCGTCAGTGATCTTACCGTAAGGGATATTCACCTGAGTGGTCTGGCCTGGGGCAACATTTAGCTCGGAAATACGGCCGGTACGCACTGTCTTGCCATCGTGGATAAGAGTCCAATCAAGGTTGAGGTCGGAGAGGTCGCGGAAGAAGTTTTCATTGTAGACGTTTACTTTGCCATTCTTGATGTCGACTGGAGTGGTCCAGACGTTCTGGTAGAAGTAGCGTACTTCGTCGGCATGTGGGTTGGGGAGACGGTCGGGACTCACCACGCCATTAGAACAGAAGTTGTTGTCGCTGCCATCGTAGTCGTTGAAGTCACCACCATAGCCGAAATATTCGATTCCGTTGCCATCTTTGAGGCGTACACCCTGGTCTACGAAGTCCCAGATGAAACCACCTTGGAGTTTCGGATACTTGCGGATAAGGTCCCAATATTCTTTAAATCCACCCATGGAGTTGCCCATAGCGTGAGCGTATTCGCACTGGATGAGGGGTTTGTCGGTGTTAGGATCCTTGCCCCAGGCTTCCATACCTTCGTAACCGTAATACATCGGGCAGAAGATATCGGTCTTACCCTCTTTATGAGCCTGCTCATATTGTACGGCACGTGATGGGTCGAAAGCTTTCACCCAGTCGTAAGCATCCTCGAAGTTAGGACCGTAACCGGCTTCATTACCGAGACTCCAGAAGATTACGGAAGGATGGTTGAAGTTACGCTCAACGTTACGCTGGTTGCGTTCTTGGTGAGCCTTATGGTAAGCGGGATTCTTGGCAAGAGTCTTCTCGCGATAGCCCATACCGTGGCTTTCCACGTTAGCTTCAGCCACCATGTAGAGACCATATTGGTCGCAAAGTTCATACCAGAGTTCATCATCAGGATAGTGGCAAGTGCGGACAGCATTCATGTTGAGCTTCTTCATGAGCTGGATATCCTCGAGCATACGTTCCGGACTGACTACATAGCCGCCATCCGGGTCAAGTTCGTGACGGTCAGCACCTTTGAAGAGGACAGGCTGACCATTGACAAGAATCTGTCCACCGGTAAGTTCGATCTTGCGGAAACCTACCTTCACCGGGATTACCTCGTCGTTGCCATCCATAGTGGCAGTGAGGGTATATAGATAAGGAGTCTCAGCAGTCCACTTGTTGGGGTTAGCCACATTCATTGAGGTCTTTCCGGATTTGGATGTAGTCTGGGTAGCTACCACTTTTCCGTCGGCATCCGTAAGAGTCAGAGTGACGGGCTTGTTGGCAGTAAGAGATAGGTCGATGTCGAGTACACCGTCAGTGTAATTGTTGGTAAGATCAGGAGTCACGCGGATATCAGCGATACGGTTTTTGTCGCGAGCGAAAAGATAGCAGTCGCGACCTACTCCGGAGAAGCGGAAGAAGTCCTGGTCTTCGAGATAAGTGCCATCGCACCAGCGGAATACTTGGAAACAGATGAGATTTTCCTTTCCAGGTTCGATATAGGGGGTAAGGTTGAATTCAGCTTCCAGTTTGCTGTCTTCGCTGTAGCCTACATATTTACCGTTGACCCAAAGATAGATGTTTGAAGTCACGGAACCGAAGTGAGCATATATTTCTTTTCCCTTCCATGAAGCAGGGACTTTGATTTCGCGGCGGTAGGTGCCTACATGATTGTCTTCTGTTGGCACTTCAGGGGGATTGCTTTCAAAGTGATTACGCCAAGCGTAGCCGGTATTCACATAGATTGGGTCGCCGTAGCCGTTAAGTTCCCAGACACCGGGGACTTTGATCGTGTCCCAGCCTTTGTCGTTGAAGTCTTTTTTCCAAAAATCTGTGGGGCGCGAAGAAGCGTCATTTACCCAGTTGAATTTCCAGTCACCGTTGAGGGATAGATAGTTGGCGGAGTTCTTACGGTCGAGTTTTGATGTGCCGCTCTCTCCTTTCTTGAAGGCGAAGGCCTCGGAGCGCATTGGGGCACGGTTGACGGCGTTGATGTTAGGGTCTTGCCACTCTTTGAAGGTCTGGGCCGTCATGGGGAGAGTGATGGCCGCTAAGGTGGCGGACAATAGGAGTTTTTTCATGACTGATAAGTATTAATGCATTGAGCATTATGCATTAAGTAGATTAGACGGTTAGGATTTCTTTTTCTTTAGCGGCGAAGATTTCGTCGATTTTCTTTAGGTATTTGTCGTGGAGCTTCTGGACGTTGCCTTCGGCGTCCTTTTCAGCGTCTTCACTCAAGCCTTTCTTAATTTCCTTCTTGAGGCCGTCGATGGCTTCGCGGCGTGCGTTGCGGACAGAAACTTTTGCATTTTCAGCCTCAGCTTTGCATTGCTTTACGAGCTGCTTACGGCGGTCTTCTGTCAATGGTGGGATGCCGAGACGTATCACTTCACCGTTGTTTTCGGGAGTGATGCCAAGGTCGGAGTTGATGATAGCCTTCTCAATGACTTTGAACATTGATTTTTCCCATGGGGTGATGGCGATGGTGCGCGCATCGGGGACTGATACGTTTGCCACGTTAGAGATGGGGGCCATGCTACCGTAGTAGTCGACTTTGATTCCATCGAGGAGTTTTGCAGATGCCTTGCCGGCGCGGATGCGGGCGAGAGTCTCTTCCAGATAGTCGGCTGCAAGCTCCATCGACTCCTGGGCGTTGTCGAGATATTCTTTTACTTCCATAATTTTTCTAATGCATAATTCATAATTCATAATGCATAATTGGCTACGCAGTTCGTCATACACTATTTATCATGCAAAATGCTCTATTTACTTAATTGTTAATAATTTTATTTGTTTTTAAACGTTGTTCTAACTATTGCGGTAAGAATTTTAATCAATTCATGACAGTCTTTTATGACAGAATCAAATCCTTTCTTATCAATATATTCACCATTATAAAGCATCTCGAGCCAATGTTCAGTTTCGCTTGCTTCTTTTAAAGCAATATTCATTTTTGCTCCGAAATCAGCCTTAGACTGACCTCTAATAGCCTCCTTAACATTAGCACCAATACTTGTCCCACTCCTTAAGACCTGCTTAGAAATCTCATATTCATGCTTCTCAGAAACAAGGTAAGCCCTTAATTTCATCATCCTAAATCCAAAAACCTTAGATTTAATAACGATAGGATTATCTTGGTCTTTCATGGGTGGTAATAATTATGCATTATGAATTATGCATTATGCATTATTTAATAGACGAGTGTCCCGACGTTGACGCCTTGCATCATTTTTAGGAGGTTGCCTTCTTTGTCCATGTTGAAGACGTAGATTGGCATTTTGTTTTCTTTGCAGAGGGCTGTCGCGGTTAGGTCCATAACCTTTAGGCCGGCTGATATTACTGCGTCGTAGGTGATTTTATCGAATTTTGTTGCTTTGGGGTCTTTTTCGGGGTCGGCTGTGTAGACGCCGTCTACTCGGGTGCCCTTTAGCATTACGTCGGCTTCGATTTCGATGGCTCGGAGGGCTGAGCCGGTGTCGGTTGTGAAGAATGGTTGGCCTGTGCCGCAGCTCATGATGGCTACCTTGCCATGTTTCATGGCGTCGATTGCTTCCCATTTGCTGTAGGGTTTGCCGATCGGGAACATCGGGATGGCAGTGAAGACTTGTGCCGGCTGCCCGATTGATTCAAGAGCTGAAGAAAGAGCGAGGGAGTTGATGACTGTGGCAAGCATACCCATTTGGTCGCCTTTGACGCGGTCGAAACCTTTGGCGGCTCCAGAAAGACCACGGAAGATGTTTCCACCGCCGATTACGATGCCGACTTCCACGCCGGCTTGGGCTATTTCTTTGATTTGTCGGGCATAAGACTCCAGACGGTCACGGTCTATTCCGTATCCTTGAGCTCCCATGAGGGATTCTCCTGAGAGCTTCAGCAGTATTCTTTTGTATTCCATGTCAGATTTATTTTTGTTAATCACAAAGTTATTAAAAAATTTCGGAGTTGACAAATGAAGTATGGATTTTTTTTATTAACTTTGCAAAAAAGATATGAATATATCAATACTTACCTTAAAAATTAAAATTATGACACAACTGACAATAAATATCGAAGACCAATCAATTCTTCCTCATTTGAAAAAAATATTAAATGCTCTCGAAGGAGTATCAATAGCAGCTCCTAAGAGAAAGAAGAAATGTGGAATGGAAGAAGCCATAGACGATGTCAAAAATGGAAGAGTCAAACGTTTTGAATCGGCAGAAGATCTTTTTAAAGACTTGGGGATATGAAATATATCATTGACCGAACCAATAAATTCAAGAAATCCGTAAAAAAATGTAAGAAGCGCGGATTAGATATGTCTTTATTGAAAAAAGCAATTCTCAAATTGGCAGAGACCGGAGAATTGCCTGAAGAATATCGACCACACAAACTGGTTGGGAAATATTCAGGCAAATGGGAATGTCATATCGAACCAGATTGGCTTTTAGTTTGGGATAAGAATGATTCAGAATTAATTTTATTATTACTTGATACCGGAACTCATTCTGATATTTTCGGATAGCTTAACAACCATATCGTCGCTATCGACGATATGGTTTTAGAATATAATTATATGAGTTGTAGGTAATTATAGGTGCTATTCTTAAAAAATATAAAAATATTGAGTACTCAACACAAATTATTATTATTCAACATAATAAATACTTTACCATGAAACTAAGGAATTATGCATTGTGCATTATGAATTGTGCATTTTGTCTCGGGGCTTCGGCGGCTACGGTAAGCAGTCCGGATGGGAAGTTGGTGCTGACTACGTCGCTTTCGGGGGAGGGTCAGCCTCTTTATTCCGTCAGCTATGACGGACAACCAATCCTACTTGATTCGCCACTTGGATTTGTGTCGAATATCGGAGATTTTTCCAAAGGTCTGACTCTCTTGGGAGAGAAGACGGGGAAGGTGGAGAAGTCTTTTGATCAGGCTAAGATCAAGAAAAGCCATATTGACTGGACTGCCAATACTTTAACGGAAGAATATTCTGCCGGCAAGAAACTGAAGATGTCGATAGAGTGGCAGGTGGGCAATAATGATATTGCTTTCCGATACATCATACCGGTAGAAGGGGATACCCGCAGCATGATTATCGAGAAGGAGGCTTCAGGTTTCAGATTCCCTGATTTTACTACCACTTTTCTTACTCCGCAGAGCGATGCGATGGTAGGCTGGAAACGCACAAAACCTTCCTACGAGGAGAATTATAAGGCAGAAGCTCCACTTTCGGAAAAATCAGAGTTCGGACATGGATTCACTTTCCCGGCTCTCTTCCACGTAGGCGACAATGGTTGGGCTCTCCTTACTGAGACAGGGGTAGATGGCTACTTCTGCGGAAGCCGCTTAGGGGATTATAAGGATGGCGTTTTCGCTATCGAATATCCTATGCCGGAAGAAAACAACGGAAACGGCAGCGCAAACCCTGCAATTAGCCTTCCAGGGAAGACTCCATGGCGCACAATCACGATAGGAAAGACTCTGAAACCGATTGTGGAGACCACAATTCCATGGAATCTTGTGGAGCCTCTTTATGAGTCAGACTTCGAAGTAAAGTCAGGGAAAGGCACGTGGAGTTGGATTCTATGGCAAGATAATTCCATCAATTATGAGGATCAGATAAAGTTTATCGACTTTGCAGCTGATATGGGCTATCAGAATGTGTTGGTCGACAACTGGTGGGACAACAACATCGGAAAGGAAGGGATAGCTAAACTTGCAAAGTATGCCCAATCAAAAGGAGTGAATCTTCTGATATGGTATTCATCGTCCGGCTGGTGGAATGATATCGAGCAGGGACCCATCAACAAGATGTCGCGCCCAATCCCTCGCAAGGAGGAGATGAAGTGGCTTGATAGCCTTGGCATCAAGGGAATCAAAGTGGATTTCTTCGGTGGTGACAAGCAGGAGACGATGCGCCTGTATGAGGATATCCTGAGTGATGCCAACGACCATGGCATCAGCGTGATTTTCCATGGATGCACTATGCCACGCGGATGGGAACGCATGTATCCTAACTATGTTGGCAGTGAGGCTGTATTGGCATCTGAGAATCTTGTTTTCAGTCAGGATTTTTGTGATATGGAAGATTTCAATGCTACTCTGCATCCCTTCATCCGCAATGCAGCCGGCATTATGGAATATGGAGGCACGGTACTAAACAAACGATTGAACAAAGGAAATGACGGAGGCAGCACACGTCGCACTACGGATGCATTCCAGCTTGCCACATCTATTCTTTTCCAGAATCCTGTGCAGAATTTTGCGCTTGCTCCCAACAATCTTACGGATGCACCTGCTGATGCCATTGACTTCATGAAGAAAGTGCCTACTACTTGGGATGATACTGTATTCATTGACGGGTATCCCGGGAAGTATGTGGTGCTTGCGCGTAAGAGCACGGAGGGGAAATGGTATATTGCGGGCGTTTCGGCTGAGGATAACCCATTGAAGCTTGAGTTGGATCTTCCAATGCTGGCTAAAGGGCAGGAAGTGACGGTATATGCTGAGGATGGGAAGAATCCGCTCAGCGCAAAGACACTAAAGATCAAAAATCCCGGCAAAGTGCAGATGACTCTGACAAAAAGAGATGGCTTTGTGATTGTAGCAGAATGAGAATTTAAGAGTATTAAAGGCTTTAAGGGCGTTAGGGGCTTTAGTGCCTTTAATGCCCTTTTTTATTTGCACGGAGTCAATTATGCATTATGCATTATGAATTATGCATTAGGCTAAAAAAGTTGAGACCCGCGCCTCGGGGGGAGGCGACGGGTCTCGGGGGATAGGATGGATTTGGGGAGTAGCCCATAGCAGAGTCGAACT
>CAZWJO010000084.1:0-13673 GCA_964634905.1 uncultured Sangeribacter sp.
TTATTTCTAAAAATTCTTCCATGTTGAAATCGACCGCCGTGGCGGTCGGAATTGTGCAAAGCAATGATTCGATGTCAATATCTGTAGTCGCTGGTAAATCGACCGCCGCGACGGTCGATTTGTTGATAACCGGCTCCCATTGCTCGTAGAATTGGCGCATTTTCTTTATACTGGTTCCGGAGAAACCCTTAAGACCCGGAAGCTCTTTTCTCAATCGTTCAGAAATGGTATCAATGGCATTGGTGCCCCAGAACCCCTTTCTCGAATTTGCAGAAACATATCTGCCGATGCCATAGTAGAGTGAAAGCATTTCACGATTAACCAACTTCGCTGCCTGATACTGGCTGCGAAGAATAGCATCTTTTATTGTTTGAACAGCGATATTATAGTCTGCTGTATTATGCTGAATAATTGAATCTTTTGCCATAATAATGCAAATTTACTGATTATTTGGTGATTGCAGAAATGATGGCCATGATTTGTGCCGGGGTCATGCCCTTTAGCAATTCGATGGCTTGCTCTTCTTTTGTCGCTGTCGGTTCTTCGACTTTATTCTGCTTGGATGGTTTCTTGTTGAATACATTTCTGAGGGTTTCATCGGTTTTTGATGTATCGAAACTACCCATATAACGTTCTGTGGTCGCAAGATTACTATGACCGAGGATGTTTTTTATCGCAGATGATACCGCTCCGTACTCTTGTGCGATATGTGCGAAAGAGTGGTTTATAATTAGTCGAGGAGGCTGAGGAATGCTTTCTTCATGTCTTCGTCGATGTCGGGGTAGCAGGAGAGGGCTTTGCTGCCTTTCATGTTGTCAGTGGAGTGTATCATTGGCTTATGATGAGGCCGTCTTTTGCGTAGAAGATGCGTGGTATGCCTATGGAGGCAAACTTGGAGTAGAGGGTTCGATCTGATTGTGCGGATACAGGGATGGTTAGGTGTTGGTCTTTCCAATATCGCTCTATGTCGGAAGCTTCCTCTTCTCTTGATATACAGATATATTGAAATTGAGCATCAACGGGTAGCTTCAGATTAGCTTCGTATTGTTGCTGGATGATAGGAAGTTCTCTTTGACAGTCGATGCATGTAGTATTGAAGAAAACAATTACGAGTGTCGTCTGATAGGAGTCGGCTGAAGAGATTGTTTTGCCGTCGAGGGTTGTCACTTGGAATTCGGGAAGTTTATCGCCTGGATGGAGATACCATTCGGGTTCTTCTTTGTCTTTGACGCATGCAGTCGCTACTATCAGAACTGCGATTATCATGGAATGAATTATCTTATCCTTTATTATCGTTATCATATATGTTGATTTGGTGGCTACAAAGATAATAATTTTTGTCGAGTCTTACAATTTATTCTTTAGTTAGTTTTTAGGCCATCAATGTTATCTTTCCAATATTACAAAATATATTATCATAAAGCGCCTCTCCGAGGCTACTGTATTCTCTCAATCTACCCCAGACTGAAGTCTGGGGTTGGGCTATAATCATCAGGTCTCCGACCTGAGGCTACTGTATTCTCTCAATCTACCCCAGACTGAAGTCTGGGGTTGGGCTATAATCATCAGGTCTCCGACCTAATTCTACTTCAGAAAATAGCACACGAACGTGGGGGGCATGCGGAGCAAGCTCTATTACTGAGGTTGCTTATGAAAAAAGAGAGGCTTTCCGATTGGGAAAACCTCTCTTTTTTCTATTTATTCAAATTAATTATTTGAAGCGACGGTTGCCTTGGAGAACTGTGCCGGCTGCTGCGTCTACTTTTGCTTTCTTTGCGAGGGAGCGTTTGAGGATTGCGTATGCTATCGGAGCAGCGCAGAAGAGTGAGCAGAACGTACCGACGATGACACCGTAGATCATTGCGAATGTAAATGAGCGGATTGTATCGCCACCAAGGAAGAAGATGCAGAGGAGCACCAAGAGAGTGGAGAATGATGTCATGATCGTACGGGTAAGAGTAGTGTTGAGCGACTTATTGAATGTGTCGTAACGATCCTCTTTCGGATATACCTTCATCATCTCACGAATACGGTCGAAGACAACCACGGTATCGTTGATCTGATAACCGATGATGGTCAAGACAGCTGCGATAAATGCCTGGTCGATTTCCATTGAGAATGGGAGGAAGCCCCAGCAGAGTGAGTAGAAACCAATGATGAGGAATGCTGTGAGAGCAACTGCACATACTGCACCGACTGAGAATGCAATGTTGCGGAATCGGAGAAGGATGTAGAGGAACATACATACCACTGCAATGCTGACTGCCCAATAAGCATCACGCTTCATATCGTCGGCCACTGAAGGACCAACCTTCTGAATTGAGATGATACCATGGCTTTCGTCTGACACTGAGAAGGCATTCTTATCCATCACCTGACCCTGAGCATTTGTAAGCTCCGGCTGAAGACCCTTGTAAATTAGATCGGTGATTTCATTCTCTACGCCTTCGGTCTCGTCGTTGATCTTATAGTTGGTAGAGATACGCACCTTGCTGTTATCGTCAATAGTGATAACACCTACGCTGACAGTCTTGTCGTTGGCGGCATCCTGAAGTTGACCAAGTAGACGCTCCTGAATGTCGGATGGAACAACATCCTTTTCGAACTGAACCACATAGTTGCGACCACCAGAGAAGTCGATACCCTGGTTCATGCCACGAACTATGAGCGACACAACTGAGATAATAATAAGGAGACCCCAAACAAGGGCAGCTGCCTTTGCCTTGCCAAGGAAGTTGATCTTAGTGTTGGTGAAGAGGTTGCGACTGATGCTTGTATCGAAAGTCATGTTAGCGCAACGTCCGTTGGCTGTGATGATGTCGAATGCTATGCGAGTCAAGAACACTGCTGTGAAGAATGAGCAGACAAGACCGATGATAAGGGTAGTTGCAAAACCCTTGATAGGACCTGAACCGAAGATCAAGAGGATGACACCTGTGATAATTGAAGTAAGGTTGGAGTCAAAGATTGCGGAGAATGCGTTGCTGTAACCTTCAGAAATAGCCTGACGGAGTTTCTTTCCACTCTTAAGCTCTTCCTTGGTACGCTCGAAGATAAGCACGTTGGCATCGACAGCCATACCGAGTGCAAGCACGATACCTGCGATACCGGAAAGTGTCAGCACTGCCTGGAGTGAAGCAAGGATACCGAGTGTGAAATAGAGGTTGAGCATTAAGCCCACGTTAGCCACGAGACCCGGGATTACACCATAGATAGCGATCATGAAGATCATCAGAAGCACGAGAGCTACGATGAATGAGATGAAGCCCTGCTGGATAGCCTCGGCTCCAAGGCTCGGTCCGATAACGTTGTTAGAGACAACGTCTACCTTTGCGCTCATCTTACCGGATTTGAGCACGTTTGCAAGGTCATTAGCTTCTTCCGGGGTGAAGTTACCGGTGATTTCTGAGCTGCCGCCGGTAATTTCGTTATTTACATTCGGGAATGAATATACGTGGTCGTCAAGAACGATTGCTATTGGGCGACCGATGTTGCTGCGGGTGATTGTAGCCCATTCGCGTGCGCCACGGTCGTTCATACGCATGTTGACGGTGTTACCGCGCATGTTGTCGTATTCAGAAGAAGCGCTTGTCACGGCGTCGCCCTGGAGAGCAGGCTCACCCTTGAGGGCGATGAGCTGCCAGTAAGGAGTAGTCTTGTACTCGCCGTTGCCTTTTGGAATTGGGTTACCCTGAGCGTCAGCAACAGGAACTTCAACAGCCTTCACTTCCCAAGCAGCGTGGAAGTCGCTTGGAAGCTTTTGCTTAGCGAGGTCAGAATTGAGGATAGAGTCAACGAGGTTACGGTTGGCAGGAGCCACAAAACCAATCACCGGGCTACCGCTGCGCTGTGAACCGCCGAGAAGTTGGATGAGGTTGAGGTGGTTGATTGTGTCCTGAGCAGCGTAAGCCATCGCGAAGTTATTGAGGTCGGAAGCGATCTCATTATAGTTGTAAACTTCGAAGAACTCAAGGTTTGCGCTTGATTTAAGAAGTTCTGTCACACGTTCCGGTTCTTTTACGCCAGGGAGTTCGAGAAGGATCTGTCCTTTCTTGTCCTGGAGTTTCTGGATGTTTGGAGCAACAACACCAAACTGGTCGATACGTGTGCGGAAGATATTGAAAGCGGCATCTACCTGACTGTCTACTTGATCATTAAGAGCTGCAGTCACCTCGCTGTTGGAAGAGTTGCTCTTGATCTTACCCATATATTCACCTTCACGGGTGAATAGAGAAGCCATGGTGCCCGGCTGGAAATAAGAAGCGAATTTATTGATAAAGTCCTTATCGGAAGTTTTGGCGCCTGCAGCCTTAGCCTTATCGATGGCGGCGTTGATTTCTTTAAGCTGAGGCTCGCCGGCAGCGAATTGACGTAGAATGTCGGGGATGGAGATTTCGAGGACCACGTTCATACCGCCCTTAAGGTCAAGACCGAGGCCGATTTCCATCTGGCGAACCTGATTGTAGGTATAACCGAGATATACCTTCTCTTTGTCGATAGAGTCATTGTACTGTTTAAGACTCTGTTTGTAGACATCATTTGTCACGTCTGAAGTGCCGGCAGCCTTAGTAGCGTATTCGTTGGCCAGTTTCTCATAGTGAGAAGTCACAAACGAGAAAGAGATGTAGAATCCGCAAATGAGGACAAGAAGCACCGCAATCGTGGTGATAAAGCCTTTGTTCTGCATTTTGTTGTTCTGAGTTTATTGTTATTTTGTTAATTATCACATAAATACACTGACAAGATAGGCGAGAAGACCCTAATCGGGCCGTCTGCCTACGCTTTTCAACTTGCAAAGTTACAATTTTTTCTGCTAATGTGCAAATAATTTAGAATTTAGAATTTAGAATTTAGAATAATTTTTCACGCAGAGTTCGCAGAGGGCGGAGAACGCAGAGGGAGGTTGTATTTGCTTAAGGTCTTTTATTATGACAAATGTCCCAAACTCAGCGAATGAGTTTGGGACATTGTATCAAATCTGTTAAAATTTAGATTTATCAATTCACTCTGTAGAATGCTCGGATACGGTTGTAGGTTGTTCTTAATTGATGACCTGGACCTTCTTCCACCATACCAGTTAATTCTCTATGCCGAGGGTGACTTTCAGCGTACACTGCTTTTCCGGATGCATCAATACTAATAATTTTTGTAGCACGAGCATAATTGTTTGTATTAGCATAAAGAGTATATTTTCGTGCTCCTGCCGCCGACCAATAATAATTAGATCTAAAATCAGGGAATTCTTCATAATAATCTACCAAAGCATGTTCAAGTTCCCGAATACCCGGCATATACCATCCTTTACCATTGACACCAGAATAAGGATTCGCATCAGCTGTTCCATCAGTATTACGTTTATTTTTTCCATAACAATAATGGAAAGCAGATTTTGGTGGCTCCGTATTAAATAGATATATTTTATCAACGTCTCCAATATTTACATTATTTTTAACTTGATTAATTGCCCATTGGGTCATTGCAAATGCTCCTTGTTTAGTATATATTTGGTAATAGCCGTTACCTTCCGGATTAGAAAACCCTTCGACATTTACTGCTGGATCATTCAACCCCCATTGCAAACCTGTATACAATTCGCCAGGTTGCTCATGATGGTCAAGAGGATCGTTATGGGCAAGATATTCCTCATAATATTCCATCCACGATACCTGATTATCCGCTATCACCTTTTTTAATGGCCATTGCTCAATATCAAGAGTTCTCTCGCGTCGATCAACCTCATCTCCATTTTCATCTGTGCGAATATATAATATATCAATAGTAGCAATTCTTTTACCATAATAATTTGAAGCCTCGGGATTTTCCGTATCTACATCATTATTCGTAGGAACATTTTCATCAATATAAAAATAAACTCTTGAACGAGAACCATCCTCTTCTCCATCAATAGTTATTTTCCATCCATGCTCTTTGCCATCAGCCGTTCCATTGTCTTTAAGAGTACTCTTGACAAGATTGGTTGTGAAGTAATTACGAGCACCTGTACCGAATTTAAAGTCTCCAGCTTCCATTGTCGAACGTGGAATTTTCTCCATACGAATCCAATCTACTGTCTCATGATCGCGAACGGTAAATGTAATTTTTGTGTCCCAATTGGGATTTTCTATGATAGTTCCGTCTCCATTTTCGCGAAGCATGAACCATACATCCATAGGCAATGCTGATGCATGAGCATCGATTTTACGTTCATTTACTATAGATAGATAAAATGGATTATCAGAATGGACGTTTACTCGGCCATCAAAAGTATAAGCATCATCATCTGAGTTACGGATGTATTCCAAACCATGAATAACGATATAATTATCGTATTTACAGTTACGCTTAACCATAAAATCTGTCTCTGAATTAGAACCCATATACACAGTAAACTCTGCGTTATATTTCATTCCTTGATGAGTGGTATATTCTCCCTTAAGAATGAGAGCTGACGCACGATCTGAGTATGCAAGTTTTGATTTCCAACGCTGATAGTTAGCAGGCGCCACACCACTGGGATAAGTTAAATTTAGATCCTCATCATAGTATGGAGTTACACCGTCTGTACGCAACGCATTATAATCAGGAAGATTGATGTTCTCGTAAGTATAATACGATAATGTTATTTGACCTGCATCTTTATTAATTGTTTCATTTACTTTAGTAGTAAATTCATGAGCAACATCATCACAAATGAAATGAGTAGGATCTGAAGGAGCATCCCCCTTATGAAACATAGGGACATCAGTAACATCATATTTGACAAAATAATCAGCATAATCCGTGGGCTTACCTAATGTTTGCCCTTCTTTTACTTCTCCGGAAGGCATTTTAAACGGCACTGCGATTGGCATATTCCTGACACCATATTCCGTAATCTTAAGTAAAGGTAATTCATCCGTATATTGGTCAGGTTGCAGTTCAACAGTTACATTGACCTTAGCCATCAATGCTGTCATAGGAACTACATACGGAGAAGATGGCTTTTTAGATAAGTCAACATTTGTCAATTCTCCAATCATCGGCATACCAGATTCCGGCAATTTGGAAATATCACCTGTTTCGCCATCTTCATCCATTCGGATTCTGGGATAATATATCCAATCTTTTAATTTTTCATAAGAATCAATTTCATATAATTCATCTTCCCCTCCTGGAGTTCTTCCATTTCGTTGAATCTTACCCTCTTTACTATATTTTGTATAAAAAGAATTCTCCACATCGGTATATGACTGGGCTTCATCAGTGGCATCTATATTTGCTATAGCAACTATTCGTATGTTAGAATCTCCTTCTTCAAACAGGTTTCCTACACCTTCTCCGGTGGGAATTTTTATGAAAGAAGCATCCTCAACTTTCCGATAAGCTAAAAAATTATGAAATGTAGTGGTAGTCAAAAGCCTACCATCTTTCATACTAAAAAAGAAAACATGAAGAGATTTAACAGCTCTTTCTTCCTCATTCTTAGGTCCACTTGATCTGGTATAAGAACCCATGACACCTGAATTTACTTCAAGCATACCAGCACATCTGAAGGTGATATAACCATCTGTACCATTTTCTTCCATTGATTGAATATTTATCTCCTCGGTACAACCAACAAGATAAATTCCAAAAATAAATAAAATACAGAATGAAAGAATACTTCTTAAAGTATTGAATATGTTATAACTCATCTTATTCATAATAGAAAACACTGTTAGTTTATTATAACATCATTATGATCGGTTTCAGTACCATTGCCCCAAGTCGTTTCATTATCAGCTTGAAACATAACTATAAATTCATCACCAACAAAATTAAAGTTTGCAGTATGAAGAGTATTGGTATCTGGAAGATATCTAAGCATAAAATCTTTCAGTTCAAACTTCTTTTTTTCACCCATTGTCCCATCACTATTCTCAAGGTAATAATTAATCTCTATGGTCTTCGATTTACCGAGCGCATACTTATTTCTTTCCTCTTTTTCCTCCTCAGTATTAAGCACCGCATTAGGATTGGGAAGCAATAACAATGTAACAGGATTATCATTTCCCCCCATCAAATCATTACTATTTGCAGGTATTCTCTGATCACTGTCGATCAAAGTAAATGTACCCTTATAAGTGTTGTCATTGACCGACATTTTTATATGATCTTCTGTAAAGTCAAAGATCGCCTCCTTGAAAAATTCTCCTTTTACAGTTACATTTTGAATTACAAGTGTTCTATTGGAAGTATGATTCCAAAATCTAAACCTTAGCCCAGTCATGAAATGAGAAAATACGAGATTAACCATTCCATCATTCTTCTTATGGTTGAATTTTGTTGCAATCAAAGCATCAGGTTGATTTTTGTAAACAAGAGGGGTGGATAAATCAGACCCTGTTGTTGCAAGGGTATACCTGAGTCGAGGACCGTGATTGTTTTCTTCGCCCATAGTTCCAACCGCATTCTCTAATGTAAAAGTGCCTGATGGAGCACTGGCTGCTATAAATGAATATAAAGAAGTTACGTTATCATCCCACGTCTTTGGTTTATTATTAGACGTGTTATCGCTGTTTTGATCGTATTGCGTGAATCCGTTGGAGACAGCAACTTTACGGGCACTAAAGACATCGGCACCTTTAGAGAAGAAAATTGATTTTTTATTCCATTCTTGAGATGCACCTGCCTCATTAGCTTCTCCTGTGACAGCCAAAGGACGGCGAAATCCCCATACCTGAAACTCATCAATTGAATTTGAAAGAGTAGCCCTCGTGGAGAAGCCCTTGATTCCGACTTCTAAGTCTATTTGAGGATAAGAGAAGATTATATTGTCAACGGGTGAATAATGAACATCTACTTGCTCCGTTTCAGTGCAAGCGGAAAAAATCATTATGAAGGATACACATCCTACTATATTTATAAAACGTTTTGTCATTGATTTAAATTTTTCAAGACTAATATATTAATCAGCCACTATATAATTACCACCGTCATCTTTATCCCATTCTGTAACAGATGGGATTCCATATAAAATAAAGTCTGTGGCACCTATAGAGAAAGAATAGGAATAAGCTCTCCCCTCTTGCCATCTGCCACTATGAGAGGTAACGGTAGTTGAATATATTTTTGCTGTGGCATTAACTTCAGAACCATCATTGATCTTATATGTAATGTTGATTTCTGTATCTTCATTAACATTTTGAGGAATGACAAACAATGGATTTGGAGTGGATGAAATGCTGAAAAATTCATGAGTTTTTCCTGCCTCAACCTCCACAGGAGCGGTGATTTCAAATAAAGTCTCAGTTTGAGATTCAGGCTCTGACCACGTAGGATTTATGCGGTCGTTAGTCTGTCCTGATGTAAGCGAGGGAAGTGAGAAAGAATATGTAGCATTTTTACCAACATTTTTCATGTCAAGATGAGTTATTTTCACTTTTCCCGAGATGGCTGGATCAACTTTTATTATGAAATTTAGTCTTGCCAATGCGTGTGAGAAGTTAAACTCGACAGAAGAAGTAGGACCTGAAGCATAAACTCTTTTATGTGATGCTGTCAAAATATCTACAGCATCTTTATATTCTTCAGGGTAATTATATGTAAAAGACAACCTTCCATTTTGAAAAGAAATGTCTGTTATTTGCTCATTATTTGCAGGATGAATAGCTGCGAAAGAAAAGGTATGGTTGGGAAACCAATACTGAGGGTCATCGTATTCCCAGCTTGACCCATTATGACTCACATTAGTGCCGTTAAATATTACAATTGGATTATTGGACGAACCAGTAAGAACCATATTGCCGTATACGGCAAATGGACTATTTATTAATTTATCATTTGTAGTGATAGATGCACGAGTATCCTCGACTGCCGCAAACTTGAGTTCGGTAGCCGAGACCGGCTCGTCAGGATCCGAGGAAGTGGATGTGCAAGCAGGGAGAGCCGCGAGCAGGGCGGCGCTCAAGAATGCGTAATCGAGATATTTTGTCATATTAAACATCACAATCTATAAAGTGAAGTAGTTTTGATTCTTTAAGGAGAATTTGGTTAAGTCTGCGCCGCCCTCTCTCGGACGGCGCAAACTTATTTATAATTTAGTTTGATGGTACACTTGCGTCAAACGTTATATCAGTTGGTGTAGTACCTGTTGTCCAACCACCTACCGAAGTAGTGCCAAATTCGATGGGTTCAAGAGATGCAGTCTCACCTGAAAGAACAATATTATAAGTATAAGATGTTCCAAGTACCCAATTTGCTTCCCAACTAGCAGTGAAAACACGTGAAAGAGCGAGAGTTGCACCATTATACACATCGGCACGGAAGCTAAGGGTAATTGCATTATTTGCGTAATTAGCAGGAATAACATAAACTTCAGACGTTGTTGCATCAACAGCAGCAGTTTCTCCAACTGCAGACTTTGCTCTTGTCGCAGGAGCAGGGACTTCCAAAATCTTGTCTGCCTGATCAAAATTGACAGACCAAGTACCTTTCTCGCCAGCAGCTGAGTAATTACCCTGGTTGACGATATCTTCAAATTGAATACCAGAAATAGCGATTTCGTAGCCTTCTGGGAATTCACATTTGAAGTTTACTTTGAGCTTGGAAAGGATATGATTGAATTGCAAAGCTACCTTACCATTATTTTCTTGTAGAGCAGTGTAAGCAGTCGTCTTAGCAAAGACCAAATCATCATCATGAGCGATGTAATCGTTTATACCTGCGCTAACAGTACCTTGGGCATTAATTGACATAAATGGTTTGCCTTTATCTGTCAAAGTTTTGTTTTCGCAACTATAAGCATAGAATCTGTAGGTAGCACCAGGAACCCAATAACGAAGATCCCCTGTATAGGTCCAACTTGAACCTGAACCTGAAACCTCATCGTTACTGAAAACAGTTACTGGAGACGCTTCAAAACTTGGTTTGGTGTAGTATCCAAACACATTAAAATGTGTAAGTGGATTCTCGGAATCAAGAACTCGCGTAGATTTGTTTACAACCTGCTGGAATCCAATAGCGTTCGACTGGCGAGCGCTTTCCTGTACCACTTCCTCATTGGTACATGCTGACAGTGCGATTGCGCAACCGGCAGCAAGGAAATAGATCGATTTTTTCATTGCTGAAATGTTTTTAAGTGAATAATTGTTTGTTTATATAAGATTTTTATTCGTTTTACTGAACGTTCCATATATCATCCGGCATGATAATGTCTTCATGTGCGCCCCAGTCCTCGACAGTCACATCAAAGCCGGAGTCTACGAGACCTTCTTCGTCCTCGATGCGGATACCGGAGATTCTTATCACTCCTCCACGAGGTTGCTTTTCAATCTGGTCGCTGATGTCGTAGTCAAACTCGAGGATCTCCCCATTTTTCAACATTACTTCAAGATTTAGCGTGTAAGGTCGAGGGTTAGAATTCTCATACGCTCTGCCGTAGTATTCATCGGGGAAACCAGGTATACCAAAGGAATTGACATGTGCCTCACATCCATAGCCCTTGATGTCACATTCGTAGAGAATGACTGACGGTTCATCAGAAGTTGATCCGTTGCGGAGATATACTGACTCCGCCATTCCTCCTAATGCCCCACGGGCCAATGCTACCTTTTCGAGTCCATGTTCAAACTCATATCGAATGACGTAGGTATATACGAGAGGTTGCATCCTGACCGGCAAGTCTTTCACTTCATGAAGGTCTACAAACGGCAGGTCTTCGATATAGGCAGCATAGAGCATATCCGGTGGGTTTGTGGATCGGGCAGATGGAAACTTCTGCAATATATAGGAGATCGACGAACGTGTGCGCGTAGTGGTTGAGGCACGCGCTGTTGCGTGCGAAGCCATGTCAGAGAGGATGATATACTCAGTGTCTCCATTATATAGGAGAAATGACTGCGTTCCAGTCTCATCCATACCAATTTCACCACCATCGGTCGTGAGGTATTCCTCTCGCGCCGTTCCATCTTCCAAATATTTCATGAGTATAACCCATTCCGGGATATCCGGGCGAAGAGTGTGATATTCATATCCATGGAGAGCTGCATCCCAAGTTGTGGAGTGCGACATACCATAGTCGCGTTCCCATTCCCGCTCCCAAGAGAGGGAAATAGCTGCCGTACGAAAGTGATTGTAGCACAATTCCTTTCTGCACGACGTCAGAGACATTACGGCGACAGCAGATGCCAATAGGAGAATTTTACTTGTTTTCATAGTGCTCTTTCACTTTCTTTGATTTGTTAATGTCGTTGAAACGCCATGCGATACTCAACTTAGCTTTCAATGGACCAAAGTAGTTAAGATCTTTGGTTCGCAGATAGAGATAGTGGCCATCATGGGGCACATACTCCTTGTAGCGTGTAAACATATATCCTGCTCCGAGTCCTGCCTCCAGGGAGAGATAGCGTGTAATAGGCCACATGTATCCTACCGACAGACCGACCATTCCACCTTCACCTCTATAGCCCGTACCCCCATTTTCCAAGTCATACATACCCCCTCCTGCGAAAATGCCGACATACATACCGTGCCAATAGTCTTTGGTGAAGAACCAACGGCGCACCTCCGGGGAAATCATCATTATCTGGTAGTATTTGTGCTTTGGATCATTCTTCCACCATGCGACATTGCCTTCCACCAACATCGACCATCGATGGTTGAACATGCATTCTATCTCAAGGTTTGGCATCAATGCCGCATCATAGAGAAGATTGGTCTTAAGGGCAAATTTCTGGAAAGGCGTAGTCTGAATAGTGCCGGAATCATCAGATTTAGATTGAAGTTCATAGAATTTGCTTGAGAAACGCACCTTACGGTCAGGTGAAAGCTGCTTCTGAAGCAATTCGGAAATGCTATACAAGTCAATGGAATCAGGCACTGTCTTCCCTGCCGACACATTCCAGGTATATCCCCGCGGAGCCGGAATTGGCTCTGGAAGTTCGGAAGCCGGCGTGGCGGCTAATGCACCGGAGACTATTGAAAAGGCAGCAAGGACTGCAATAATATTTTTATGACTTAGCAAAAGTATCATGAATGCAAGGTGTGGTCATTTAAAGCAAGAATTTGTTCTCGTCTGGTAGTTTAATTTTTTTGTTAAAGTGAGTGTTCCGTTTTATTGTTTTTTGAATAAAATGTTACAAATTTATTTCTCACGGTGCAAAGTTAAACAAAATTTTACAATTACCCCCCCCCCATTTGTTAAATTATGTTAATATATATTTACAAATTTAAAATTCTTAATATTTTTAACATTTCGCTTTTTTGACGCTACTCATCAGTAACATTTTTTATCTCACTCAGAGGGCACACAGAGGGTATGCTTTTGACGTTCTTGGACGCATGCGGAGCATGCTCCCTTACGTTCTCAACCGAATGAAAGCCGGACACTGAACGTAAGAAAGCATGCTCCGCATGCGCCACACGTCGGCAGAAGCTAAAAAAAGGGACGCACGAACCGTGCGTCCCTATATTACCTCTCCTTTAGGGGGCAGGGGGCATATCTTTTGCTTAGAGCTTTGGGCCTGCTGCTACGAGTGATTTTCCTTCGTCGTTAGTAGTGAACTTGTTGAAGTTCTTGATGAAGCGAGCTGCGAGGTCTTCAGCCTTCTTGTTCCATTCTTCCGGATCAGCGTATGTGTCGCGTGGGTCAAGGATCTTGGGATCTACTCCCGGGAGTTCGGTAGGAACTACGAAGTCGAAGTAAGGAATAGTCT
>CAZWJO010000085.1:0-13492 GCA_964634905.1 uncultured Sangeribacter sp.
GATAAGGGGCGTAAGCAATTTTATATCAGAGGAATCAAAATATGTTAAAAAATATTTTGTTTTGTTAATAGAATAAACCGTTCCTTTATATGTTTGTTATAATTTCTACCAATTAGTGAATCGGCTCATGAGGCGAACTGCTCGTGCGCCTTTTTTTATTCAAATCCCTCAACCTTCCTATCACCGTTAATAACTTTCTTATTATGGCAACCATGCGAGCAGTCAGACCCACAAGAAGAAAAAAAGTTACCATCACTCATTGCTCCAAACATTTTTTTTGGCGAAAGCTATGCAAATTTTGGTCATATTAGGACATGAAACCAAAATTTTATCGAAAATTAACCAAAATATTGGAATAAATTCGTAACTTTGCACAGAAATGGAGATACTATGCACTTTTTGCATACTGTCTTTAATTCAACAAAAATGAAAGCAAACTGATAAGAAGTAACCATACCTTAATATATAGGTAAAATGTGTAAGATTACATCTTTAATTATATTGGAATCTACCTATACACTAAGATTAGTCTTATTTTACAACTATATATAACAAGCAAACAAACAAAACAACGTATATAACATGAAACACTTAAAATTCGGAATCCCCCTTGCCGGCTCACTTGCAGTCCTATTAGGATTGGGTCTCTACAGCTGCGCAGATGAAAATCCCTGGGGAAATTCGTCAAAAGAGAAGGGCAAGATTTCCCTTACCCTCTCCACTGACGCCGGCATCAAAACTGCTAAACCCATGTTCAGAAGTGAGGACAGTGATTCTAACAAAGATCCAAACCACTTAGGAACATATATTGATGTTCCATCTATCGAAGACTTCTCAATTAAACTCGAAAAGTCAACTGGAGAAGTATCTTCTTGGTCAACTCTTAAAGATTTCAAAGAATACATCGCCAATAATCAATTCGACACTGGCACATATACCCTGACGGCTTATTATGGCGAAAAGGGTAAGCAGGATTTTGAAGCCCCCTATTTCGAGGCTTCCACTACTTTTAATGTTCTCTCCGACCAGGAAAATGAAATCAATCTGACGGCAGAGTTGCAAAACTCCATGGTAAAAATAAACTATACCGATGCTTTCAAGGACTACATGAAGGATTTCCATGCTAAAATTAAAACAGATGGCATAGGAGAACCTATAACGTACGGAAATATTGAAACAAGACCTTTGTTCATTGAGCCAAAGAATGCAAATATTTCTCTTCATTTTACCACTAAAGGGAAAGAACACACTTCCGAAATAGTTCTCGGGGACTTTCCTCCAATGGCAAAGACTCTCCACAATATCACATTTGACCTCTCTGAAAACACTTCATCAGAGGATGCGACCCTTGAAATTAAATTTGATGAGACTCTTGAAGAAGAAATCATTAAAATAGACCTCACAAAAGAGCTTCTCACCACTCCTGCCCCGACAATCTCATGCACAGGATTCGAAAATGGCCAGACTCTCGACATACTCGAATTTGGCAATGATGTTCCCCAAATCCTGATGACAGTTTCATCTACTGACAAGATTGAATCAGCAATAATGACAATAGAATCTGAAAACTACAATCCGAGCTGGGGAAAAGAGATCGATCTTTGCAAAGCCACTGCTGAGCAACAGACAGCCATCGAAGCTTCCGGCATTATAGCCCAAGGTTTCGGATTCAAGGGCACAGAGACTGACTTAATGGCACGCCTTTATCTGACTAACTTCGGCAAAAATCTCGTTAAAGGCAACCATAAGGTGTCACTTGTCATAAAAGACACAAAAGGCAAAACAAGTCAAACTTCATGCGTAATCTTCGATAATCAAGAAATAACCCTTGAGCTGATTGGAAACCCAACATTTGACTATGCTGCAGAACACGGTGAACTTACATTCGATTTTAACGGCACTAACCCTCTTGAAAATATCAAATTTAATATTGGAGGACAAACAGTGACGGCAACAAGCTGCATCGAACAGACCGCTTCACGTGCATCAGAAAAGAAAACTTACCTGTTCACTCTTCCAATCAACAATCCTATTAAACCAAATGTAAAGATCACAGCTTCCTACAAAGGAGAAAAGAATTTAGGGGAATTCCCAATTCCAGTAAATATCCCGGAATACAAAATTGATGCCTTCGACGCTTTCAATAGCTACGCATACGCAAAAATCTCTACCACAGATCCTTCAATGCTTAGCGCAGTTACTGAAAACATCACACTCAAAGACCTTAATATAGTAAACCGCGATCCTTCCGAAGGTATACTTAAGATTTCAGGACTCAAAGCAGAGACTAATTACTCTGTAAAATCTTCAATCACTGGCGATGAACCGGCTGATGATAATGGAGGCTTCACTACCGAAACTGAACTTACAATTCCTAACGGCGATTTTTCAGGAATTAATGTGAATGGAATAAGTTTTGATGGTGTACAAGTTGGAGGTCAATATAATGTGGCTCCTGCCAATTATACTCTCAAGTCAAGCATAAAGAGAGATACTCCCGCAGATTGGGCAACCGTAAACTCTCTTACTGCTTGGGAAGGCTCGTCTAACAAGAATACATGGTTTATAGTTCCTTCTACATATATCGAGAATCAAGTAGCCGTTTTAAAATCAGTAGGATATAATCATAACGGTTCAACTCCCTCTAAATCCGGAGGAGCTTTTAATACAACTTATTATTGTACAAATGCGCCCGCTGACAATCAACTGCAAAGAGCTGCAGGTGAGCTTTTCCTCGGTGAATATACATTCAATGGAAATGAATCTCGCTCAGAAGGCAAAGCTTTCGCAAGCCGTCCTGCTGAAGTGAAGTTTGATTACAAATATACTTCAGTAAATGGCGACAAGGGTTATGCAAAAGTTGAAGTAGTAGACGCTGACGGCCATACAATCGGTGAAATGAAAGAAATGGCTCTTGAGGCTTCTTCTGAAATGAAAACTGTCACTATCCAACTTTCATACGCTCCATTCGGAAAGAAAGCTGCTAAACTTAGAGTTAGCTTCAAAAGCTCAAATAGCGCAAATCCTCCAATCAACATTCCTTCTGGCAGCGCATTGAATGAAGGTCAGGGATTAGGCAATAAGACCATTGAAGCTAATAAGTACCACGCTTTTGCCGCTGGTTCTGAACTCCGAATTGATAATGTGATTGCCGTATATGAAGGTGATTCCACACCAGCAAGCGCACCCAAACGAAAAACCATCAAAAGATGATAAGTCATGAGACATAATAATTATACTATACTTCTCGCAGCATCGGCAATCCTAACATTGCCAAGCTGCAATAACGAAGCCGCTTTCACCATGAATCCCGGGGAAGGCCAGCTCAATTGTGATGCCCTTTCAGTCGGCTATATCAATAGAGGAAAAAACACACGTGCTGCTGACGTGCAAATCGGAGACTTCACCGTAAATTTCGTAAATACTGCCTCTAACGAGATTGCAAGGAGTTTCAAATATTCAGCGATGCCTGAAATCGTGGCTCTCCCGGCAGGTAACTATCGTGCGGATGCTGAATATGGGGACAATCCTATAGCAGCATGGGAAGATCCATATTACACGGGTAACTCCACTTTCGGAATAGAAGTGGGGAAAGTCACAGATAATGTAGATCCCATCGAATGTACCCTCAGTAATATAAAGGTGACTGTTAGTGTCAATGACCTCGGACAAGATCTCCTCGGAGATGATGTAAAAGTAATCGTTTCTGCTGGACAAGAAGGGGAATTAACTTATGATTCTTCAACCAACGACAAAGCTGGGTACTTCAGATATGTGACAGGAAGTCATTCCCTAACTGCCGAATTCGTCGGTACTGTTGACGGCGTGGAAGTAGACCAAACTGTCGCTTACGATGACGTAGAGGAAGGGAACTCCTATAGCCTCAACTTCGAAATCCACCGTCCGGATAACATGAATCCCGGAAGTATCAAAATTACCGACAACGTGTCATTAGATGCCACTATCACCATTGCCAATGAAACCAAAATAATAGATCCCAATGAGCCTGATGCAGACATCATAGAGGATACCATGCGTCCTTCCGAAGGTGGTTCGGGCGACCAACCAGGACCTGGCGATGAACCTGGACCTGGGGATGAACCTTCTCAGAATGGTCCTACTATCACTCCGACTTCTAATGGACTCGAATTGAATAAAGTGCTTGATGTCACTAACGGAGGAGAAGTGAAATTCAATGTTTCAAGCGAAACTGGAATCACCGAATTCAAAATCCTAATTGATTCCACTACTCTGACAGCGGATGAACTTGAAGGAGTGGGTCTCTCGGCTAATCTCGACTTAGTCAATCCCGGTGATTTTGAAGATTCACTTAATAATTTGGGCTTCCCAACTGGAGACAATGTAAAAGGTCAGACTTCTATTGACTTTGACATTTCGCAATTCATTCCACTTCTTGCGATGTTGGGTTCAGGTGAACACACCTTCAAATTAACTATTTCGGATGAAAGTGGTACGACTTCAGCATCTATAATACTTAAGAATTAATTTGTCAACTCTAAAACAGCATATAAAATGAATAAATATTTTTCAAATGTCCTGAGAGGAGTTGTAGGGTTGGGAGTCTCAGCCTGCCTATGGAGCTGCGTCGCTGAAAATACTTTTGAAAACGATGGGGAGGGTATCGTTCGACTCACAACTGTCGTCAACAGTATTACAACCCGCGCAGATGAAGAAATATCAGATCCTCTACGTGAGAATTGCGTGGTCTACATCTCTAATGAAAAGGGACTTATATATAAGGAGAAAGGTCTCAATAATGTGAAGGAATCTTTCACTTTGAAAACAGGAAATTACATTGCTGAAGCTTGGACGGGTGACTCAGTATCAGCTTCCTTCGATAAAAAATTTTATCGAGGATATGAACCTTTTACAGTAACAAAGGGGAGCACCAGCAATGTTGTGATAAATTGTAAAATTGCCAATGTGGTGGCTTCGATAAACACATCTACTATCGATCCCAACCTCATGAAGGATGACTACAAAATTACCATCAAGAACTCAAGAGGACAACTGACTTTTGACAAGAACAATGCTTCTTATGATAAAGCATACTTCATGATGCCCAACGGTGATTCAACTCTTGAATATACCATAACGGGAACAAACATCGATGGTCAATCATTTACAAAAAGTGGCATGATCACCGATGTGCAGCGTGCTCATCATTATATCCTTAACTTTGAATATAATCCTGAGAATACGCCTTCTTCCCCAATGGGAGCTGTATTCATCAAAATCAACATTAAAGATGAGGAAATCACAGACAGCAAGATCGAGACTTTAAATACTCGCCCGACCATCTCAAGTTTCCGTTACAATCTTGACAAGCAGTTCAATTTTGTAAACGATGATGATATTCCTGAAATCCTTGACCTTCAGATTTGTGGTTTCAATGGATTGAAATATATCAACGTATCATCTCCCACTTCTGCTTCCGAACTCGGATGGCCAAGCTCGACAGTCAATATTCTCAATGAGGATAACAACTCTGAGCAATTGCGCAATTCTGGGGTTGTTTGGAATATCGGAGAAATGAATCCTGAAACAAAAGTAATTACCGCAACTGTATCTTTCCCGAAATCCCTTCTTGAGAAACTTTCAAATAATATGACTTCTGAGCATCTTATTACAATTGCAGTTGAAGATGAAGTTGAACCATACGAACCAACTGAAGTCAGCCTTCGTATCGTGCGAAATGAAACAGCAATTGTAATTGAAGATCCGATAGTACTCGACAAAATTGATCAAAACGATGGTTTAAAAATATCTTCAAATAGCGTAACTCTATCTTATTCCCTCTCCGACGAATGGGATGGCACGCCAGGAGTGGAATATAGTAAAGCCAACGAAGATAACTGGACATTTGTGGCGGCGGATATTCCAACAAGGACATCCAAATATGCTCCTAAGAGGGCTCCAAAGAAATATGATGTGACCATCACAGGTCTTGAAGCTGGTACCGCTTATAAATATCGAGCTGCGTGTGGAGAATTCCATAGCAACGACGTAATGCAGTTCACCACCTATTCTAAATTTATCATCCCTAACGGAGACATGGAAAAATGGGCTCAAATTTCAGCCGGAGGTCAAGACGGAATTAAGGTTCCTTCACGTACTGGTGCACATGACTTCTGGGGGAACGGTAACCCGGGTGCAAAAATGGCTGGCACAATTCTTACTGATGAAAGCTCTGACATGTACCATAGTGCATCTAAATCTGCAAAACTTGAATCTAAGTTTGCAAGCGTATTTGGTCTTGGTAAGTTCGCAGCCGGAAACTTATTTGCTGGAGAATATGTGAAGACTGATGGAACCGATGGTGTGCTATCATTTGGACAGCCATTTGCTGCCTTCTCTGACGGAAAACAGGTCGACGTAAGACCATCTGCACTTAGAGTATTTGTTAATTATAGGCCAAAACCTGGAGTCAATAAGAAAGGTGCTAATTCCTCGTATATTAGGGAAGGCGAACTTGACCAAGCCCAAATATATATAGCCTTGACTACTGCTCCTATAGAAATCAGGACAAAGAAAGCTGAAAAACTATTTAATCCAGATGATCCGGAAGTACTTGCCTACGGACAAGCGACACTTGAAGGAGACTACGGACCTGACGGACAACTCCAAGAACTCATAATACCAATTGAATATTTTGAACGTTCCAATGGAGTGCTACCAACCCATCTGGTCATAGTCAACTCTGCTTCTAAATTCGGAGACTACTTCAGTGGTGGAGAAGGATCAACGATGTACCTCGACGACTTCGAGCTAATCTATGAATAATATTCATTTCAATAACGCCAAATGGCATCGAGATTTTTCTCGATGCCGTTTTCCTTTTTCTGAAAAACAGAAAGAATGTTTCAAAACAATTGGCAAAAAATTACAAAAGCAAAACATTGATTAAATGGCTATTAAATAGCAATTAAACTGCATGTAACAATTTGGATATCTATTTTGGATAGTTTAATTTTGCGAGTGAAAAATCACACGAACTCCAACTTAAACTCCAAATTATTATGAAGACAAATTCTCTTACATACGCCGCCATAGCTATTCTGACAACTATTATGATTTCTTCTTGCTCAGTTGATGATGATTTCAGTGATCTTGAGAACGCAGCTCAACCAGCTACAAAAGAAAGGTCTGTTCAAGAAAATCCAATTGAAAGTAAAGACGAGATTATTTTCACAGTAAAATCAGCTAACGAAGCCAGAAGTGAAAATCAGCATAACATCGTGTCCAAATTCAAGATCACTGCTTATGAAGATGGATTTAACTATTATGATGGAAGAACTGATGAGGTGACTACATTAGATAATGGCCTTTCATGGATTTCAGATTATAATAGATATTGGCCCGGTAACCGTCCCTCTAATTGGAAAGGACTTACATTCTATGCCTTCTCAGAAAGCATGAGCAAAAACAGAGCTTCAGATGATAATTATGCCATCAGTAATCTCGACTCCTCATATACCATTCCAATGATTAAAAATTTCAAGGTAAATGATGAAGTGAGCAATCAAAAAAACTTGATGTATGCAGTTGCAAAGGAAGTAAGAAATACAAATCAAAATAGGGAAGTAAGCCTAAATTTCAAAGATGCCTTATGCAAAGTTAATTTTACTGCGGTCAACAATAATCCCAACATATCTAACATAGAAATTCTCTCAATCGAACTTGGTGGTATAAAAGGAGAAGGACATTTTCAATTTCCAGACTACTCCGCTCTTGCCGACAAATCTGTTGTCTTTGAGTCGGACTGCCATGGAAAATGGATTTTTCCGGAAAACACTCCGGATAAATCTTATAAATTAAAAGATATTAATCTTAATATTGGCTCTTCCGGGCAATCCAATAGTTGTATAGTACCTGATGAAATGTTGCTTATTCCTCAGAAAGCTGAGAAAATGAAAGATCAGTCTTCAATTAACGGAGGTTTCATAAAAATCACTGTGAAGACCACATCGAAGGGATCAACCTCTTCCAACTCACCCAAAGATCTAATATTCCCTACTTCAATTGACTGGCAAGAAGGAAAAACATACACCTACGACATTAATTGGACAGCCAGCTTCACTGTTATCAGCTGTCGCGAGTCAAATTATTGAATTCCAAATGGCATCCGTTAAGGTCACATCCATTAAGATATGTGTCCTTAGCTGATGCCGTTTATTTATTGATTTTTTGTTCTAATTGGAACAAATAACAATTTTTTCTTCAAAATATAGCATTTTTTTTGGAACATTTAGCTAATTTTGCGTTTTATTTTCAGAAGAGCGCACTTTATGTGCTTCCAGCACCCACTCAAAACTATATTATGAAGAGATTCCACTCTATATTGATTTTACTGGCTCTCCTCTTTTCCGTAGGGGAATTCAACGCCCGTGCGGAAGAGACAGATAAGCCCGAAGAGTTCTCCCCCGACTTCGAGTCTGTGGTCTTCGTCCCCAAAGGACAATGGATCACTGGTGTCAGCGTTTCATATAGCCAATCAAATCAAAAAGATTATCAATTCTTAGTGCTTCAAGGAGTATCTGGAGATACTTACTCATTCAAATTGTCGCCGATGGTCCTGTATACCTTCAAAAATGACGTGGCTGCAGGTATCAAATTCGGTTACAACCGTAGCCTCACAAAGCTCGAGAATGCCGAAGTTGCCCTCTCCCCGGATATGAACTTCGATGTCGACCACCTATACCGGCTTTCTCATAGCTATTACGGAATGGGAGTACTTCGCAACTATTTCTCCCTCGGAAGGTCGAAACGTTTCGGGCTCTTCACCGAAGTCCAACTCCAGATGGGGGGAGGTCAAGCCAAACTTATGACAGGATTGGGAGATGATCTGACTGGAAACTATGAGCGAAACTTTAATCTCGGCATCGGGGTAGCTCCAGGCCTTTCGGTTTTCTTAAACAACTTCGCCGCACTCGAAGTAAACGTCGGAGTGCTCGGTTTCGACTATAACCATACCCGAACCATAACCGACCAAATATACGTAGCTAATCGAAATACCAAAACCGCCATCTTCAGAGTGAACCTCTTCTCAATCACTTTCGGAGCGGCATTTTATCTATAAGCATGAAAACAAGAGCCAAATTTTTCCTGACAATGACGGCATCGGCATTGACTCTGCTCGCTTCTCAAGCTATCTCAGCTGCTGAAACGACGGCTCCTGCTCATGCCTCCGTTTCTTCCAACCCTGAAAAAGCCGACACGCTCGTCCATTCCGCTACAAGAAGCCTTATCGAATCGTTCGGCGAACTATCCAGAACTGCAAGCAAACTATCCGAAGCTGCCCTTAAACTCCTCGAATCGCAAGAAGGGAAAGAATTCCCAAGCTACAATTCCAATCCTGAACAAGGTAATCCCAATGCCAATCAGCAATCTTTTCCAGTTGCTACCCAGATTGTCGCTCAAGATGCTAATCAAAGCCAAACTCCGGTCCAGCCTCAAATCCCAATTCCTGCCACTACTTTTGTGACTGACACTGTCTATGTGACAGTAACTGACACAATTCACAAGTCTGTCTGGTCCATCCCCGAAGATAATCGTGAGGGAGGCAAATATATGTGGATTCCTGACGCTGAGCTGACCGCTGTAGAAGCTGTTTTGAATGGAGAAATCCCTACCAGCACTCATAATGACCTCAATCTCAATGAAATGGTCTATTGGCGTGGAGATTCTATTCCGATGGCTCTCCCCACTAAACGTCTCGGAAGATACGACAGAAAACTTTACAACTGGCTCATCTATCCAAAAGGCCTTTGGCATATAGGACTGACTGCAAACTACGGAGAACTCAATACAGAGGACACAGAAATACTCTCCCTAATTCAGGATGTCGACCTAAAAGGAAAAATCTATAGTATAAAACCCTCAGTGAGCTATTTCCTTCGCAACAATGTTTGTGTTGGACTTCGACTCGCATTCACCAAGGGGGAAATGGGTATCAATTCCTTCAAGGTTGACATCGACGAAGACATGAGCTTTGACCTCCACGATATTAAATACAGCTCAGACTCATACGCAGCTGCAATTTTTATCCAGCAATATTTCGGCTTAAGCCGACGAGGCAGATTCGCTGTCTTCAATGAAGCTGAAGTGTCTATAGGTACAGGCAGTTCTCATTTCATCCGCCCATTCGATGGTCAGATACGCGACACCCGAACACGAACACAAAGTTTCAACATCAACTACTCCCCTGGCGTGAGCATCATGATGATGAAGAATGCTGCTTTCAACCTCTCTTTTGGCATATTTGGTTTCCATCTCAAGGATGAAAAGCAGTGGGAAAACGGTGAAGAAGCTGGCAGACGCTTCACAAGTGGCATAAACTTCCGCTTCAACCTTTTCAATATCAATTTCGGCGTTTCAATCATAATTTGAAAAACACATGAAAAAGTTACTTCGCAACATATATTTGTGCACAGCCGCAGTGGTATCTTTACTCATTGCCGGCTGCATTCACAACGACCTCCCCTACCCTAAGATTCCCCAAAACATACTATCAATCGCAGCTAAAGGTCAACTTAACCCGGCCCGTATCGACACTACCGACTACACTGTCAAGATAACTCTTGACGAAGAAGCCGACATACAGGCTGTGCAATTCACGCAATTCACATACTCTCCCGAGGCAGAATGCAACAAAAATCTCCTTGAAGGAACTTGGGATCTTTCAGTCCCAATGACAGTTGAATTGACCCTCTATCAAAGCTACCGATGGATGATCTCCGCAGAGCAAAACATAGAATATTATTTCACAGTTGCCGGTCAGATTGGAGAAACAGTTATAGATGCTGTCGGACACCGTATCATTGTAAATGTACCTGAGAAAGCTGACCTTTCTAAAACAGAAATCACTTCTATTAAATTAGGTCCTCGCGACATCACTTCTCTCGTGCCCGAATGCAAGATAGGCACCATCATCGACCTTTCAGCACCAATGAAGATCGACGCAACTGCTTGGGGGCGCACGGAAGATTGGACCATCTACGCCCAACGCACTGAATCTGTCGTTTCTACCACTGCCGTTGACCCCTGGAGCATGGTGGTATGGGCTTACGGTGAAGGCCCGGCTGACGCAACAAACTATTTTGAATATTGTGAAGACGGCTCTTCAACTTGGATTCGCGTTCCGAATGCTGACACCACATCCAAAGACGGCGCTTTAAGCTGCTGCATAAAGCATCTCAAGCCTCTGACAAAATATACAGTCCGAGCCTGCAGTGGAGACAACAAGGGTAATGAAATAGCTGTGACCACCCAGGCCACAGAGGTGCTACCTGACGGTGACTTCGAACAATGGTGGCAAAACGGTAAAATCTGGTGCCCATGGTCCGAAGGTGGAACTCAGTTCTGGGATACCGGCAACACGGGTGCCGCAACTCTCGGTGAAAGCAACGTGCAACCTTCAGATTATGTCCCGGCCGGGCTCTCAGGTAAATCTGCCGAACTGAAAACCGAATTCAAAGGACTATTCGGTATCGGAAAACTCGCGGCAGGCTCCATCTACACTGGTAGTTACAAGAAAACAGACGGTACAAACGGCATCCTCGACTTCGGTCGCCCATGGACTCTGCGACCAACAAAACTTCGCGGTTACTATCAATATACAACCGGAGATATCGACTATACAAATAAGGAGATGGAATATCTGAAAGGACGCCCGGACACTTGCCACATTTACATCGCCATGACCGACTGGACCGCGCCATACGAAATCCGCACCAATCCCAACAATCGTCAGCTATTCGACAAAAATGCCAGCTACGTCATAGGCTACGGAGAATTGTGTAGAGGAACTTCAATGGAATCATACGAGGAATTCACAATCGAACTTGACTATCATAGCACCTCGAAGATTCCGTCATACATAATGATAACCTGCGCTTCATCTAAATACGGCGACTTTTTCACCGGATCCACAAAATCCGTACTCTACGTAGACCAACTCTCCCTCGACTATGACTACTAAATTGTGGTTTAATCGTTTAATTGTTTAATCGTTTAGTTTATGTGTGTATATCTAAACTTTTAATGCTTTTAAGCGTCTAAACTATAAATTAACTCCTTCAAAATTGAAAATTATGAAAAAGACAAACATTCTAAAAATGGCGCTTGCAGCCATCGCTATCTCATTCTCTTGCGGCGCTTTCGCCGAACCAACTCCAGAACCAGACCTTAAGGATATCCTTGGAAACGCAGGAAGCGTCCTCGGAGGTGCAGGAGGCGCCATTGGCAACGTCTTAGAAGGAGTTTTCACTAAAACAGACCTTACTGTGGCTGACATCGTTGGGGAATGGACTTCCACAGGCTCTGCCGTGTCGTTCCAAAGTGATAATTTCCTCAAAAAAGCAGGTGGATCGGCCGCCGCTGGTGCCGTTGAAAGCAAACTCGACGACTACTATAAGAAATTCGGTCTGACAGGAGCAGTCTTGAAAGTGGACCAAGACAGCACATTCACTCTCACTATCAAGAAACTTCCCATAAAAGGGACTCTCTCCGTAAAGAGCAAAGGTATTTTTGAATTCCATTTTTCTGCTGGCGGAATGATCAATCTCGGAAGTATGGCTGCTTACGTGGAAAAGACACCTACCGGACTCAATGTCATGTTTGATGCAGACAAGATCAAAAAGATCATGACTCTTGCAGCATCTATCAGCGGAAGCAAGATGGTCTCAACTGCCGACCAACTCCTCAAGCAATACGACGGCATCTGCATCGGCTTTAAAATGAAAGGCCAAAACACTAACTCTGAAAACGGCAATTCAAACGGAGACGCAACAAACTCAGCAGTTGATGCCCTCAAAGGCCTGTTCGGTAAGTGATCCATTCTAAATTCTCAATTCTCAATTCTCAATTAATTAATGTTTTCCGGAATAGTAGAAGAAGCAGCCGAAGTGGCTCGCATCGAAAAAGACGGTTCCAACGTCAACATAACAATGAAATGTTCATTCACGGATGAACTGAAAATCGACCAATCGGTTGCCCACAATGGGGTTTGTCTCACTGTGGTAAGCTTAAACCCTGACGATACTTACACCGTGACGGCCGTCCAAGAAACGCTCGACCGATCAAACCTCGGTGACTTAAAGCCAGGATCCCTTGTCAATCTCGAACGCTCAATGATAATGAACGGGCGTCTTGACGGTCACATTGTCCAGGGTCATGTGGACACCACCGCAATCTGCACTGATGTTGAAACTCTCGATGGTAGTTGGTATTACACATTCAAATATGACTTCCGCCCGGAACTCGCCGCAAAAGGATATGTGACAGTCGAAAAGGGATCAATTACAGTAAATGGTGTCTCCCTGACAGTATGTGACCCGGAAGCTGACACTTTCCGCGTTGCAATCATCCCTTTCACCCACGAACACACCAACTTCAAGCAGATTAAACCCGGCACAAAAGTCAATCTCGAATTTGACATAATCGGTAAATACATAGCCAGAATATCAGCCCT
>CAZWJO010000086.1:0-13410 GCA_964634905.1 uncultured Sangeribacter sp.
CCGAAGAGTGTGCAGAAGATGACTTTAGATTTTTTTGATAAGCACCTTAAGTAAATGCATAATTCATAATGCATAATGCATAATTTGAGCTGATATTGCTAATGGAATAGATTCATGTGTTTTCGATAAATTTGAAAAAAAATATAAAAAAGTGGGTTTAAAATTTGCATAGTTCAGAAAAAAGCTGTAACTTTGCATTGCTTTTCGGGAGAGACCTTGCGAAGCCTTTAGTGGAATCTCTCGTTAAAGCAACATGGTGGATGTAGCTCAGTTGGTTAGAGCGACGGATTGTGGTTCCGTAGGTCGTGGGTTCGAGCCCCATCTTCCACCCGCCTTCAGAGACTTAAGAGTGGCTCCACACTTTTGGGTCTCATTTTTTTGTTTCGCGTTTAATTGTTTACTATGTTTCACGATAATTTGATATGCAATTCATTCAAACAACCTATTCGATTAAACTATTAAATGATTAAACAGTCAAAGCAATAAAATAAACGATTCAACAAGTAAACAATTCAACAAATGCAGTATTATATTTTTATTAATGGGACGGCCGTAGGGCCGATGACTGAGCAGCAGATGTTTGCTTATAATATAAATCAGAATACGAGTGTCAGCACTGATGGAGTGAATTGGCGTCCTCTTTATACATATCCGGAGTTGATGGTGGCATTACGGCAACATGGCGGATGGTTTGCCAACAACGGGTTGCTTGGACGCGACGATGTCTCCAATAAGAAACTGCTGTGCGGAATTTTGGCTATCTTTTTGGGTTACCTTGGTGTGCAGTATTTCGTTCTTGGCAAAATATGGGGAGGAATTTTCACAATTCTGCTTTCTTGCATTACGTGTGGAGCCTGGTCGGTCATCACACTTATTCAGGGGATACTTATGCTTTGCATGAGTGATGAGGAATTCAAGCGTAAATATATCGACAGTCCGGCTACTATGCCCCTCTTCTGAGACAGAAGCACAGAATATTTAATTTTTCAGACAGAAGGATATAAGTTTTTTTAGACAGGAGGACAGAAGTACATAAGTTTTCGATTCTTTTAATTTTAACAAAAGAACAAAAGCACATAAGGATTTTTGTCCTTTTGTGCTTTTGTCTTAATTTTAAATTCTTCTGTATATATCAATAGGTCATCTTGGGTTCGAGTTCTTTGGCTTGCTCTATCATCTTTGCTACCTCGCTTTCAGCTGGAACACGGTTGCATAGGTGCTTTGCTTCGTTTACTTCTACGAGCTTTGCGTGGAGGTTAGCGGGAACACGGTGACGAAGTTCCTTTACGGTGTCAACGCCTGCTGCTTCGAGGAGTTCGGCGAACTGACCGGCTACCCCTTTGATGCGGAAGAGATCTGCGTGATTAGCCCATTTGAGGATCAGTTTTTCTGAGATACCGGTTGCTTCAGCGAGTTGTTCGCGGCCTTTTTTGGAGGCAGCTTTTTCGAGGAGGTCGTCGGTAGTTTTTACTTCTGCGGCGATTAGTTTTTCAGCATAAACATCGCCTATACCTTCGATTTCGATGATTTTGTACATGGTAATAATTTTAAAAGGTTTTATCGTATAACATATATACAATTATCTATGATAAAAAGTTGTGCGCCTTTGTATTTTAGACAGAAGCACATAAGGACATAAGAACATGTTTTTTGACAGTAGCACAGGAGAACCGAGTTTTATTTAGCCTCTTGTCCTCCCGTCTTTATTATTTCTGGATTATCTGCCAATAACCAGTCTTTCGGGAACCAATGCGCCTTAGTTCTACAAATTTTTCCATAGAGCGGCGCTGGGAACGCACAAAACCTTCCTTAACACCAATTTTGTCGGCAATTTCAGGAATGGATATATAGGGATCAGCCTCAATCTCTTCAATGATTCTTATCTGCATAGGTGTGAGCCATTTAGTGAAAACTGTACGATCCAAACCTCCAGATGAGCTTGAACTATCTTTCTTAAGAAGCTTAGCATTAACATAAGGTGTCGGCTCTGCATCCTTAACCATATCTCCCTCCTCTCCTTTGTAAGAAACTTTTGAAGAAGTAGCATTTCTTTTACACTTATATAATGGAAGAGTCAACCAAACTTCAGTCACATCAGACTCTTCACGAATATCAGGAGAAGCATATTTCAAACTATCCCATGCTTTCATGATTTTTTGAAAGCCGGAACCGATATTGTCACCTAAGCCTACCATCCGTAGAAGCTTCTGTATAGTGGCGTTACGAGC
Source organism: uncultured Sangeribacter sp. (assembly GCA_964634905.1). Classification (GTDB taxonomy): domain Bacteria; phylum Bacteroidota; class Bacteroidia; order Bacteroidales; family Muribaculaceae; genus Lepagella. The sequence continues at coordinate 2,229 of CAZWJO010000086.1, forward strand.
CCTGGTATAATCTCCCTCATATATACGTTTGGGAGGTATTCTCAAAGTACCAGGGTTACGCATCACGATCTTGTCTGTCATTCTATCGATCCGGAGTACACCTCCGAGTTTATAATCGCAATAAGTAAGACTGTTTACCATAGCTTCCCTGACGGCATCGTAGAGCACTCCCCCATCCTTACGACTACCATCTACAATTCTTCCCTCTGATGGAAGTGTGAATAGCAGTTTACGGAGTGTCAAAAGCATAAAGTTATAGAGGTTGTCTTCCCAACGACCATCGTCAGTCAGGCGATCATTCCACTTAAGGTCATCACCAGGCTGAATATCGATACGATCAAGATAGTCAACCCTAAAGGAAGGGAACACCTCATGAATCGACTGTCCTTTTCCAAACATCAGCAGACCCGCCATAGTAAGCCCCTCCAAAGCTTTTTTTCTATCGACTGCATATCCCCCCATCTTCATGAGAAACTCCTTATCGTCAAGACCCTCATAAGCATGCTGTGGGTTTTTGTGAAGGAAAGAAAGCCGATATTTCCGTAGAGTTTCTTCATCAATATCCTGCATTCCATAACATTCAATAATCTGGGAATCGATCTCATCAGAACTATCACGAATGAGTAGAGTCAACTCTGTTTTAGACAGATGGCGATCACCCTCAAACAGACGCTTATAGGATCCGGACTGAAGGTTATTGTTAATATAAATTGGCTTGTTACGGTAGCTTGCTTCCGGCACATAGATATAAACTACATCCTTACCATATACATCAACAATCCTGACATCACTGTCGACCAACACATTGCAACTGACCTTCTGAGGATTGTTAAGCATATTGAAGAAATCGGTTACTACTTTGTTAGAGTCAGCAACCCCGGTCACTTCAAAGCGTTCAGATCCGGAAAGATTCTTATGCTCAGTGACACCAAGAAGGATCACTCCTCCTCGGGAGTTCGCAAATGCAGAATAAGTCTCCCAAACAGAAGTAGGCAAAGAAGAGCCACAAGCTTTCATCTCCAATTGAAAACTCTCTCCATCTTTCATCAGCTTAATAATATCAGCAGCATGTATCTTCATCTTTTGTGCATTTATTTAGTGTTGATATTTTTAAAATCATAAATATATGAAGATATTTCATCTAAACAGATTTATGCAGATAAACTATTATATATACTCAATTTAATGATGCAAATTAATTAAAAATTTTCAATAAACAAAACAAAAACACAATATTATGTAGATAAAACTAATATAATGTAGATATCTGTGCAGATAATCCTAAAAAAAATATTCATAGACAGAAACACATAAAAACTTATCCAATTTGGGAGTTTTGGCTTTTTTGACAGGAGAACAGATTTTTATCTTTTGACCCATTGTCGTAATTTGACAGAAGCAATATGGAGAGAAGAATTTTTATCGCATTTTTATGCTTTGTTTTTCAAAAAGCACAAAATAAAAAATTATAAGCCTAACAATTTGGTTAATTTAGACATTTTTGAGTTGACACCTAAACTTGTGAGCCGAAGGAAAGAGTATAAAGAAGAAAATATAGATGTTATGCAAATGATTAGAGTTTGGAGAGGAAGCGGTCGCGGTCTACTATATATCGGATGTGGTGGCCCTCCCCTATTTTCTTGTCGTTGGCGAGTGCTTTAATATCAAAGTGTAGGGATCTACCTTCTATCTTGACGAGTTTGGCCTCGGCTTCTACTTCATCGCCCATGCCGGTTGGAGCGAGATGCGAACATTCCATAAAACCTCCAACCGTGGTCTCATTTTCGGCTAAGTGTGGTGCTACAGCGAGCATAGCGGCATTTTCCATGAGGGCTATCATGGCGGGAGTGGCGAAGACAGGGAGGTCGCCGCTACCTATTGCTTTTGCTGTGAGGTGCTGGACTACTATGGCCTTGCTTTTGTGGCACAGGCCTTCTTTCAATTCATAATTCATAATTCACAATGCATAATTATAGTCATTACCATGAAGCGCCTCTCCGAGGCTACTGTGCTTTTTATAAAAGACCCCAGACTGAAGTCTGGGGTTTTGGCATAATCATCAGGTCTCCGACCTGATTGTCGCTGTGGGGCGCATGCGGAGCCTGCATTCTTACTTGTTTGACATTAAAACCGGAGATAGGAATGTATGCTATCCATGGCGCAAGACGGTTATTTTACCAACATTGAGCTGACGTTCGGGGTTAACTAAATTATCAGCCCTTCGGGCTGTCTATGAGTTACTTTACTAGGGTGCTTAGGACATCGAAGAAGGCGGGGTCTTCGCCGACTGTTACGTTGGCAACTCGGCCCTCAGGGTCGATGATGAACTTGGTCGGGAATCCTTGGATGCCGTATTGGTTGGTGAGGTCTGAGCCTTTGGGGTTATATACCTGCAGCCATGGGAGTTCATGTTTAGCTACTGAGGCTTTCCAGACTTCTTCTGTGTCTCCGCAGTCGATTCCGAGAACTTCTACTTTTCCGTCATACTGTTTGTAGGCTTCTTTCAGAGCGGGGAATCCTTTGATACACCATGGGCACCAACTGCCCCAAAAATCGAGGATCACCCATTTTCCTTTCAAGTCTGAAAGGGATAGGGGTTTGCCGTTGATGTCTTGAAGGGTGAAGTCGGGTGCGGTTACACGGTCGGCTACGGCTATCACTTGCTCTTGTGGAGCTGCGTCGTTGTCCTGTGCCTTCATGCCACATGCTGAGATGGCTAGAAGGAGGAGGGGGAAAATGTATTTTTTCATTTACTTCTTTTTTAAATTATACAAATAATCTACCATAAAGCGCCTCTCCGAGGCTACTGAGAAATTACATCTTACCCCAGACTGAAGTCTGGGGTTTTGACATAATCATCAGGTCTCCGACCTGACTATTTTATAACGCTTGTGGGGTATTATTTGTTGAGGACGCCGAGTTTCTTGCCTACTTTGATGAAGGCGGCTATGGCGCGGTCGAGATGTTCCTGCTCGTGGGCTGCGGAGAGTTGGACACGGATTCGTGCTTGTCCTTTTGGAACTACCGGATAATAGAAACCTGTCACGAAGATACCCTCTTTCTGCATTTCGGCTGCAAATTCCTGAGAGAGTTTTGCGTCATAGAGCATCACGGCGCAAATTGCTGACTGAGTTGGCTTGATGTCGAAACCTGCTTCGATCATCTTATCGCGGAAATAGTTGACGTTCTTTTTCAGCTTAGCATTCAGTTCGTTTGACTCTTTCAGCATCTTAAACATTTCGAGGCTTGCTCCAACGATGCTTGGGGCTACTGAATTGGAGAAGAGATAAGGACGGCTACGCTGACGGAGCATGTCGATCACTTCCTTCGGACCGGTCGTGAAACCTCCCATAGCGCCACCGAATGCCTTGCCCAGTGTGCCTGTGAAGATGTCAATCTTACCATAGCAATCAAATTGCTCAGCTACGCCATGACCTGTCGGGCCTACAACACCTGCTGAGTGAGATTCATCAACCATCACAAGGGCATTGTATTTCTCGGCGAGTTCACAGATTTTGTCCATCGGAGCAACATTGCCGTCCATGGAGAAGACACCGTCGGTAGCGATTATCTTATAACGGCATCCTTGTTCATCGGCCTCTTTCAAGCAACGTTCGAGGTCAGCCATATCAGCGTTTGCGTAGCGAAATCGTTTTGCCTTGCATAGACGCACACCGTCGATGATGGAGGCATGATTGAGTGAGTCGGATATGATAGCATCTTCTTCAGTGAAGAGGGGTTCGAAGAGGCCTCCGTTTGCGTCGAAGCATGCTGCGTAGAGGATAGTGTCCTCAGTTTTGAAATAGTCGGAGATAGCCTTTTCGAGTTCCTTGTGGAGGTCTTGAGTGCCACAGATAAAGCGCACTGAGCTCATACCGTATCCACGGTTGTCCATAGCTTTCTTGGCAGCCTCGATAAGACGAGTGTTGTCAGCGAGACCGAGATAGTTATTGGCGCAGAAGTTGAGGACATCGTTTTCTGTGCCCTCCACCTTAATGTCAGCACTTTGAGGAGTGACAATGATGCGTTCGTTTTTGTAAAGGCCGGCTTCCTTGATTGAGTCGAGTTCTTTGGAGAGATACTCTTGAAAGTTTTTGTACATGGTGTTGATTTTTATATGTCAGACGAGTAGGACAAGTCAGACGAGTCAGACATGTCTGACTGGTCGGACTTATCGGAGGTAAAATTAGGAAAAATAATTGAGACTTGCAAATAAAAGTTAGTTTTCGTCTACGCAGGACGCATGCGGAGCATGCTTACTACTATATGTCCCTTAAGTAGCAAGCATGCTCCGCATGCGCCATAGAGCGTCAAAAAGAAACTTATAGCTTGATTTGCATTAATTTAGTTTCCATTGTTCGCTGCGGGGCGCATGCGGAGCATGCTTTCTTACGTTCAGTGCTTATTATATAGTCTTTTCGATGTTCCAGACGAAGGCGCGGAGACCGAGCATTGGGCGGTCTTCGTCAAGGTGTTTCAGTTTGGCGAGAAGAGTGTCTACTTGGTGGTCTTCAACTATCGTAATTATCGCACTTGCGAGACCGGGCCATGCGTGGCTACCGTAGTGTGGCTCACCAGTTTTGGAGCCACGTCCTTGCACGTCAGTGAAGGCAGTGTAGCCTCGGCAGTTGCTCTGTGTCAGTATATCCACTATCTTTTCGTAGTGGGCCTGGTCGAAGGCTATGAATATTGATTTCATTGTTTGCGTTTTGCGTTGTACGTTGTACGTTGTACGTTTTACGTTTTACGCGGCAACTTCGTACAACGTAAAACTTAAAACGTACAACGCAATTATTTAGATTTATTTTTTCGGAGGGATTTGCGGACGTTGAGGACGCCTCGGCCTGCGAATGAGCAGTAGAGGACGGGGACGAAGAGGAGGGTCAGGATGGTCGAGAATGTCAGACCTCCAATCACCGCAGTACCCATCGGCTGCCACATCTCAGCACCTTCACCGGAACCGACTGCCATCGGCACCATGCCGAGGATTGTAGTAGCAGTAGTCATAATTACTGGACGAAGACGTGAACGACCCGCATGGATTACAGCACGGCGAATGCTCAAGCCTCTTTCGCGGTTGAGGATAATATAGTCGATAAGCACAATACCATTCTTCACCACAATACCAATAAGCATAATCGCACCGATCATCGACATCACGTTGAGTGTATGCCCAGTCAACCATAGGATGAGGAATACGCCCGAGAATGCAAAGAGGAGGGAGGTCATAATGATACCCGGATAAGTGAAGCTCTCGAACTGAGCAGCCATCACGATATACACAAGAATCACAATAAGGATACCGAGCATTAAGAGGTCGGAGAATGAATCTTGCTGGTCTTCGTAGCTACCTGAAAGTTCAATTGAGATACCGGCAGGGAGATGCATCTGGTCGATTAGGATTTCTGCCTGCTCTACTACCTGGCTCATCGGGACACCGTCGACAACCGAAGAAACTGTCACAAGACGTTCGCGGTCCTTACGTTCGATTGTAGGAGGAGTAAAACGCTCAACCACCTTACCAAGCTCTTTGACACGTACCTGACCTCCCGTAGGAGTAGTCACTACGATATTCTCAAGATCTTCAAGAGTGGTACGGTGCTTCTTGTCAAACATAACCTTGATGTCGTATTCCTCACCATCTTCACGGAACTGAGAGGCAGTGGCACCATTCACACGGTTGCGCAGCATCTGAGCTACGGAAGCAAGATTAAGACCATAAAGACTCAGTTTCTCACGATCGAAATCAATTTGATATTCCGGTTGGTAATCATCACGCGAAATCATAACGTCGGCAGTGCCTTCAATCCCCATAAGAGCCTGCTTAAGCATACGAGCAACGGAGTCAGTTTCGGCGAAATTATAGCCATATACTTCAAAGTCTACAACTGACTGACCACCCATACCGGAACCACGTCCACCACCGACATTTACCTGAGCCTTTACGAATTCAGGGAACTGCTCCTTGAGATCTTTACGCATACCATCAGCAATTTCTTTGATGCCACGTTTGCGTTCAGTCTTCTTATAAAGATTGATGTTCATCGATACGATGTGTGCACCATTGTTACTTAGGGAAGCGAACGTATTGTCGGCAGAAGCCGGACCTACAGTGAATGAACTAACCTTTATTTCCGGATATTTCTCACGCCATAGAGAATCGAGACGATGAGTAGCATCGTAAGCGCGTTCCACTCGGCTTCCAATTGGAAGCTGAAGGCTCACACCGAGACGACCGTTATCTTGTGTCGGGAAGAACTCCGTACCCACAAACTTCATCAAGAAGATAGAGGCTGCGAAGATTCCAAGGCAGACAATGACAGTCACAGTACGATGACCAACTACCTTATACAAAACTCCTGCATACCAGTTGTCGAACTTATCAAGAGCCCTTTCAATAGGACCATATAGCTTAATGAAGAGCTTGCCATGATGGTTGACTCGACGGAGCCACTGTGAGCAAAGCATAGGAGTCAGCGAAAGGGCACAGACAGTAGAAATAATCATCATAATGCAGACCATCCAACCGAGCTGACGGAAAAGGACACCGGTCATACCTGTCACCAAAGTCAGCGGGAAGAACACCGCAATAAGGGTAAGAGTAGAGGCGATTACAGAGATAGCCACCTCATTAGTGCCATGAACGGCAGCCTGTTTAGGATCAGAGCCACGCTCGATATGGGTAGTCACATTCTCGAGAACAACAATAGCATCATCGACCACCATACCGATAGAAATCGAAAGTGCAGATAGAGAAACGATGTTGAGCGTATTTCCCGTAGCATACAGATAGATGAACGAAGCGATAAGAGAGACAGGAATTGTGATGACAATAATCATCGTAGCTCTCCAACGCCCAAGGAAGAAGAACACCACAATCATCACAAAGAGAAGAGCATAAAGCACAGTCTCAACAAGAGAAGCGATTGTATTGCGGATATTGTCGGAAGTGTCGACGATTACGCCAAGCTTGATATCGGAAGGAAGGTTCTTCTGAAGCTTAGGAAGCATCTTCATCACTTGCTCAGAAATTTGCACTGAGTTTGCACCACTTTGCTTCTGGATGACGATGATTGCACCTTCTTTTCCACCGATATAAGAATGCTGCGTACGCTCCTCAAAAGAGTCATCGACCTGAGCGACATCTTTCAAATATATTATTGAGCCGTTGTATGTTCCAACCGGGATGTTGAGAAGTTCGGAAGTCTCGTCAAATTCACCCTGGACACGCAGAGAAAATGTATTGCTACCGATATCAAAAGCACCACCCGGTATATTGCGGTTTTCGGCAGAGATAACACCGGCTATTCCTTCAACTGTCAGATGGTAGGCTTCCAACTTATTGGGATCGCAATAAACATGGATCTCACGTTTAGGAGCACCGGATATTGACACAGTCCCGACACCATCGATGCGGGCCAATGGATTGGCGACGCCATCATCAAGAATCTTGTAAAGACCTGCCATACTCTCCTTAGCCTCAACGGAAAGGAGACAGATAGGAATCATATCTGTGGAGAACTTGAAGATGATAGGGTTCTGGCAGTCGTCAGGGAGAGATGAAGCCACCATATCCAATTTGTCACGGACATCATTGGTCAGAACGTCGATATCATATCCATATTCAAACTCAAGTGTAATTACAGAAGTATTTTCACGGCTTTGGGAAGTGATGTGCTTCAAGTGTTCCACCGAGTTCATCACATTCTCAAGAGGTTTGGTGACGTTTTGCTCTATATCCTCCGAACTTGCGCCGGGATACATCGTAATCACCATGATGGTGTTGGTATCTATATCCGGGAAAAGGTCGACCGGAAGTTTTGAAAGCGAGAAAAGGCCAAGAATCACCACCGTAACGAAGCAGAGGGTAGTCATAATCGGGCGCTTTACCGCTGATCCATATAAGCTCATAGTTTTGCGTTTTACGTTTTACGTTGTGCGTTGTGCGTTTTGCGTAGACATTGTCGTACAACGTACAACGCAAAACGCACAACGCTTTTATTTGAGGACTTGGACTTTTTTGCCGTTAGTAAGGGCATTCTGTCCTTCTACCACCACTTCTGCGTTGGCAGGGACACCAGAGATAAGTTCGTAGGAAGTTCCAATGCGCTGTCCTAATTCAACTTTATTATAGGATACAGTACCATCTTTCTGAAGTACATACACGTAGTGGTCGCCACTACCTTGCTGTTTTACCACTGCACGGTCAGGCACAACAATATGGTTAGCTGTACCGAGAGAAATAGTAGCTCGTCCGAACATACCCGGGAGCACACGCCCGTCTGCATTCGGAAGAGTAATCTCAACCCCAACTGTACGGCTTGCGGCATCTACAGTCGGCATCACGAGAGAGACATGCCCTTTGAACACTTCATCACCGTATGTATTGAAAGTAAGATCTACCGGCATCCCCTTATTGATTTTCGAGAGTTCTGACTCATTGACGTTGATGACAACTTTCACGGGATTGATCTGGGCTACTGTCAAGATTGGGAGAGCTCCTGTCATATCACCCGGATCATAGTTGCGCTTAGTCACTACACCACTGATAGGGGAAACCAACAATGTATTTTCGCGAGCATTTGCAAGGGTTCTCTCAGCTTGAGCTACGGAATTCTTGGCATTGATCAATGTCATTTCCATCTGGTCGACCTGCTGCTGAGTTCCACCACCAATCTTGAGAAGTTCTACAGCACGATCGTAGTTAACTTGCGCATTGCGAAGGGCTGCCTTAGCATTATCTACTGCGAGTTCATATTGGGTAGTATTGACATCGTCGAGTTGGACAAGTTTCTGTCCTTTAGCTACTCGCACTCCCTCATCAACATATATAGCTTTGATACGGTTAGCCATCATAGCTGAAATGTTGTTGATGACTTCGGGTTCCACTGAAGCGGTATATACGGAAAGTTGCTCAACATCCTCCTCCGTAACTTTCAAGGTCTTCACTACCGGAACGTCTTCCTTTTCGCTCTCAGAGTTTGCTTTGTCCTTGCTACATGCACCCAGTGCGAGAGCAAGCACGAGGGCAGAAGAAACATATTTAAAAGTTTTCATTGTGCTATTTGAATTGCGCTGTCCTTGCCAAGAAGGAGGTCAAGTTCGCTGGTGGATACTAAATAATTGTAGATAGATTGGAGATAAGATAGTTGTGCACTTGTATCAGCGAGTTCACTGTCTCGTAATTGTAGATAAGAAGCGGCACCAATCTGGAAACTCTTGAGCATTATGTCATGAGCCTTCTTAGCCTGCCGTACGCCTTCTTTTGAGGAGTCAATCTGCTTAGCTTGGCGGTTGATGTTATCAAGAGCAAGATCAACTTGCATATTGAGGCTATTGATAAGATTTTCCTTTTGAAGGGCAAGTTCGTTGGCCTGTACCTTGGCCTGCTTTAGCTGATACCATTTAGTGCCTCCTGAGAAGATCGGAACTGAAAGGCTTACACCTAAAGATGAATAAGGAGAGAAATCTACATCCTTAAACATAGGGCCATTACTTAGAGAAAGCCAGTTGACATTGAAACTTGCACCGAGTGTAGGGAGCCATGCAAACTTTTTCAATGTCACATTCTGATCAGCCATTTTTTGTTGTAGTTCAAGTGAACGGAGAGAAGAGTTGCCAGCAAGACTCTTAGTTTCCATAAGATATCCATACATATCTTTCTGCATGTCCTCCATAGTCACCGTCGGGTAAAGATTTAAAGCATCGTCAATACCCATGAGTACATTCAGGGAAAGTTGGCATTGCTTCACAGAGATATCGGCATCGAGCAAAGATGGTTCAATATTTTTGACTTGCACTTCAGAGCGGAGCACGTCATATTCAGAAGCTGTTCCCTGTTCGAATTGTTTGCGATATACTTCGGCTGTATATTTTGCTATATCATAGTTTTGCTTGATTACATCTTTTGAAGCGAGAGCCAACATCAGGGCATAATATGCTTTGTTGACCTGATTGACGAGTTCAAGACGGCTTGAACGGGCACTTTCAAGGTTTTGGGCAATCTGAGTGTCGGAGATTGAGATAGCTTTCCAAAGAGATGGAGCAATAATCGGCAAGGAAAGGGAAAAACCCGTGTTCCAAGTGTTGTCAGAACCCATCTTGAGTTTCTGGCTCTGTCCACCCATATTCATACGGATGGTTTGAAGTTCAATACTTCTCTGATAAGAAAGAGAAAAACCAATGGTCGGTAGAAGATTACCGACAGTCTCTTTCTTTGAGAATTGGACTCTTTTCACCTCAAGATCTGCGATACGGATTGTAGGACTCTGACTGAGAGCAATGTCGATGCACTCTTCCCTGCTGATAGGAATAGAATCGGGATTCACGCCCATTGCACCTAAAAGAAGGGGAGCCACCTCTTGATTCTGAGCAAAGAGCTGAATTCCGAAAGCGAACATTCCAAGAAGGAGCATCGTCAGTCGATGTTTTCGGATAGTCATTTCACTATTGTTTAATCGTTTAATTGTTTAATCGTTTAATTTACCTGTGTTAATCTTTAACTGTTTAATAGTTTAATCGCTTAGTTAATAAGAACGATAAATTAGAAAACCGAAAAATGAAGTACAAAGGTAATAAAAAAACGCTGATTTCTCGTATTGAATCAGCGTTTTTGACCAATTTATAGGAAATATTTGCGGTTTGCGTTGTGCATTTTGCGTTTAGCGTAACACGCAGTACGCTTTCGTAATCACTTATTGAGTTTAATGCGGAGGTTTTTGAGCATGTCTTGGGTCATTGCGTCGAGATCATATTCAGGTTTCCAGCCCCATTCCTCACGAGCGCAAGAATCGTCAAGACTGTCTGGCCATGAATCAGCTATTTTCTGACGGAGAGGATCAAGATCGTATTCCATCTCGAAGTCAGGGACATATTTTTTGATATTTGCATATATTTCCTCCGGATCAAAGCTCATTGAGGTGATGTTGAATGAATTACGATGCTTCAGTTTAGATGGGTCAGCCTCCATAATCTCCACCGCAGCTCGAAGAGCATCGGGCATATACATCATATCCATCATGGTGCCTGGCTTTAGAGGACATTTGAACTTCTCGCCATTGACAGCATAATAGTAGATATCGACAGCATAATCGGTAGTGCCTCCACCCGGAGGAGCCACATAGCTGATAAGACCCGGGAACCGGACTGAACGGGTATCGACACCGAAACGTTTTGCATAATA
>CAZWJO010000087.1:0-8655 GCA_964634905.1 uncultured Sangeribacter sp.
TAAGCAGTAATGCAGATAGGCATTGCTGCTTTTTTATTATGACAGATTCAACGCCTTAGAGCATGCGGAGCATACTCTGCCATTTATTTTGCATCTAAATGAAGTGTGAAATTCAGCACTCGGCGGGCTACTTCAGACGCTTCAAATTTCTTTTCTACAGATTCCCTCATCCCTTGCTTCAAATCTGCATTATCCTTATTCTTATAAGCCCACACTATCCCTTCAGCTACTCTTTCGGCTCTTGTATTGACACAATCACTCCACTCTGCGAGCCATCCTGTAGCTCGATGGTCTATTATGTCCCGCTGTCCCCCATGATCTGTAGCCACGGGTATGCAACCGTATGCCTGACCCTCAACAAGGGTCCCGGGCAATGTCTCATAATCAGATGTAGAGACAACTATATCGCAACTCTCATACGCCTTCCTCACTGCTTCTTCACCTTTCAGGAATCCTAAATGGCGGTGGGGCAATGCAAATCCTTGAAGTGACTCCGGATTTTTATACCCTCCAAAAGTTACAACCTGCAATTTCTCTGCCACCTCCGGATAATCATGCGCCAATATCTCCACCGCTTTCTTAAATACCACTAAGCCCTTTATTGGATCATCAATTCGGGCAGCTCCAAACAATATTCCTATTTTCCTATCTTCTTTTGATTTCCTCACTATTTCCGAGGCTACATTAAGTTTAAATGGATTCGGAATTACTGCCACATTGAATTTTTTCATAAGACTGCTTTCTCGAGCCCTTCCTGCAAGCCAAGTGCTAACTGCTATAAATTTCAGTCCACTCTCAGAATATAAGTCTTCCTTAGCTTTCCATGTCTTATGCGACATATCATTCAGCCCCCCCATCTTCCCTAAGAAAGGACAATCACCACACTCCGATACATATCCTCGGCACATGCCCGCATGATGGCAGATGCCTGTCATATTCCACATATCATGCATCATCCATACCACCGGTTTTCCAAGAGCACATATTCTTCGGACTCCATGGATGCTCAACATACCCTGATTCACCCATCCTAACAACACCGCATCAGCATCCTTCACCCATGGGTGTTTCCAAAGTGGAAGGCCTTCTGTTGCCGGGTCTACTTTGAAAAGGTCTTTACGATTGAAACCATTCCTCATGAATACTTCCAGTCGCTCTTTCAAAAAAGCAAATTGTATGAGCCATCCCGGGGCACAGAGCTGCACGAAATCAGAATCGCTCATCTTCTCGCATACCAACATCCGGGCATCGACACCAATGCCTCGCAAAGCCTCCACGAGCCGATATGTGACTACCGCTGCCCCACCCCTCAAGTCGCTCCTGCTTATGAAAGTCAGTTTTTTCTTCATAAAGTCAATAATGTTGCATTGGTATGTCATGTCTAAGCTACCTTTTGCCACTCTTATACACTAACTTCCCCTTTTATCGCCGGCCACGGGTCGTAACCTTCCAGTTTGAAATCTTCGTATTTGAAATCGAATATGTCCTTGACTTCAGGATTTATCACCATCTTGGGCAGTTGACGCGGCTCGCGTGTCAACTGGAGATTGACCTGGTCAAGATGGTTTAGATAGATATGTGCATCTCCTAAGGTATGTATGAATTCTCCCGGTTCAAGTCCGCACACTTGCGCCAGCATCATAGCAAGGAGAGCGTAGGATGCTATGTTGAATGGGACTCCCAAGAAGCAGTCGGCACTACGCTGATAGAGTTGCAGAGAGAGTTTTCCATCGCAGACATACATCTGAAAGAAAGCATGGCAAGGGGGAAGGTTCATATTGTCAAGGTCAGCCACATTCCATGCGCTGACTATAATACGGCGTGAATCCGGGTTTTTCTTCAGAGTCTCGACCACTTCCTTTATTTGGTCGATATATCCTCCGTTATAATCCGGCCATGAGCGCCATTGGTAGCCATAAATATGACCGAGATCCCCGTCCGGATCGGCCCACTCATTCCAAATTCTAACCCCGTGCTCCTGAAGATACTTTACATTCGTATCCCCCTTCAAAAACCACAGAAGTTCATAAATGATACTCTTAAGATGCGTCTTTTTTGTGGTCACAAGAGGGAACCCTTCCGAGAGATCGAAACGCATCTGATATCCAAAAGTCGATATTGTCCCCGTCCCGGTGCGGTCTTCCTTCCGGTGTCCATTCTTGAGTATATGTCGCAGAAGATCTTGATATTGCTTCATGTGTAATTTAGAATTGTGAGTTTAGAATTTTGAATAAAGTTGCCCTTTGACTTTTTAGGGCGCAAGCGGAGCATGCTTTATTACATTAGTCAGCTTTTGACACTGCGGGGCGCATGCGGAGCATGCTCTATAACTTAGTTTGCAATTGGAATGCCATCGGCGCTTTTTTTATGGTTATCCATTTGGTTCGAGGAGCGGAGTCTGGCGATGGCGTCCTTTATTGAATTGGAACCGGATGGCGTCGTTGGGGCAGACATCTGTACAGTCGAAGCAGCGGATGCAGCGTGAATTGTCGACCAACCGCTGCTCTACCTTAATACATTTCGATGGGCATAGATCTTCACATTTCATGCAACTGATACACTTGTCAGGATCAATGGCAATGTGCATCAACGATTGAGAATGTAGGCATCCAAGAGCCGTTCCAATCGGACAGACTGTTGTGCAAAATTCCCTACCACCAAACCATGACCAAATTAAAATCACAATCAAAGCTGCCATGCCGGCTGCCAAGCCGATTCCGACAGAAACCCCAATCGCTTGCCATGTCATGGCTGTGTCTGCGGGTCGGACCGCCGACGCAGCGTTACGCATGATATTCCAAGGTTCAATAGCATATCCGACAGCAAGAATCCCGGCTATAAGGGAACCGAGATAAGCAAGCAAAAATATATATCTGAGTTTACTCCCCTCTTTATATCTGAATTTCTTTTTTGGATTCACTTTCCTTCGGCTCCATATAGCGATATCCTGAAGAGTCCCAACCGGACACACAGTGGCGCAATAAACTCTTCCGAAGAGAATTGTCGCGATTATCCAAACTATAGTTGCTCCGAAAGTAACCTGAATTGCGGATGGGATAATCTGAGCTCGCTCAGAGATTATTGCATAGACCGGGGCACTGGTGCCGAGAAGCAACCACAGCAATGATGCAAAGAGCATCACCAAAGCCAACATTATCCGGAAGCTACGCATTCATTCAAAAGATTTAAAGGTTAATTCATAATTCATAATGCATAATTCAAAATCAGCTACGCAATTCAGCATTCAATATTAATCCACAAAGTATAATTCATTATTCATTATGCATTATGAATTATGCATTATGAATTATATTATCGCTTGCGATTACCCCCCTTTTGTTGCTGGCGCATCATTTCCTGTTGCTGCTTCTGCATTTCTTCGAGACGTGCCATCCACCCTGATTTCTTCTGAGGCTTCTTGGCATTCTCCCTCATTGTGCGACGCACATCTTCCTCCTTGACAAACCATTTGCGGATTGCGTATGTCTGGATGATGGTGATGAGCAACGAGAGGAAATAGTAGTAGCTGAGGCCAGCCGCATAGTTATTGAAGAAGACAAGAAACATTATAGGCATCAGATACATCATCCATTTCATGCCGGGCATCGAGTTGCTTTGTCCCTGCATTGAGATGCGGGTGTAGATGATGTTGGTGACTGTCATAAGAAGACAGAAAAGGGAGATATGGTTGCCGAAATATTCAGTGACAAGTGGAATATTGGCGCTCCATGATATGATGGCATCCGGAGCCGCAAGGTCGTGAGCCCAGAGGAAAGATTGTCCGCGGAGCTCTATGGCATTCGGGAAGAATGTGAACATTGCGAAGAGAATAGGCATCTGGAGAAGCATAGGAAGGCAGCCCGACATCGGACTTGCCCCTGCTTTGCTATAGAGAGCCATCGTCTTCTGCTGACGCACCATTGCATTTTCATTGCCAGGATATTTATCGTTGATTTCCTTGATATCGGGGGCAAGAATCTTCATCTTGGCTTGGCTTACGTAGCTCTTATATGTCAATGGGAACAGCACAAGCTTAAGAAGTATTGTCAGAACGAGGATTACGATACCGTAGTTCCAGCCGAAGCTACCAAGGAAGTTGAAGACCGGAATCACGATGATAGTGTTGATCCAGCGGAAGATAGGCCATCCGAGAGGTATCAACTTGGTCAACTTAAGATTCTCATCCTCGTAGGTGGTCTTATCAATCTTATTGAGGAGAGGATAGAGGTTAGGTCCAATATAATAGTTGAAACCGACTGGATTCTCTACATTCCAGTCATAGTCGTTGACTGAAGCATCAGCAGTAAGCGACTTTAGATATACGCTTCCCTTCAGCACCTCGCTGTTGAAGTCGGCTGAATTGAAGTTTTTGTCTGCAATAAGCACTGAGGAGAAGAACTGATTCTTGAAAGCGATCCATTTAAGCTTCTGTTGGCGCTCTTTGCTCTTGTTCTGGTTTTCGCTCATTTCCTCTACAGAACCGCCAAGAAATTTATAGGCGAGCCTTGAGTTACGCTCCTCAAACATACGTCCCTTTTCTTGACGATGGATATCCTGGTGCCAGTTCATGCCAAGTTTGCGGACGTTGCTCTGCACGATTGGAGCCATATTTTTCTGTACGACTTCCATCTTTATCATATAGTTGTCGCCCTTAGGAAGAGTGTATTTGATTCCCCAGAAAGCGTCGGCGGAAAGGTCGAGTGCCATAAGAACTGTTGAGTCAGTCACTTCTTTCGGAGTGAAGTAGAGGTCGGCAGTGGAGATTTCCTGTGGGAGAGGGAGAGTGAAGCTCATCTGGTTTGATTCGCTGTCAAACATAACGACTTTCTTCTTCACCTTCTTAGTCTCGTCGGGATCATATTCAGTGTCATATTTCTTAAGTTCGGCGCGTGAGACCATACCCCCCTTAGAAGAAAGGTCTATTTTGATGACATTGTTTTCGAGTGTGATTTTCTTCTCATCGCCTGTCAGGAATGTAGCGAAACGTCCGTAGCGTCCTATAGAATTAGAAAGAGCACGCACTTTATCAATGGCTGCTGTATGTTCTGCGGCAGTCATGACAGAGAGATTGTTGGAGGAAATATCTTTCCAACTAAGGACTTTGCCGTTTACGGTTACCGTGCCGTAGATAGAGTCACCTACGAGCGTAAGATTTACGCCGTTACTATTGAGTTCAACAGCACTTTTTCCATTTTCGGCAGCGACGGGAGTGCCATTCGAAAGGATGTTTTTTGCGAGCCATTCACGCTCTGTGTCAGTAAAGACTGCGGCTGCAGTGGGTTGATTGTCTACGACAGGCTTCTCCGTCTGAGCCTGCTCCTCGACATTAGCGGGATCCGGAGTAGTGAAATACATGAATCCAAAGAAGACGAGAGCCATCAGAATAAGGCCATACGCGGTGTTCTTGTCCATTTCGGGGGCGGTATAAGTTTAAATTATTATTGTAGAATTTTGAAGAATCCGGAATGCCATATCTCCGGGAAGACACTGCACGCCTATTCAAACTGCAAAATTAATCTTTTTTTTCAAAATCCGCAAAAATTGAGGTATAAAAAAGCCCATCCTTAAGGATTGGGCCATTGATATTAATAAACCGAATATATTCGTCTGTCGAATAATAATCGTTATGGTCAGTTCACAAAGTTAGCAAGGCGAGTGAAGAAGGACGGGTCTTCCCCTACGGTGAGGTCTACGAGCTTTCCTTCCGGGTTGATGATGGCTTTGGTCGGAAACCCGGTGATGTTGTAGGCTTCGTAGAGGGCCTTGTCATTACCGTTGTAGACGTTGAGCCATGGGATTTCATGTTTCTTCACTCCTTCGCGCCAGTCCTCTTCAGATTCGTTGCAGTCGATGCCGATAACCACGAGTTTGTCTCCATATTTCTTATAAGCTTCTTTGAGGGCTGGGAAACCTTTGACGCACCATCCACACCAGCTGCCCCAGAAGTCGAGCACAACCCATTTTCCTTTGAAATCGGAGAGGCTGACCATTTTGCCATTGAGGTCTGGGAGAGTAAAACCGGGAGCTTCGATATTGCCGGATGCTATTTCTGCTTGGCGAGCCTCTTCCGCCTCCCTTTCTTTCACCATATCCTCTACCTGCTTGTTATAAGACTCGGCAAATGGCATCAGGATAGACTTCTTAGCCTCTGGAGTCATATTATCGAATGCTGCCTTAAAGTCGTCGCCACTCAAATCTTGGATTATGTACGGGATTGCCGGACTCTTAGGGTTGTCTGCCACAAATTGCTTTATGGCATTGTCGTAACGGTCTCTTATTTCCTTCACTTGTTCTTCAGTCACATCAGTGTTCTTAGTCACGAGATCCATATATTCCTGCTGGATGCCTTGTGTGACGGAAGTTATTGCCATAATGTCTTCCATAAGTTTCGTGCCTTTCACATCATAGTCAAGAGGTTCGAAACTGATAATCTTTACGTCGAGAGATTCATCCGGAGTTGCGTAGAATTCCGGTTGCATTCTTGCCATCACGGGGGGCTCGATGCTATATCTTGCAGCGCCTGCCTTGTCGAGTTTTAAGGTAGCCACGCCATTCTTCACCTCAAGGGTATCATAGATCACACGGAGGTCTTCAGCCTGTTGCGCATTGAAGATGTTGTCGATTGTAAGGTGGCTTACAACAATAGTGTTTTCTGTGAAGTCGGCAGGGAGCTGGATAGTTGCAGTCCCTTTGTCGTTGGAGCAGGAAGCCAATAGTATGGCGATCGCTGCAAATGGAATAAGTTTTTTCATTGAATAATTTGATTGATATTATAATGAATTAACAATGAAGATTAAGATGTTGTTCTTAGGACGCCCAAGATAGTTACCTTTTGCCGCCGTATAGCGCATGCGGAGCATGCTCTTTTACTTAGATTGCCATTTGGGGAAGTTACTTTTTGCCTTCGGCATCCACTTCGGCATTCCAATTGCAAGCTAAGTAATGGAGCATGCTCCGCATGCGTCCTGGAGCGGCATATAGTAACTTTCTCTGTGTGTACTTCGTGTGAGATTACAGATTAGGAAAATATTGTCGACAGCTTCGCATCCGCATCCTATCCGGCCTGCGGCGAAGCCACGCACAGCGACGAAAGCTGAAGCACTTTTCCTGGTCTCTGGAATCTGGTCTCTTGACTCTGGCCTCTAAAATATGCGCCGCAGGCAAAATCCGCGCCATATCCGCCTGACGGCGAAGCCGTCACTGCGATAGCCATCCGCGTTTGGGCAAACTTCCTTCTCAATCCACAATATATTATCATGGGCTAACCTTATAATTCCCCAAAATAATAGAATATGATTTGGATTTGGAAGGAGGTAAGCGCAGACGCGGATTTTTTTCGCTGTGCCGACTCCGTCGGCAGGCGGATTTTGCGCGGATTTTTTCGCCTGCGGCGGGGTATATTTTCAGAGTTCAGAGTCTGGGGCGCTTTGTGACGGTATTTGGTCGCTGTGCGTGGCTTCGCCGCAAGGCGGATAGGTTACGGATTTGCCAATCGGTTGCTTTTTTAGTTTGTTTTTGCTGGGGGGGACGCATGCGGAGCATGCTCTATTACTTAGATTGCCATTTGGGGAAGTTATTTTTTGACTTCGGCATCCGCTTCGGCATTCCAATTGCAAGCTAAGTAATGGAGCATGCTCCGCATGCGTCCTAGAGCGGCATATAGTAACTTTCTCTGTGTGTACTTCGTGTGAGATTACAGATTAGGAAAATATTGTCGACAGCTTCGCATCCGCATCCTATCCGGCCTGCGGCGAAGCCACGCACAGCGACGAAAGCTGAAGCACTTTTCCTGGTCTCTGGAATCTGGTCTCTTGACTCTGGCCTCTAAAATATGCGCCGCAGGCAAAATCCGCGCCATATCCGCCTGACGGCGAAGCCGTCACTGCGATAGCCATCCGCGTTTGGGCAAACTTCCTTCTCAATCCACAATATATTATCATGGGCTAACCTTATAATTCCCCAAAATAATAGAATATGATTTGGATTTGGAAGGAGGTAAGCGCAGACGCGGATTTTTTTCGCTGTGCCGACTCCGTCGGCAGGCGGATTTTGCGCGGATTTTTTCGCCTGCGGCGGGGTATATTTTCAGAGTTCAGAGTCTGGACGTTTTGTGACGGTATTTGGTCGCTGTGCGTGGCTTCGCCGCAAGGCGGATAGGTTGCGGATTTGCCCATGGTTGCTTTTTAGTTTGTTTTTGCTGGGGGGAAGCATATAGTAACTTTCTCTGTGTGTACTTCGTGTGAGATTACAGATTAGGAAAATATTGTCGACAGCTTCGCATCCGCATCCTATCCGGCCTGCGGCGAAGCCACGCACAGCGACGAAAGCTGAAGCACTTTTCCTGGTCTCTGGAATCTGGTCTCTTGACTCTGGCCTCTAAAATATGCGCCGCAGGCAAAATCCGCGCCATATCCGCCTGACGGCGAAGCCGTCACTGCGATAGCCATCCGCGTTTGGGCAAACTTCCTTCTCAATCCACAATATATTATCATGGGCTAACCTTATAATTCCCCAAAATAATAGAATATGATTTGGATTTGGAAGGAGGTAAGCGCAGACGCGGATTTTTTTCGCTGTGCCGACTCCGTCGGCAGGCGGATTTTGCGCGGATTTTTTCGCCTGCGGCGGGGTATATTTTCAGAGTTCAGAGTCTGG
>CAZWJO010000087.1:8755-13390 GCA_964634905.1 uncultured Sangeribacter sp.
TTTGCGCGGATTTTTTCGCCTGCGGCGGGGTATATTTTCAGAGTTCAGAGTCTGGACGTTTTGTGACGGTATTTGGTCGCTGTGCGTGGCTTCGCCGCAAGGCGGATAGGTTGCGGATTTGCCCATCGGTTGCTTTTTTAGTTTGTTTTTGCTGGGGGGACGCATGCGTCCTATAGCGGCATATAGTAACTTTTTTAGTTTGTTTTTGACGACGTGGGACGCATGCGGAGCATGCTTTATTACTTATTATGCCGGTTGGGGGGAGTTGGTTCTTGATGGTGCGGGTGTGGGCGTCAAAAAGTTACTTTGGTTTGGAATGATGATTTTATCAAAAAAAGGAGGGTATATTTTTAAAAAGGAAGCACCCGGGAAAAACATTTCCCGAGTGCTTATTTTTAGAGATTAAGCTCTAATTATTTTCAGATATAAACTTAATTATTCACCTTTGAGCTTTGCGATTTCAGCCTGGAGAGCTTCAATCTGTTCCTGCATTTCTGCCATTGCTTTGTTAAGGCCATTGATGATGCTGTCAGGATCAGTAGGGCTTACAATCTGGTTTACTGTATCTTCGAGAAGTTCAACCTTGGAAGCAAGGCCTTCGATTTGAGCAACGTCAGCGCTCATGCTGAGGAGGGTTTCCTTATTTTCCTTACTTTCCTTTTGAACAGCTTCAACCTCAGGAATAATCAAGTCAACCTGACCCTGAACCTTGTCAATGCGAGTTTCAATCATTGAAGCCATAGCGTCAACGTTAGTGTTGAGCTCTTCGATAGCCTCTTCATTCTGGCGAACTACAGCAGAAACATTGTTGAGGTTTTCGAGCTGTCCATTGATTTCAGCGATCTCATTTTCAACACTTTCGAAAGAGTTGGTGAGGTTTTCCTTGATATTTTCAAGGTCGCTGTCAGTAGCGTCAGCCTGTTTCTGAACCTTGTCAATGCGGGTTTCAATCATTGAAGCCATAGCGTCAACGTTAGTGTTGAG
This sequence comes from uncultured Sangeribacter sp., assembly GCA_964634905.1. Lineage (GTDB taxonomy): Bacteria > Bacteroidota > Bacteroidia > Bacteroidales > Muribaculaceae > Lepagella. The sequence goes on from CAZWJO010000087.1 coordinate 9,740, forward strand.
CTCTTCGATAGCTGTTTCGTTTTCGCGAGTTACAGCTGCTACCATGTTGAGGTTTTCAATCTGGCCGTTGATGTCAGCGATTTGAACGTTAACTTCGTTGAAAGCGTTGTCAAGATTTTCGCCAATGTTTTCGATATCCTGAGCCAAGCCTTCGATGCGACCAACTTCAGCACTCATGCCGAGAATAGCTTCCTTGTTGTCTTTGCTTTCCTGTTGAACAGCTTGTACTTCAGGAATAATAGTTTCAATAGCTTCTTCGTTAGCGCGAACAACTGCTGCTACCATGTTGAGGTTTTCAACCTGGCCGTTGATGTCAGCGATCTGAGTGTTAACTTCAGTGAAAGCGTTGTCAAGATTCTCACCTATGTTTTCGATATCCTGAGCCAAGCCGTCGATGCGAGCAAGGTCAGCGCTCATGTTGCGGAGAGTTGCATGAATTTCTTCGGTGTCATTTACAAGTTGTTCTGTAGCTGGATCAAGAAGATCAACTTGTTTCTGGATCTTATCTAAGCGGTATTCAACCATATCAGCCATAGCATCAGTGCTATTGTTGAGAGCTTCGATAGCCTCTTCGTTAGCGCGAACTACTGCAGAAACCATATTGAAGTTTTCAACCTGATTGTTGATGTCAGCGATCTGAGTGTTAACTTCGTTGAAAGCGTTGTCAAGATTCTCACCTATGTTTTCGATATCCTGAGCCAAGCCGTCGATGCGTGCTACGTCAGCACCCATATACATAAGTCTGTCCTGTGTTTCTTTGTTAACTTCCATAAGTTCAACAACTGCGCTCTTGATTTCTTCTGAGTCAGCAGAACGGAGAGCATAGAGAGCGGTAGGAACAGATGAAACAGGACCCTGAGATACTTCCTGCATACCATAACCACCAGCGTCTACAGAAACTCTAAGTCTGAGGTCACCCCAGTTGAGGTCCTGTGGGAGGCTTACATTCTGACCAATCTGGCAAGAAACATAACCGCCGTCGGTTGTAGTTGCGTTCTGCTCCTCAGTGTATACTGTAGCACCGTTGGAGTCGAGAAGTTCGAATACGAGTGTAACTTCTTCGTTAGCTACTACGTGATTATTGTATTTGATTACTGCCTGATAGTTCAGGTTGTTAACGCCTGCGATTGCGGGCACAGCTGCAGCGGCAGCTATAAGTGAAGAAAGTAGAAACTTTTTCATTTTAGAGTGATTTTAAATGTTTTGATTAGTTTTCCGTCTACAGCTACTGCTACGGCATAGATACCAGGAGCATAATCTGCAAGTGAGATCACAGCGGGGTTGGCATCGATGCTAACCATTCCGCGAGTTGCGCCGTCCATTGCTGCAATCAGCACTGATGTGCGACCGAGCTTGTCGGATGGACAGGTGACTGTCACTTGTTTGTCGACATTGTTCCAACTAATGGAAATGCCATCAGCTTCAGCGGCTACGCCATCCACGATGGAAGTGACGTTGTCAGCTATCATCTGGTCGAATAGAGGCGATAATGCGTCTGCTGTACCAGTGGTATACCAACTGCCGAAACTATACAACACCGTTTCTCCTGTAGAAAGAGTCTGACCACCAATCTGGGAGTAAATGTCAGATACTACTTCCGGTGTCTGGGCACTCATAGTTGCAACCGAAGCGGCAAACAACAAGAGGGATCCGAGTTTTAGTTTCATATTAACACGATTATTTGTAAAAAATAAAATGGAATTGTCACTCTTAAATGACAATTTGATTAATCAATCTGCGCGGATTTCTTTTTTCCGATGCAAAGATAGAAAGAAATATTTATATCTTCATAATTTTTATTGTTAATAAATATTAATATTTGTTAACAACACTGACTTTTGCCCATTTTTTTGACTTTTAAACGTTTTTTTTCCTAATTTACCTTAAATTTTGAAGTCTTTTTTTAAATTTTCTTCAATTGTGAAAGCGGTCGATAGAGCAAGTGAATCGGCAACCGGGATAATTAGTGCAACCTACAAAATCACCGCCCTGACCTTTTCTTAATATAAGTTGACCTCCACATCTTGGGCATTTTCCTTTTTGGATTTCCATGATCACACTCTTTGATGTCTGTTTTGCGTATTGGGTATGCTCTTTCCGAGAGGTGGAATCTGTGACATTTGCGGAAGCCAGTTTTTCAGCTATCCTACGCAGTGAATCACGGTCTATAATACGTGGACGACGCTCGATTTCGTTCAACATTCCGTCAATGCGTGTAACAATCTTATGCTCGTCAAGCAAAACCTCCTTACCGGGACGCCACCATCTTTTTTTCACGCGTTCTTGCGGAATCAAAGTTCGTTTGATATGCCGGTCTGGTAGAAATGTCCGCTCTATGATGATTTCCTCAGCCTTGATGTCAAGTCGCCACGCTTCCGTGAATACTACCATTGTGGTGAAAAGATCGGCGTCAAGTTTTGGGAACAGACGGCGGATCGCCCTGAGATGGCTTCTGTTTTGGAGGAGCGGATTGTAGAGGGTCCTCGTCTGTGTGGAAAAATGTTGTTGCCAATATTGGGCATGTTCACCCCCGGAGATGCGCCCGGAATGGTTTTTGGTTTCGATTACAAATATACCACGCGTGGATATCACTACATGGTCGATTTGGGAGGTGCGGCCGTTAGATGTCGGAAGAAGAAGGTCGTTTATGATTATAGTGTCTTTTTTCTTTAACTTAGACAATTCTTTTGCAACTATCCGCTCACCTCGCTGGCCACTGCGTATGGCTTTGCCGCGCCGCCACGCCGCCACGCACCACACCACAATGCCAGCCAACATCAGACCGCATACGAATCCGACAATCATCTTCAAATCCAACATTTGTATTAATGCATAATTCAGAATGCATAATGCATAATTGAGTGTCGTTGGCAATCAACTGACAATCCTTTGATAGCATTATTCAAATATATTAACGCTTTAAGATTTGGATATATTGAGAAACTTTATTAATTTTGCGATGAAGAGGTTACTTGTTGCCTATGTGGGACGCATGCGGAGCATGCTCAAATACTTAGTTTGCAAGTTGTGGTGCGGACTCAAGGATTGCAAGCTGAAGGGAATTATGCATTATGAATTATGAATTATGAATTAACGAAGAATATGAGTGTAGTGGGATATTTGAAGGCATTGATGAGGCTTGTAGTCTGTGTAGCATTCATGAGCATGGTTGGGCTATTGGCGGCTTTCATCGGGCCAAATCATGGGGTGGAGATAAAGATACTGATTGGGATGACGATCGGGGCCATGATACTTGGGCCACGGTTGCCTCGTGCGCTCCGTGCGCTCTATTATGCCAATTACGAAGTGCTCAAGAAGATATTCCGCAGTTAATTCTTAATAATCTCGCAGAGGGGCAGAGGGCTCGCTGAGGAACCTCATGCGAAGGCGCAAAGGGAGTCCGGTTGGCACTTATTGCTTCGGCAGGGAGCAAAGAGCGCAAAGGCTCGCTCGCTTCGCTCCGCATCGCGTGAATGAGGCAGCCTCGGAAAACTATCACCCAATGACCGGCACTACGAAAGCATTAGGAAACCAAATTTTTATATGATAATGAAATACTAAATCATAAACTTGAGTATATAATCATGAGCGATACTCCTTTTCATTCCAAAAAAAATAGGGTTGGATTTGGAAGGAGGTTTGCGCAGACGC
>CAZWJO010000088.1:0-12803 GCA_964634905.1 uncultured Sangeribacter sp.
GAAATATTTTTGTTATATAGAAGAATGACATAAAATCCTTGAGTTTGATGTCGTTTGAACAACAAAAGACAATAGAAAGCAACATTAAGTCAATTTCTATTGTTTCAAGATATTTTTTTGGCAAAAAGATAGAATTATGATAATAAAACTACAGGTATCTACAAAACAGACATTGCATTTATGTTACAGGGTCTATTTATGCGAGAGCATAGGATAGCCAAAGTTACTCTCTCCACTCTGGTGGCTGCCCTCAAAAGAGCCACATCCGATTAATAATTCACACAACAAAACAATCTTAAGGTATGAGAAAACTGTTTCTACTACTCATGGCAATTGTCGGGATGTCAGTCAGTGCTATAGCACAAGACAGGACCATCCACGGCATTGTCATCTCCGGCGATGAAAGTGACCCTATCGTCGGAGCTACGGTTATGGTGACAGGCACTAATCTCGGCACATCAACCGATGTTGACGGTAAGTTCACAATTTCCAATGTGCCCACAAGTGCCAAGACACTTAAAGTCAGCTATGTCGGAATGACGACAGAGGAAGTTCCTATCCACAGCGGGGAAATTAAGATAGTATTGAGTTTGAGTTCAGACGTTCTCGATGAAGTGGTCGTAACTGCGCTCGGAATCTCAAGAAGCGAGAAATCACTTGGCTATGCTGCAACACAGGTAGATGCATCTGAAATCGAACGCGCCCGCACATCCAACGTCATGGAAGCCCTTCAAGGTAAGGTGGCAGGCCTGCAGATTCAGACTACGTCTTCCGACCCGGGTATGGCAAACAACGTGTCTGTCCGCGGTCTGGGATCAATCAACGGCTCAAACCAACCTCTCTATGTAGTAGACGGAGTTCCAATCTCCAACTCTTCATTCAGTGCTCAGGGCCATGCGATAGCAGCCGGAGGTGTCAACAACATTTCGCCCGACGACATCGCGTCTTTGACCGTACTTAAAGGTGCGGCAGCAACAGCCCTCTATGGTAGCCGAGCAGCAAATGGCGTGATCATTATCACTACAAAGAGCGGTAAGAAAGCTGGCAACAAAAATTATACAGTTACATACAGCGGAACTGTAGAAGCAAGCCAGGTGAGCCTGCTTCCTGAAATGCAAAACAAATGGGGCCAGGGTTGGAACGGCGGACAGACTTTTATCGAGAACGGATCATGGGGTCCGGCTCTTGACGGAAGCTCACAGGTATACGGTCCTATCTGGAACAACTCACAGCTAATCCACGAATACAGCGCTAAGAAAAACAATGTGCGCGATTTCTACGACACAGGCGTATCTCAGACCCACAATGTAGCAGTCAACGGCACCAGCAACGATGAGAAGCTGACATTCTACACTTCTTATTCATATACTGCCAACAATGGCGTAATGCCGACAGATGCTGATTCCTACAAGAGAAACACAATCTCTTTCCGCGGCTCTTTCCAACCGGAAAAATGGTTTAAGGTGTCGACTGCAATGAATTTTGCAACATGGAAAACAAAGACTGTAGGTTCATATCAAGGTACATCTCCTATCGACGGTGTGCTTGAGATGCCTCGCGACGTTTCCATTGTAGACATGAAGAACCTCAACAGTGCCTTCAACACTCCGGAAGCTTATTTCACTCCTTACGGTATCACAAACCCTTACTGGGCAATCGCAAACAACAAGAACGAGCTTAATGGTAAGCAGACATTCGGAAAACTCCAGGCAGACTTCTTCCCTGTAGACGGACTTACGCTGACCTACCGCTTCGGCTTCGACTATTCTGACTATGACCAAAAGCAAGGTTATCCACAGATCGCTCTCGATGATGCCCTCATCAACGAAGACTACGGCTACGCACCGAGCAACATGAACCAGGCTGGCTACGTATATGCTTACTACAGCCGCCGCTATGAGCTCAACCACGACTTCTTGGCCAACTACGGCAAGACGTTTGTTGACGATAAGCTTGACTTAAATGCTACAATCGGTTTCACACTTAACGAACGCGCAAGCACATATATGAATGGCGAGACCGACGACTTGGCGATCAACACCGGTTTCTGGCAGTTGAGCAACGGCGCCACCCGCACTACTCTTGGTGAAGGACAGAGCAAGCGTCGCCTTGTTGGTCTATTCGGTGATGTGACAATCGGTTGGGATAACTTCCTCTACCTTGATGTCACTGCACGCAACGACTGGTCGTCTACACTTCCGATAGGAAATAACTCTTTCTTCTATCCGGGTATCACATTCAGTGGCATATTCACCAAGTTCTTGCCGAAGAATGACGTGTTTACATTCGGTAAAATCCGTTTAGCATACGGAAAGACCGGTAATGACGCTTCTCCTTACTACACTGCCACCAACTATATCCAAGCATACACCAACGGCTACTATGGCAACTATATAATCAAATTCCCATTCAATGCAGTCAATGCATTCATGGCATCCGCAACCGCAGGTTCAAACACACTACGCCCGGAGATGACATCGGAGTTTGAAGTTGGTACTAACTTAAAGTTCTTTAATGGAAGAATCGACATTGATGCTTCTTATTACAACCGTATCTCATCCGACCAGATCTTCACACTCCCGGTTGACCCGTCGACCGGTTTCAGCAGCCAGGTGATCAACTTCGGTAAGGTGCGCAACCGTGGCGTGGAAATCATGTTGAATACCACACCTATTCAGACAGAAAACTTCCGCTGGGAACTCGGCTTGAACTTCTCTAAAAACTACAATAAGGTGCTTTCACTTCCAGAGAGCCTCGAGGGTGGAAAAGTATCGATCTACGACTTCTCCGCCGGCAACGATGCAGTATATATGTATGCAGAGCAGGGTAAGGCTATCGGTCAGTACTACACCTACCTTCCGCAGTATGTGACTGATGAGAAGAGCCCTTACTTCGGATGCCCAATCGTTGACGCAAACGGCCAACCGGTTCTTTCTGACGAGATTCAGGCTACCGGCTACAATATGAACCACCTTTGGACCGGAGGTCTCACCACATCACTCACACTTTATGGAGTGACACTAAGCGCTGCATTCGACCTCCGATACGGAGGCAAGATGTTCTCACGTACAAAGAACCTCATGCAGTTTACCGGTAATGGTATCGTGACCGAAGAAAATGAGCGTCGTCCATTCATCATCCCTAATTCTGTAGTGGCAAATGGCGACGGCTCTTACAGCGAGAACACTACTCCGATCTACGTAGCCAACAGCAGTTTCCAGAACTACTTCAACAACTACGGTTGGGGACACGGTGGCGAAGCTTACCTTACAGACCGCACTTATTGCAAAGTACGCAATATATCACTCAGCTGGAGCCTGCCTCAGAAGTGGATGAAGAGCATCTATATGAAGGAAATAGTGTTGACAGCATATTGCAACAACCCATTCATCTGGACAGCAAAAGAAAACCGTTATGTTGACCCCGAATCAACCACAGTCACCAATTATGGTGATATCGCATACGGCTTTGGTGAACTCTACACCAACCCATCATGCCGCACATACGGAGTCAACCTAAAAGTAACCTTCTAAAGAATCATCAGCAATGAAAAAGATATTAATGACAGGCGTCCTGGCTTTGACACTCTCCCTCGGAGCTTGCGACAGCTATCTCGACATCAACGAGAGTCCAAACTCTCCGGCAGCCGGCAACCTAAATGCCGATCTGATCTTCCCGGGAGCTGAGATGGCCTTTGCCAATAGCTACAGCGACTATTTCCGTATCACCGGCGGATATTTCGCACAGCATTATTCACAGTTTTTCGGCACGTCAAACTACATGGACTATAGCCAGTTCATGCAAAGTGCCGTGCGTTCCAGCTCCACTTACAGCAATCTTTCGACTCGCACTCTCCAGAACCTATCTACCGTTATAGCTATGGCAGAAGAGAGTGAGAGCTACGGAACATTGCTTGCTGCAACTGTTTTGAGAGCTGCCACATACCAGGCTTTTATCGACTGCTACGGTGAAATTCCTTATAGCGAAGCCCTTGACATCAACAATATCACTCCTAAATATGACGACGGCAAGGATGTGTATGCAGGCATCATCGCCGAACTCGACGAAGCCCTCTCGAAAGTCAACGGACTCGAAAGCGTCTGCACCAACTTCCTCCTTCCCGGGGCCCGTGCATCTGAATGGGTGAAGGTAGCGAATGCAATCAAACTCCGCCTTCTTATGAGAGAAAGCAATGTAGTAGACGTCAAGAGTCAGCTTGCTGCTCTCGTGGCAGAGGGCAACTTCCCTGAGGGTGATGTGGCATGGACAGGCTGCTGGAAAAATGAGAGCGGACAAGCAAATCCATACTACCAGGAGGAATTTGCAACATACTTTGGCTCAACTCAGCAGAATGTGATCCTCAATATTGCGCTTCTTTCTACAATGAATGCCGGTGATGATGCGCGCTTGAAAGCATTCTTCAATCCGAATACCGACAAAGGTGAATACCAGGGTGGCGTCTCAGGCACCAATTTCTCTACTACTGCCTCTTATAAGGCAGGCTACTGGTGCCGCCCTAACATGGCATACGACACTCCAGTCTATCTGATCACACGCTCTGAAATCGAATTCTTCCTTGCAGAATATGAAGCTCGCTTTGGCTCTGCAAGCGCTGCGGAAGAGCATTATAAAGCAGCCATCGAGGCTTCTTTCGCATCGGCAGGAGTCGGAGGCTCAGAGACAGTGCTCAATGCATATCCTTGGGACTCTTCAAACTGGGCAAAATGTATCGGCATACAGAAATGGGTAGCTCTTTCTGGCACCAACAACTTCGAGGCTTGGTGTGAGCTTCGTCGCCTTAAATATCCGGCATTCGGCAGCGTTTCCGGCGAACAGCTTTATAATGTCTTGACCGACGACTACCAACCGGGACTTCTCGAACCAGGCACACTCTACACTCCTATACAGGTGAACGGCACACTCGGCAACAACAAGGTGCTACAACGCTGGCCTTATCCGGAATCATCTGCCAACCGCAATGGCAAGACACCGGAATACAAGGGTGATGGCACTCCTGTCTTCTGGGCTCAGTAATATTAACTTCCTAAGTAATAATCATACTGATAGCATACGATCATAAGTGCATTAGTGATTGAATGTCAGCGACAATTAATAATTATGCATTATGAATTATGCATTGGTACTTAATTTGGAAATAAAATGAAGAAATATATTTTAATAATGGCTGTCGGTCTTTCGCTCATAACTTTAGGGTCTTGCAGCAAGGACACCGAGGGGTTGACAGGGATCACCTACTACCCCGTAATTGAGCTTGAAGGACCGCTTCAGGATATGGCAGTGGCAGGGACACCCTTCGTAGACCCGGGATACTCGGCCTCCTTAAATGGAGAAGATTATACATCAGAGGTAGTCGTGACAACTAATATGGATTTAAATAATCCTAAGCCCGGTTATTATTCAATCTCATATTCTGCCACAAATGCTGATGGGTTCAGTGCTTCTGCTGTAAGATATGTGCTTGTAGCGTCAAATGATGATCCGGTCAGTGGATACTATACTACAAATACCGATAGCTTCCGCGATTATAATGGCACTACCTATTATGGAGGTTATCCGGAGGTAGTGTATGCCAATGGAGACGGCACCTATCATATTTCCGATCTGCTTGCAGGCTGGTATCAGTATCGTGCAGGATATGGAGCAGCGTATGCACTCGGTGGAGAAATCAGCGTTGATGCCGATGGCAACATTGAGCTTCTTGACAGCTTCCTCAGCGGATGGGGTGACTCTGCTGAAGGGCTCACTGATGGCAAGTTTGATAAGGATGCAGGTACTATAAAGTATATTGTAGAATATACTGACTATCCATTCTTCTTTAATGTAACTCTTGACAAGAACTAATAGTGGTTTTGCGTATCGTGTTTTGCGTTTTGCGATTTGCGAATGGCAAAGTTAAATAGTACGAACGACATAAAGAAAAATCAGATGAAAAAAATTATAAACCTCACCCTCCTACTGATGGGAATAGCCCTTTTCAGCTCTTGCGAAAAGGAGGAGATACCGATGACATCGACTGTGGATCTCGCAGGAGAATGGATGGTAATCGTCGACGTGATCGATGGCGATGATGTCTATGAAGACGGTTATGGTCTTGGACAGATGCTCTGGATCACTTATAATACCAATGCAGACAATGGCAAAGAGCTGTGGCTCGACGACCTTGGCAGCTTTTGGGAGACAAAAGTAAAGCTGCCCTGCGATATCAATGCTCTGACTTTTGGAAGCAGTACGCCGGTAGCCAATCAATATTATGATTGCGATGTGACAGTCACCGACGGGAAAGTGACTTTTGGCGGAGCTGTGACCCCGTCAGGCATGCCAGCAGACAAATTTGAATGCTACATTACATACAGTGACGACGATGGAGGATACTCCTACTACGTCCATGGTTATCGCCGCACGGGCTTTGTAGCCGATGAATGAGGCGACTTAGAAATTTGATTATGTAAGAGAAGGATTCCTTGTGATAAGGAGTCCTTCTTTTTGTAATGCTTAATTCATAATGCATAATTCATAATTTCTGGCAGCTGCCACCTGAACTGTATAGCGATTCTGCGACTCTACTCCTTAACTTACTTCCTACTCCTTTCTCAGAATTGCTATTACGAAATCTTATAAAATGATCTAATAGATTTTTTATAACTTTTTTAAAGAGGGTTTACGGAAATTTTGCTAATTTTGCAACATGAATATTGAAGAGAATAAAAAAAGGAAGCGTGTGTTCGTGTCGGGCTGCTATGATATGTTGCATTCCGGCCATGTCGCTTTCTTTAAGGAAGCCTCGAAATATGGAGACTTGTATGTGGGTATTGGTTCTGACAAGACTATTGAAGAACTGAAAAGCCGCAAGACAGTATGCTCCGAAAAGGAACGCCTCTATATGGTGAAAGCAATCAAATATGTGACGGATGCCTGCATCAACAACGGAAACGGCATGATGGACTTCATAGACTCGGTAGACCGCTTCAAACCTGACGTATTCGTGGTAAATTCGGATGGCGGAAGCGAAATTAAACGTATGTTCTGTGAAGAGCGAGGCATCGAATATGTGGTTCTGGAGCGTGAGCCGGAGGAAGGACTGAAACCTCGGTCTACGACTGCTCTACGCAACGAAGTGAAATGTAATCTCCCCTACCGAGTCGATATCGCAGGCACTTGGATCGACCAGCCATACGTTTCAGAGCACGGCTCCGGATGGGCAATCACTGCCTCAATCGAACCCACATACGATTTTATGGAGCGTGGAGGGATGTCTACATCAACTCGAAATGCCGCGAAAAAGATATGGCCTTACGAGTTGCCGGCATACAATGAAGAGATGCTGGCTCGGCTGCTCTTCTGCTTCGAGAACGACCCGGAGAATGAGGGACACATTTCCGGAGCCCAAGATGCAATTGGCATCTGCGTTTCGGGACTTTCCCGTCATTTTTACGACGGGAATTACTGGCCTAAGAAGATTGAGACGGTGCATGACGAGGAAATCCTTTCATGGCTTGAAAAGCATCTCTGCGTAGTGCCTATGTTTCCAAGAAGACAAGGGTGTTCTGTAGTAGAAGGCAAAGATATAACTCCAAATAAGGTCAAAGATTTGACCGAGGCTGCCGAACGATGTTGGGAGGCTATAATGAAAAAAGATCTTGATGCTTTTGCCCAAGCGTACCTTGATTCTTTCCTTGCGCAGATTGCGATGTTCCCGGCGATGATGCAACCCGGAGTCCAGAAGGAGATTGATAAATGGAAAGGGAAAGCGATGGCATGGAAGATGCTCGGAGCAGGAGGGGGAGGAAATCTCCTGCTGGTGGTAGATGAAATTCCAGAAGATGCCATCCCTATTAAAATCCGCCGCAGAGAATAACAACTAACAACTCGACAACTCGACAACTTGACAACTTGACAACTAAATACGACATGAAAAAAATATTCCTTTCAACCCTTGCAGCGGCTGCTGTGCTGACAATGATGGCTGATGATGCCAAATACGTATTTTACTTTATTGGCGACGGCATGGGTCTCGGCCATGTCAATGCCACTGAGGCTTACAATCGCGATGTGCTCAAGGGTGAGCAACCGATTCTCATGATGACCTTCCCTGTCGCATCACAGGCTCGAACCTATTCCGCCTCCTCCCCCATAACAGACTCTGCAGCTGCAGGAACTGCACTCTCTACAGGATACAAGACTAAAAATTCTATGATCGGAATGAATCCTGATACAGTGGCAGTCAATAGCATTGCTGTCGACTTTATGAAAGCTGGTTATGCGGTTGGTGTCGGCACTACGGTGCAGGCAGACGATGCAACTCCTGCCGCTTGGTATGCCCATGCTGAAAACCGGGGGATGAAAGAGACCATTGCTCCCCAAGCAGCAGAAAGCGGACTTTCGTTCTTGGCTGGTGGAGATTTCAAATTGCATGGTTTGGGAGAAGAAGCTTTCGCTGAATATCTCAATGTGATGCGCAATGGTAATTATGAAATTGCCGAGGGATATGCGGCATTCAATGAGCTGAAAAAGAAAGGCAGTAGATTTCCTCAAAAAGTAATGCTGATTCCAGAAAACCCCTCAGGAGGACAGGTAGGGTATACCATCGATTCAATTCCCGGGTATCTCACGTGTGCACAGATCACCGAAGCCTGTCTGCATACTCTCGAAAGCGTAAATCCGGATAAGTTTCTCATGATGATAGAGGGTGGCAACATCGACTGGGCTGCCCATGCCAACGACGGTGGAGGTGTCATAAAGGAGATTCTGAATTTCCAGGATGCAATCAATGTGGCCTACCAGTTCTATCTCCGCCATCCATCGGAGACTCTGATTGTGGTGACAGCCGACCATGACACGGGAGGCATGGCATACGGACGAAATGGGGGTCCTTACAATATCGCATACGCTGATGCTCAGAAGATATCTAAGGATGCTTTTGCCGATTGGACTCGTGAGTGGGGAAAGAATACACAAAATCCAACATGGGAAGAGATGGAGAATGTGCTTAAAGATAAACTTGGTTTCTGGAGTTCTGTGCCAGTCAGCGAAAAGGAGACGGCAGATCTGAAGAAACTCTTCGATGAGACCTTTATCACCAAGAGGGCTGAGGATGAGCAGACTCTATATCATACCTTCAATGCTTTCACAGCGAAGGCTTTTTCAATTCTCAACTACCACATGGGTATCGGATGGACCACAACCTACCATGCCGGAAATCTCGTGCCTGTGTATGCAATTGGTGCTAATGCGCAGTATTTCACAGGCAGCCTCAACAACACAGAAATTCCACTGCTCATTAAGAGGGCAGCGGGTCTTGATTGAACTTCGTTAAATCAAGGAAGTATTGAACAATGAACATTAAACATTAAGTGGCTTCGCCTCTTCAAATAATTATGCATTATGACTTGCTTTAGCTTGAGCATAGCTAATTATGCATTATGCATTAGAACTTATGGGAAAGACTAAGTATTATGTAGTATGGGTCGGGCGTGTGCCGGGAGTATATGATAACTGGAACGACTGCGAGGAGCAGATTCTGAATTTTCCAGGAGCTAAATATAAGAGCTTCTCTTCCTCCGCAGAGGCTGCTCAGGCTTTCCGTGGAAGTGATGATGACAGCAATCCCGCCGATCTCGGCTCTTTGCTTATAGCGGCGGCTGACCATAGGGATGGAGCTGCTCCCAAATCTGGGGCTCCATCATATATGTCAAATCCTGATATCGACAAGTCTGCATGGGCAGTGGATGCTTCATGCCAAGGGAATCCCGGGATTATGGAATACCGTGGAGTGGACTTGGCTACAGGACAGCAGCTTTTCAAGGTTGGTCCCTTCCAAGACGGCACCAATAATATCGGGGAGTTCTTGGCTATTGTCCATGCTTTGGCAGAGATGCACCGCCGTAATGAATGGCACAACATCTATTCTGATTCCAAGACTGCGTTAGCTTGGGTTCGCAACCGTCAAGTGAAGACTCAATTGAAACAGACCGACCGAAATGCAAAGCTTTTTGAGCTCTTGGGGCGTGGTCTCGTCTGGATAAGATCACATTCCTGGCCGGTAAAGATAATGAAATGGCAGACCGAACTCTGGGGAGAAATCCCCGCTGACTTCGGCAGAAAATAGCAATCCCGACAACCAGAAAACCAGAAAACCCGACAACCTGACAACCTGACAACTATGACTTTAAGAGAATACGTCACTGAGTGGATGAACTCGACCATGGGAGCGGACGCTGCTCAGCCTCTGATCAGCCCTACCCTATTGGTGATAATTGTGCTGATTTCTTTGGCATCATATTTCTTGTGTGTGAGGATTGTGACGCCCCTTATGAATTTTATCACCGAGAAGACAGAAACTGAGTGGGACGACGATATCCTGAATGAGAAAGCAATGAAAGCCTTCTCACAGCTTGCTCCTGCCCTTATACTTGCATGGCTTCTTCCTCAAGCCTTCTCCAACCATGTATGGAGTGTTGTGATAATCGAAAAACTCACGCAGGTCTACATAGTCTATGCAGTGATCAACCTTCTTTGTGTGCTAATATCCAATACAGTTGATGGTTTCGAAAAGCGCGATAAGGCAGCCGAGCATAACCTTACTGTGATTGAGGGTGCTGTCAAGCTCATTCTTGTTCTGATTGGGGTCATAATATCCTTAAGTATCCTTTTCGACAAGAAGCCGACTATGGTACTTACTGGATTTGGGGCTTCTGCAGCTGTGCTAATGCTTGTTTTTCAGGATACAATCAAGGGATTTGTGGGTGGTGTGCAGCTGACTCTCAACAATATGCTAAAGAAGGGAGATTGGATTATATGCGACAAGGCCGGGGCTAATGGAGAAGTGCAGGAAATAAAATTGACTACGGTAAAAGTGCGCAACTGGGACAATTCCATTGTCACGATTCACCCTTATACGCTCATAAGCGACTCCTTCCGCAACTATCAGAACATGCGCGAAGTGGGCGCAAGGCGTGTCTCACGCTCCATCTATATTGACTTCGATTCAATACGATTCTTGCACAAGGAGGAGATTGACAGGTTGCTGGAGAAAGGTTTGCTATCAGAGCATTCTTTGAAACATGCCAATCAGGAAGTGAATCTTTCTCTTTTCCGCAAATATCTCATCCGATACCTTACGTCGCATCCCGACATAATCAAAAAACACCCGGACCCGGCAGTAATTCTCATGGTGCGTCAGCTTCAGCCCACGCCGCAAGGACTCCCTTTGGAACTGTATTTTTTTACGAAGATAACCTCTTGGGCAGCCTACGAACGTCTTCAGGCCGACATCTTCGACTACGTATACGCCTGCATCCATGAATTCGGACTCCGCATCTATCAGGCTCCCTCTGGTACCGATTTACGCCACATACATTCAGCTCGTATGTGAGAATCAGGAATTTAAATTTTAGATAATTTTGCCAAAAGTATAACTACTCCCCTATGAAACCAATTCGTGTCAATCTTCTCGTAAAGATACTTATTGCTATCGCCCTCGGAATCGCAGCCGGCAATTTCTTCCCGGTATGGGCCGGCAGGATTTTCATGACATTCAATGCCATCTTCAGCCAGTTTTTGGGATTCCTCATTCCCCTTATCATTTTAGGCTTCGTTGCCCCCGCAATTGCGGAAATCGGAAAAAATGCCGGCAAGATGCTTGTATGGACAGCACTTATTGCATACGCTGCTACTCTCATGTCCGGTTTCCTCAGCTATGGAGTAGGCAATGCAATCTTCCCCCATCTGATATCCCCCGACAACCTGAAAGGAATAGCAGAGGGTCACGATTTGGAACCTTTCTTCACAATCGAAATGCCACCGTTGATGGGAGTGATGACCGCATTGGTGACAGCTTTCACAGTGGGTATTTGCCTTTCCCGGATGAAAGGAGAAACGCTCAAAAGATGTCTTGTGGAATTTCGCGACATAGTCCAAATGACAATCGCAGGTGCCATCATTCCTTTGCTCCCGATATACATCTTCGGTATATTCCTTAACATGACAGTCTCAGGACAGGTAATGGGCATACTGACAGCTTTCGCAAAGATAATCGGAGTCATCTTCGCTCTCCATATTTTCTTGCTAATATTCCAGTATTGCATTGCCGCTCTCTTCGTGAAGCGAAATCCATTTAAACTCCTCTGGACAATGTTGCCGGCTTATTTCACAGCCCTCGGCACCCAATCATCAGCGGCCACTATCCCGGTAACTCTCCGTCAAGCCATAAAGATGGGAGTGACAGAAGATGTCGCAGGCTTCGTCATTCCATTGTGTGCTACAATCCACATGTCCGGGAGCGTGATGAAGATCGTCTGCTGTGCATTGGCGCTCATGATCATGCAAGGCCACGCATACGACATCAGCATGATGTCGGGTTTCATCTGCATGTTGGGAGTTTCGATAGTCGCAGCCCCGGGAGTCCCGGGAGGAGCAATTATGGCATCTCTTGGCATCTTAGCAAGCATCTTAGGTTTCTCTGAAGGCGACCAAGCTCTTATGATAGCTCTCTATATCGCCATGGATAGCTTCGGAACTGCCTGCAACGTCACAGGCGACGGCTTTATCGCCCTCATCATTGATAAATTCTTCGGTAAAGAGAAAAACACATGATGATAGAAAAATTTGGTGGTTTGCGTGATTTTTTGTAATTTTGCAGCGTCTTTTGACGAAAGGAGGCTTTCGCATAGGGAGGAGAGTCCCTGAAGCTGTTCCTTTTAAAGAAAGGCAACAATATAATTTTTAATCATTTAAACTCTCAACACAATGCATCTTTCAACTGAAGAAAAGCAGGAAATCTTCGA